>NZ_JBHXLU010000060.1:0-73009 GCF_042720695.1 Streptomyces sp. NPDC058457 | reverse complement strand
CTGACCTTCTACAACACTCGACGCCGACACACTGCGCTCGCAGGCCAGCCCCCGATCAGCCGCCTGTCACCAAAGTCATGACCGAGTACACCTAGAGCCGCAGTGGTTGTCAGCCTCTGGAGAGGCAGAGGTTGTGAGCCTCCGGAGAGGCAGAGGCTCAGTACGCGAGCCCCACCCCCTGCTTGACCGTCCCCTCGTCCTCGATCATCGTCAGCATCGCGTGGGCCACGTCCGCCCGCGCGATGAAGCGGCCTTTCGGCGGGAAACCGCCGATCACCGTGCGGTAGGAGCCGGTGAGGGGCTTGTTCTGGAGGCGGGGCGGGCGCACCGACGTCCAGTCGGTGCCGCTACGGGACAGCTCCGCCTCCATCTCGCGCAGGTCGTCGTAGACCGGCTTGAGGATCCTGCCGACCAGGGCGCGTGCCGCGCGGTCGGCGACGCCGTCCTCCGGTTCCGGGCCCACCGGTGCCGCGCTGACCACCACGAGCCGCCGTACGCCCTCCGCCTGCATGGCGGCCAGCACCGTGCGGGTCAGGCGGGCGGCGACCCCGGCGTCCTTGCGGCCGCGCGGGCCCAGACCGGACAGGACCGCGTCCCGGCCCGTGACCGCCGGGCGGACCGACTCGGGGTCGGTGAGGTCCGCGCGGACGACCTTCAGGCCGCGGCCGGTCACGGTCAGCCGGGCGGGGTCGCGGACGACCGCCGTGACCCGATGGCCGGACGCCAGCGCCTGGCGGACGATCTCCCGGCCGATCCCGCCGGTCGCACCGAAGACGGTGAGATGCATGACTGCTCCCGTGTGTTCAGGCTCCGAGGGTGGGTGAGTATTCACTCACCCACTGTTCGTCTCTAGAGTGGGTAAGTACTCACCCACCCGTCAAGCCTCTTCGGGGCATCCGTCGCACCCGCTGGAAAGGGCATGTGATCCTTGGGCGTCATGCAGCAGAAACCGGCCCGCGTCCGCATCCTCGACGCCGCTCACGAGCTGATGCTCACCGTCGGGCTGGCCCGCGCCACCACCAAGGAGATGGCCCGGGTGGCCGGCTGCTCCGAGGCGGCCCTCTACAAGTACTTCCCCAGCAAGGAAGAGCTGTTCGTGCACGTGCTCGCCGAACGGCTGCCGCAGCTCGTCCCGCTGCTGGGCGAGCTGACCGTCGAGCCCGGCCGGGGCACCCTGGAGGAGAACCTCACCCGGATCGCCCGGCAGGCCGCCCTCTTCTACGAGGAGAGCTTCCCGATCGCCGCGTCCCTGTACGCCGAACGGCAGCTCAAGCGGAAGCTCGATGACAAGCTGCGCACCATCGGCGCGGGGCCGCACGTCCCGGTCGAGGCCCTGGACGCCTATCTGCGCGCCGAACAGAGCGTCGGCCGGATCCGCCCCGACGCCGACACCTCCGCCGCCGCCGCCCTGCTGCTCGGCGCCTGCGTCCAGCGCGTCTTCGCCTACGACGCGACCTCGACCGGCGAGCGCCCGCCGGTGGACCCGTTCGCCGCCCGGCTCGCCCGCACCCTGCTGAGCGGAATCTCCGTTGCCGAGGACCCCGCCCACCCGTGACCCTGATGCCATGAGGCATCCCGCATGCGGCTGAGACTGCGCGAGTTCCGGCCCTGCACCGGCCCCCACGAACACCGGATAGTCCAGCCCCGGCAGCCGCTGCGCCACACCTCACTGCGCGCACCCTCGCCGATCGGCACGCTCACGGGCGACCACGACGGGCTCAACCGGCTCGCCGGACTGCTCGCGTTCGCCGCCCGCTCACGGCACACGATCGTCCATGTGCCACTGCGGGAGGGAGTACCGCCGGAAGAGGGGCAGGGTCTCCTCATCGACCTCGTCCTGGTCCATCACACACTCGGACTGCGCGCCGCCCAGTGGCCCGAGCTGCGCCAGCGGCTGCGGCAGGGCACCC
Source organism: Streptomyces sp. NPDC058457 (assembly GCF_042720695.1). NCBI lineage: Bacteria > Bacillati > Actinomycetota > Actinomycetes > Kitasatosporales > Streptomycetaceae > Streptomyces > Streptomyces sp. NPDC058457. Next base: position 71,099 of record NZ_JBHXLU010000060.1, on the reverse strand, counting down.
CGCTCACCGTCCGTACCGACGAGGCGCGCGCCGCGCGGGACGCGGCCGTCTGGCGCGCCCGGCAGGGGCGCGCCGACCACCGGGACGAGTTACGGCACACCACCCACGCGAACACGCTCTTCCTCTTCGGCAGCCGGTACGTCTTCGCCGAGGCCGCCATGTCCCTGGCCTACGCGGCCGGCTGGGGGCCGCGCCAGAAGGACGTGCCCGAGGGAGGAACGGCGCTCGTGTCGGGACTGTGGGGGCTCGAGCAGCCGCCGGGCGGCGGGCACCCCGTCGAGGTGCTGGTCTGCTTCAAGGCGTATCCGCCGTACGCCCACTTCCGAAGGCCCTGACGACTCCGACGAGGACTACGAAGACGAAGACTCCGGCGACGAAGACCCCGATCAGGACACCGGGGCGACGAGCCAGGCGTCGATGTCCGCGAGGAGCTTGGCCTTCACGTCCTCCGGTGCCGCCGAGCCCCGGACCGACTGGCGGGCCAGTTCCGCCAGTTCGGCGTCCGTGAAGGCGTGGTGCACGCGCGCGATGTCGTACTGCGCGGCCAGCCGGGAGCCGAACAGGAGCGGGTCGTCGGCGCCCAGGGCCATCGGGACGCCCGCCTCGAAGAGGGTGCGCAACGGGACGTCCTCGGGCTTCTCGTAGACGCCCAGGGCCACGTTGGAGGCCGGGCACACCTCGCAGGTGATCTCCCGGTCCGCCAGGCGCTTGAGCAGCCTCGGGTCCTCCGCCGCCCGCACGCCGTGCCCGATCCGGGTGGCGTGCAGGTCATCCAGGCAGTCCCGCACCGACGCGGGGCCGGTCAGCTCGCCGCCGTGCGGGGCCGCCAGCAGGCCGCCCTCGCGCGCGATGTGGAACGCCCGGTCGAAGTCCCGCGCCATGCCCCGCCGCTCGTCGTTCGACAGCCCGAAGCCGACCACGCCCCGGTCCGCGAACCGGACGGCGAGCCGGGCCAGCGTGCGTGCGTCCAAGGGGTGCTTCATGCGGTTCGCGGCCACCAGGACGCGCATGCCGAGGCCGGTCTCCCGGGAGGTCGTCTCAACCGCGTCCAGGATGATCTCCAGGGCCGGGATCAGGCCGCCCAGCCGCGGGGCGTACGACGTCGGGTCCACCTGGATCTCCAGCCAGCCCGAACCGTCCTTGAGATCCTCCTCGGCGGCCTCCCGCACCAGCCGCCGGATGTCCTCGGGCTCTCTCAGGCAGGAGCGCGCGGCGTCGTACAGCCGCTGGAAGCGGAACCAGCCCCGTTCGTCGGTGGCCCGTAGTCTCGGTGGCTCCCCGCTGGTCAGGGCGTCGGTCAGCGCCTCGGGGAGGCGTACACCGTACTTGTCGGCCAGTTCCAGGACGGTTCCCGGCCGCATCGAACCGGTGAAGTGCAGATGCAGATGAGCTTTCGGCAGCTCAGAGACATCACGTACGTGCTCCATTCCAGGATCCTGCCGTACGCAGCCGCCGTACCGGTAGCGGATTCCCCGTTAGTGGCCTTGCTCGCACACGAGAGCGCACCGAGGACCGGACACGAGAACGGGCCGCCTCCCCGGAGGGAGACGGCCCGTACGCGCGCGTGGAGCGTGTTCTGTGGCGGACGTCAGTCCTTGGCTTCCGACAGGAGCTTCTGCATCCGGCTCACGCCCTCGACGAGGTCCTCGTCACCCAGCGCGTACGAAAGGCGCAGGTAGCCGGGTGTGCCGAAGGCCTCGCCGGGGACGACCGCGACCTCGGCCTCCTCCAGGATCAGCTCGGCCAGCTCCACCGAGGAGTCCGGGCGCCTGCCGCGGATCTCCTTGCCGAGCAGCGCCTTGACCGACGGGTACGCGTAGAACGCACCCTCGGGTTCCGGGCAGAACACGCCGTCGATCTCGTTGAGCATCCGCACGATCGTCTGGCGGCGCCGGTCGAAGGCCTCGCGCATCTTCGCCACGGCCTCCAGGTCGCCGGAGACGGCGGCCAGGGCGGCGACCTGCGCCACGTTGGAGACGTTGGACGTGGCGTGCGACTGGAGGTTGGTGGCCGCCTTGACGACGTCCTTGGGGCCGATGACCCAGCCCACCCGCCAGCCGGTCATGGCGTACGTCTTCGCCACACCGTTGACCACGATGCACTTGTCGCGGAGCTCGGGCAGGATCGCCGGCAGCGAGGTGAACTTCGCGTCGCCGTAGACCAGGTGCTCGTAGATCTCGTCCGTGAGGACCCACAGACCGTGCTCCACGGCCCAGCGGCCGATCGCCTCGGTCTCGGCCTCGCTGTAGACCGCGCCGGTCGGGTTGGACGGGGAGACGAAGAGCACGACCTTCGTCTTCTCGGTGCGGGCCGCCTCCAACTGCTCCACGGAGACGCGGTAGCCGGTGGTCTCGTCCGCGACGACCTCGACCGGGACACCGCCGGCCAGGCGGATGGACTCCGGGTAGGTCGTCCAGTACGGGGCGGGGACGATGACCTCGTCGCCCGGGTCGAGGATCGCGGCGAAGGCCTCGTAGATGGCCTGCTTGCCGCCGTTGGTGACGAGGACCTGGGAGGCGTCCACCTCGTAGCCGGAGTCGCGCAGCGTCTTCGCGGTGATCGCGGTCTTCAGCTCGGGCAGACCGCCGGCCGGGGTGTAGCGGTGGTACTTCGGGTTCTTGCAGGCCTCGATGGCGGCTTCGACGATGTAGTCCGGGGTCGGGAAGTCGGGCTCACCGGCGCCGAAGCCGATCACCGGGCGCCCGGCGGCCTTGAGGGCCTTGGCCTTGGCGTCCACGGCGAGGGTGGCGGACTCGGAGATCGCGCCGACTCGGGCGGAGACCCGGCGCTCGGTGGGAGGGGTTGCAGCGCTCATGGGGCCCATCGTTTCAGACCGGAAACCTGCCCGGCACGCCGGTTTCACAGACTGAACAAGTACGGGCCGAACCATGAACAAGCGTGCGGATCCGGCCCCCGGCCAGGACGATCTTCCGTACGGCCGCCCCGACTGCCACTTTCTGTTCGACGCGGCGCCGCGGACCACGTACACTCTCACCTCGTTGGCCTTCGACAGCCGTGCCTGAGCGGGTGCACACCGAGCACCCGGCCGGATGCGGTACGTTGGGGAGCACACAAAGGGTCGTAGCTCAATTGGTAGAGCACCGGTCTCCAAAACCGGCGGTTGGGGGTTCAAGTCCCTCCGGCCCTGCTACACACACCGCCAGGATGTGTGCGCATGTACGTACAAGTATTGCACCGCCGTGCGGCTCCAGAAACCGGGCGCGGCACGGCCATGACCCGGGACCAGGTGAGGAAGAATGACGGACGCCGTGGGCTCCATCGACACGCCTGATGCCGATGAGGTGCAGGAGTCCAAGAAGAAGGGCCGCAAGGGTGGCAAGCGTGCCAAGAAGGGCCCGCTGAAGCGCCTCGCTACCTTCTACCGCCAGATCATCGCGGAACTCCGCAAGGTCGTCTGGCCGACTCGTAACCAGCTGACCTCGTACACCACCGTGGTGATCTTCTTCGTCGCCATCATGATCGCTCTGGTGACCGTGATTGACTATGGACTCAACCACGCGGCCAAGTACGTCTTCGGCTGAGCACAGAGCGAAGGGCGCCGTGGTACCGGCGCCCGTTTTCGCATGTTCCACCCCTATGTATCCAGGAAGAAGCAGCCATCGTGTCTGACCCGAACCTGAACGACGCCGTCGAGGCCGTCGAGCCCGAAGAGGCCGTCGAAGACGAGCTGGACATCGTCGAGGGCGCGGACGAGCAGGACGAGTTCGAGGCTGCCGAGGCCGAACTGGGGGAGCCGGCCGAGGAGGCCGCGGTCCACGTCGAGGACGAAGACGTCGAGGACGTCGAGGACGAGGACGCGGAAGACCGGGCCGTCGAGGACGAGCTCGTCGAGGAAGAGCCCGCCGAGCCGGTCGACCCCGTCCAGGCGCTCCGTGAGGAGCTGCGCCTGCTCCCCGGTGAGTGGTACGTCATCCACACGTACGCCGGCTACGAGAACCGCGTGAAGACCAACCTGGAGCAGCGCGCCGTCTCGCTGAACGTCGAGGACTACATCTTCCAGGCCGAGGTGCCGCAGGAAGAGGTCGTCCAGATCAAGAACGGCGACCGCAAGACCATCAAGCAGAACAAGCTGCCCGGTTATGTGCTCGTCCGTATGGACCTGACCAACGAGTCCTGGGGTGTCGTCCGCAACACCCCCGGCGTCACCGGCTTCGTCGGCAACGCGTACGACCCCTACCCGCTGACCCTGGACGAGATCGTCAAGATGCTCGCGCCGGAGGCCGAGGAGAAGGCGGCACGCGAGGCGGCGGAGGCCGAGGGCAAGCCGGTGCCGCAGCGCAAGGTCGAGGTCCAGGTGCTGGACTTCGAGGTGGGCGACTCGGTGACGGTGACCGACGGTCCGTTCGCCACGCTGCAGGCGACGATCAACGAGATCAACCCGGACTCCAAGAAGGTCAAGGGTCTGGTGGAGATCTTCGGGCGTGAGACGCCTGTCGAGCTTTCGTTCGATCAGATTCAGAAGAACTGAATCGGTCGTTCGTCGGCTGCGGGTGCGTGGGGGCTGATCGCGCAGTTCCCCGCGCCCCTTAGGTGAGTCAGGTCAGGTTGGCCTCAAGCGGGCCGTCTGACCTGCTTCGTTTTTGGCCGCGCATCTATACCCGTTATCGTTGTGCGGTATGCCTGCGTTCGGGTTGGTCCCCTCGCGCAGGCAGGACCCGAAATGAAAGGACCCGGAGAGCTATGCCTCCCAAGAAGAAGAAGGTCACGGGGCTCATCAAGCTCCAGATCAACGCCGGTGCGGCGAACCCGGCCCCGCCGGTCGGCCCCGCGCTCGGTCAGCACGGCGTCAACATCATGGAGTTCTGCAAGGCCTACAACGCCGCGACCGAGTCGCAGCGCGGTTGGGTCATCCCGGTGGAGATCACGGTCTACGAGGACCGTTCCTTCACCTTCGTCACCAAGACCCCGCCGGCCGCCAAGATGATCCTCAAGGCCGCTGGTGTCGAGAAGGGCTCCGGCGAGCCGCACAAGACCAAGGTCGCCAAGATCACCGAGGCGCAGGTCCGCGAGATCGCCCAGACCAAGCTGCCCGACCTCAACGCCAACGACCTGGACGCCGCGTCGAAGATCATCGCCGGCACCGCCCGCTCCATGGGCATCACGGTCGAGGGCTGAACCCCACCTTCGTAGAACCACCGTGGTAGGGCCTGCTCGGCCCGTACACCACGACTCCTTCAGAACACACAGGAGCAAGTTGTGAGCAAGCGCAGCAAGGCCCTTCGCGCTGCGGACGAGAAGATCGACCGGGAGAAGCTGTACGCCCCGCTCGAGGCCGTCCGTCTCGCCAAGGAGACCTCCACGACCAAGTTCGACGGCACCGTCGAGGTCGCCTTCCGCCTGGGTGTCGACCCGCGCAAGGCCGACCAGATGGTCCGTGGCACCGTGAACCTCCCGCACGGCACCGGCAAGACCGCCCGGGTCCTGGTCTTCGCGACCGGTGACCGTGCCGAGGCCGCGCGTGCCGCGGGCGCCGACATCGTCGGCGCCGACGAACTGATCGACGAGGTGTCGAAGGGCCGTCTGGACTTCGACGCCGTCGTCGCCACCCCGGACCTCATGGGCAAGGTCGGCCGCCTCGGCCGCGTCCTCGGCCCGCGTGGTCTGATGCCGAACCCGAAGACCGGCACCGTCACCCCGGACACCGCCAAGGCTGTGACCGAGATCAAGGGCGGCAAGATCGAGTTCCGCGTCGACAAGCACTCGAACCTGCACTTCATCATCGGCAAGACGTCCTTCGAGGACGACAAGCTGGTGGAGAACTACGGCGCCGCGCTGGAGGAGATCCTCCGTCTGAAGCCGTCCGCCGCCAAGGGCCGCTACATCAAGAAGGCCGCCATCAGCACCACGATGGGCCCCGGTATCCCGGTCGACTCGAACCGCACCCGCAACCTCCTCGTCGAGGAGGACCCGGCCGCCGTCTGAGCCCCGCGCTCGGTCCGGTAGCCGCGTCAGGGACGCGACACCACCAGGACGGGCCCCGCAACCGAAAGGTCTGCGGGGCCCGTCCTGCTGTTTGGGCGACTCCCGGCGCGCTGTCAGTGCCCTGGGTTAGCGTCGGGGTACGGGACCTTCATGGGGGTGGGCGGGATGAAGAGCAGGCAGTTACGTCGTACGGCCGTCTCGATCGCGGTGGTGGCCGTGCTGACCGGGGTGACCGCCTGCAGCTCCGCGGGCGGTTCGGGAAGCTCGGGAGGCGCCGGCAAGGAGGACCGGGCCGGTGCCCGCGCCGCGACCCGGGTCAGCCCCGTCGCCGCGCTGCGCTCCGCGGAGAAGTCCACCGACAGCGCAGACTCCGCCCGGGTCCGCTCCACCACGACCATGGGCTCCCTGCTGTCCATGACGACGAACGGCAGCCTCTCCTGGGAAGACGGCATATCCGGCACGGTCACCATCACCTACACCGGCGGCAGCACCGCCGAGCTGATGCGCCGGCTCGGTACGACGTCGATGGAGGCCCGCTATCTGCCCGACGCCTACTACGCGAAGATGAGCGACACGTTCGCCGCGCAGACCGGCGGCAAGCACTGGATCCGGTACGGGTACGGCGACCTGGCCTCCGTCGCCGGCGGTTCGGGCGCGCTGCTCAAGGACCAGATGCAGAACACCACGCCCAACAAGTCCGTGCAGATGCTGCTGGCCTCCGGCGACGTGAAGAAGGTCGGCGAGGAGAAGGTCGACGGCCAGGCCACCACCCACTACGCGGGCACGGTGAACGTGGCCGACCTGGCCGGGCAGAGCAGCAGCCTCACGGCGAGCCAGCTGGCCGGCCTGAAGAAGCAGCTCACCCAGGCCGGTGTCAGCACCGAGACCGTCGACATCTGGGTCAACGCCCAGAACCTGCTGGTCAAGAAGACCGAGAAGGCCGACACGGCGAACGGCACGATGACCCAGACCGCGCACTACAGCGACTACGGCGTGCAGGTCAGCGCGCAGAAGCCTCCGGCCGGCGACACCGCGGACTTCAAGACGCTGCTCAAGACGCAGGGCGCGAGCGGCCTGACCTCCTGAGCCACCGGGCTGACTCCCGGGGAGGACGGAGCGGCGGCTGTTCGGCTGACGGTCGGCGGGGGCTGGTCGCGCCCGCGCGGCGGCAGCCGCACATTGATACGGCCCCGCGCCCCTTCAGGGCGCGTTGCCGTGGCGCCCTGCCCCCACCGGACCGGTCCCTCGGTCCGCCGGTGACCGACCGGGGCCGATTTGCTCGACAGCGGACCGGTCCCGTACTCTCCTACAGAAGCCAAAGACCGCTGGTCGTTGCCGTGTGCTCGTAAGAGTGTGCGGTGGCCGAAGGATCCGCTGAACCGCGGACGACCCGCGCAGGTGACTGTGGAAGTGCTCCCGGAGACGCATGCATCGCGTGTGTGACTTCGGTCGAGCTACGCCCCGTGCGCCTGCGCCGGGGCGTTTCGTTTTCCTCAGCCCCTTCTGAGCGGTCCTCATCACCCGGAAGGAGGCCGACGCTCTATGGCAAGGCCCGACAAGGCTGCCGCGGTGGCCGAGCTCACGGAGCAGTTCCGTAGCTCGAACGCCGCCGTGCTGACCGAGTACCGGGGTCTCACCGTGGCGCAGCTCAAGACGCTGCGCCGGTCGCTCGGTGAAGACGCCCAGTACGCCGTGGTGAAGAACACGCTGACCAAGATTGCGGCCAACGAGGCCGGGATCTCGACGCTCGACGACCTGTTCAACGGTCCGACGGCGGTCGCCTTCATCACCGGTGACCCGGTGACGTCGGCGAAGGGTCTTCGTGACTTCGCCAAGGACAACCCGAACCTCGTCATCAAGGGCGGTGTCCTTGACGGCAAGGCGCTGTCCGCCGACGAGATCAAGAAGCTTGCGGACCTCGAGTCCCGCGAGGTTCTGCTCGCCAAGCTGGCGGGCGCCCTGAAGGGCAAGCAGACGCAGGCTGCACAGCTCTTCCAGGCGCTCCCGTCGAAGCTCGTCCGCACCGTGGACGCGCTTCGCGCCAAGCAGGACGAGCAGGGCGGTGCCGAGTAACTCGGCTCGCGAAATGACCGCCGCCTGAGGCGTCCCGCCTGAGGCAGAGGTCGTAGCGGGCCGAACGTACGCCCGCCAGACATGTACATCCGGCACCAGCCGAATTAGTGGAAGGAAAGCCATCGTGGCTCTCACCCAGGACGAACTGCTCGCCGAGTTCGAGACGATGACCCTGATCCAGCTCTCCGAGTTCGTGAAGGCGTTCGAGGAGAAGTTCGACGTCACCGCCGCCGCCGCGGTCGCCGTCGCGGGCCCCGCCGCCCCGGGCGCCCCGGTCGAGGCCGCTGAGGAGCAGGACGAGTTCGACGTCGTCCTCACCGGCGCCGGCGAGAAGAAGATCCAGGTCATCAAGGTCGTGCGTGAGCTGACCTCGCTCGGTCTGAAGGAGGCCAAGGACCTCGTGGACGGCGCCCCGAAGCCCGTTCTCGAGAAGGTCACCAAGGAGGCCGCGGAGAAGGCCGCCGAGTCCCTCAAGGGCGCCGGCGCCTCCGTCGAGGTCAAGTAAGGCCTCTGAGGTCGAGCAGACCTCTGTGTGCTGAAACACCCCCTCGGGGGCTGTAACGCGCAGACCGCGAAGAGCGATCATCCATCCGGGTGGTCGCTCTTCGGCGTTCCCGGGAGGCCGACCACGGTTGCCTTGCACCTGTGACGGCGGGGGGTATGGTGATCTTCGTCGTGTCTCCGGCGCACCGGGTTTGCGCAGAGGGGCCTTGACGAACCGCACGCAGCGCGCAATTCTCAGGACGCGTCGCCAGAACGGTCCGAATCCGAGGCATGGATCGGCGACGAAGAGGGCAGTATCAACGTGCGTTGAGGGCAGGCATGACGCAGGCGTTGACGATGAAGAGGGTCTCAGAAAATGGGGACTGGACATCAGTGTGCCAAGTGGCTACACTGACCCTTTGCGCTGCCTGTTAGCCTTCCCCTGCCCGTCACCAGGGGTCTGCCCTCACCCGAACGCCGACGACCGAACCTCCTCTGAACTGGGGTTTCTGTCTCTGTGTCCGGGAAGGGACCGGGGAGCGCGTAGTGAGTCCGAGCCCTCGGAAGGACCCCCTCTTGGCCGCCTCGCGCACTGCCTCGAACGCGAATATGAACAACGGCGCCAGCACTGCCCCGCTGCGCATCTCTTTTGCAAAGATCAAGGAGCCTCTCGAGGTTCCCAACCTGCTCGCGCTGCAGACCGAGAGCTTTGACTGGCTGCTCGGGAACACCGCCTGGCAGAGTCGGGTCGAGGAGGCTCTGGAGTCCGGTCAGGACGTCCCCACCAAGTCCGGTCTGGAGGAGATCTTCGAGGAGATCTCCCCGATCGAGGACTTCTCCGGGTCGATGTCGCTGACGTTCCGCGACCACCGCTTCGAGCCGCCGAAGAACAGCATCGACGAGTGCAAGGAGCGCGACTTCACGTACGCCGCCCCGCTCTTCGTCACGGCCGAGTTCACCAACAACGAGACCGGCGAGATCAAGTCCCAGACGGTCTTCATGGGCGACTTCCCGCTCATGACGCACAAGGGCACCTTCGTGATCAACGGCACCGAGCGTGTCGTGGTGTCGCAGCTGGTCCGTTCGCCCGGTGTCTACTTCGACTCCTCCATCGACAAGACGTCCGACAAGGACATCTTCTCCGCCAAGATCATCCCGTCCCGGGGTGCCTGGCTGGAGATGGAGATCGACAAGCGCGACATGGTCGGTGTCCGTATCGACCGCAAGCGCAAGCAGTCCGTCACCGTCCTCCTGAAGGCGCTCGGCTGGACCACCGAGCAGATCCTCGAGGAGTTCGGCGAGTACGAGTCGATGCGCGCCACCCTGGAGAAGGACCACACCCAGGGCCAGGACGACGCGCTGCTCGACATCTACCGCAAGCTGCGTCCGGGCGAGCCCCCCACGCGTGAGGCCGCGCAGACGCTCCTGGAGAACCTGTACTTCAACCCCAAGCGCTACGACCTCGCCAAGGTCGGCCGCTACAAGGTCAACAAGAAGCTGGGTGCGGAGGCTCCGCTGGACGCGGGCGTCCTGACCGTCGAGGACGTCATCTCGACGATCAAGTACCTGGTGAAGCTGCACGCCGGCGAGACCGAGACGGTCGGTGACAGCGGCACGAGCATCGTCGTCGAGACCGACGACATCGACCACTTCGGCAACCGTCGTCTGCGCAGCGTCGGCGAGCTCATCCAGAACCAGGTCCGCACCGGTCTGGCCCGTATGGAGCGCGTCGTCCGTGAGCGCATGACGACTCAGGACGTCGAGGCGATCACGCCGCAGACCCTGATCAACATCCGGCCGGTCGTCGCCTCCATCAAGGAGTTCTTCGGCACCAGCCAGCTGTCCCAGTTCATGGACCAGAACAACCCGCTGTCGGGTCTCACCCACAAGCGCCGTCTGTCGGCTCTTGGCCCGGGTGGTCTCTCCCGTGAGCGGGCTGGCTTCGAGGTCCGTGACGTGCACCCGTCGCACTACGGCCGTATGTGCCCGATCGAGACCCCCGAAGGCCCGAACATCGGTCTGATCGGCTCGCTCGCCTCCTACGGTCGCGTCAACGCGTTCGGTTTCGTCGAGACCCCGTACCGCAAGGTCGTCGACGGCCAGGTCACCGACGAGGTGGACTACCTGACCGCCGACGAGGAGGACCGCTTCGTCATCGCGCAGGCCAACGCCGGCCTCAACGACGACATGCGTTTCTCCGAGGCCCGGGTGCTCGTCCGCCGTCGTGGCGGCGAGGTCGACTACGTCGCCGGTGACGACGTGGACTACATGGACGTCTCGCCGCGCCAGATGGTGTCGGTCGCGACCGCCATGATCCCGTTCCTCGAGCACGACGACGCCAACCGTGCCCTCATGGGCGCGAACATGATGCGGCAGGCCGTGCCGCTGATCAAGAGCGAGTCCCCGCTCGTCGGCACCGGCATGGAGTACCGCTCCGCCGTCGACGCCGGCGACGTGGTCAAGGCCGAGAAGGCGGGTGTGGTCCAGGAGGTCTCCGCGGACTACATCACCACCGCCAACGACGACGGCACGTACATCACGTACCGCCTGGCCAAGTTCGCCCGCTCCAACCAGGGCACCTCGGTCAACCAGAAGGTCATCGTCGACGAGGGTGACCGGATCATCGAGGGCCAGGTCCTGGCCGACGGTCCGGCCACCGAGAACGGCGAGATGGCCCTGGGCAAGAACCTGCTCGTGGCGTTCATGCCGTGGGAGGGTCACAACTACGAGGACGCGATCATCCTGTCGCAGCGCCTCGTGCAGGACGACGTCCTCTCCTCGATCCACATCGAGGAGCACGAGGTCGACGCCCGTGACACCAAGCTCGGCCCCGAGGAGATCACCCGGGACATCCCGAACGTCTCCGAGGAGGTCCTCGCCGACCTCGACGAGCGCGGCATCATCCGGATCGGTGCCGAGGTCGTCGCCGGTGACATCCTCGTCGGCAAGGTCACGCCCAAGGGCGAGACCGAGCTGACGCCGGAGGAGCGCCTGCTCCGCGCGATCTTCGGTGAGAAGGCCCGTGAGGTCCGTGACACCTCGCTGAAGGTGCCGCACGGCGAGATCGGCAAGATCATCGGTGTGCGCGTCTTCGACCGCGAGGAGGGCGACGAGCTGCCGCCGGGCGTGAACCAGCTGGTCCGCGTCTACGTCGCGCAGAAGCGCAAGATCACCGACGGTGACAAGCTCGCCGGCCGCCACGGCAACAAGGGTGTCATCTCGAAGATCCTTCCCATCGAGGACATGCCGTTCCTCGAGGACGGAACTCCGGTCGACATCATCCTCAACCCGCTCGGCGTCCCGTCCCGAATGAACCCGGGACAGGTCCTGGAGATCCACCTCGGCTGGCTCGCCAGCCGCGGCTGGGACGTCTCCGGCCTCGCCGACGACTGGGCCCAGCGGCTCCAGGCCATCGGTGCCGACCAGGTCGCCCCGCGCACCAACGTCGCCACCCCGGTCTTCGACGGTGCCCGCGAGGACGAGCTGGCGGGTCTGCTCCAGCACACCATCCCGAACCGCGACGGCGACCGCCTGGTGCAGCCGACCGGCAAGGCGCGGCTGTTCGACGGCCGTTCCGGTGAGCCGTTCCCGGACCCGATCTCCATCGGCTACATGTACATCCTCAAGCTCCACCACCTGGTCGACGACAAGCTGCACGCCCGTTCGACCGGCCCCTACTCGATGATCACCCAGCAGCCGCTGGGCGGTAAGGCCCAGTTCGGTGGCCAGCGGTTCGGCGAGATGGAGGTGTGGGCGCTGGAGGCGTACGGCGCCGCCTACGCCCTCCAGGAGCTGCTGACCATCAAGTCCGACGACGTCACCGGCCGCGTGAAGGTCTACGAGGCCATCGTCAAGGGCGAGAACATCCCCGAGCCCGGCATCCCCGAGTCCTTCAAGGTCCTCATCAAGGAGATGCAGTCGCTCTGCCTGAACGTGGAGGTGCTGTCCAGCGACGGTATGTCCATCGAGATGCGTGACACCGACGAGGACGTCTTCCGCGCTGCGGAGGAGCTCGGCATCGACCTGTCCCGGCGCGAGCCGAGCAGCGTCGAAGAGGTCTGACGGGAGTCCGGCAGGGGCCTCGCCAACTGAGGCCCCCGCCGACCCCCAGGCCCCCGTATCAGACCAAAGACTCACGACCCTGAGAGGGATTGACGCATAGTGCTCGACGTCAACTTCTTCGACGAGCTCCGGATCGGCCTGGCCACCGCTGACGACATCCGTCAGTGGAGCCACGGCGAGGTCAAGAAGCCCGAGACCATCAACTACCGCACCCTCAAGCCGGAAAAGGACGGGCTCTTCTGCGAGAAGATCTTCGGCCCCACCCGGGACTGGGAGTGCTACTGCGGCAAGTACAAGCGCGTCCGCTTCAAGGGCATCATCTGTGAGCGCTGCGGCGTCGAGGTGACCCGCGCCAAGGTGCGCCGTGAGCGGATGGGCCACATCGAGCTTGCCGCGCCCGTCACGCACATCTGGTACTTCAAGGGTGTCCCGAGCCGGCTGGGCTACCTGCTCGACCTGGCTCCCAAGGACCTCGAGAAGGTCATCTACTTCGCGGCGTACATGATCACGTTCGTCGACGAGGAGCGCCGTACCCGCGACCTGCCCTCCCTGGAGGCGCATGTCTCCGTGGAGCGCCAGCAGGTCGAGAACCGCCGTGACTCCGACCTGGAGGCCCGCGCCAAGAAGCTGGAAAGCGACCTGGCCGAGCTGGAGGCCGAGGGTGCCAAGGCCGACGTGCGCCGCAAGGTGCGCGAGGGTGCCGAGCGCGAGATGAAGCAGCTGCGCGACCGTTCGCAGCGCGAGATCGACCGCCTCGACGAGGTGTGGACCCGCTTCAAGAACCTCAAGGTCCAGGACCTGGAGGGCGACGAGCTCCTCTACCGCGAGCTGCGTGACCGCTTCGGCACGTACTTCGACGGCTCGATGGGTGCCGCGGCGCTGCAGAAGCGCCTGGAGTCCTTCGACCTCGACGAGGAGGCCGAGAAGCTCCGCGAGATCATCCGTACCGGCAAGGGCCAGAAGAAGACCCGTGCGCTCAAGCGCCTGAAGGTCGTCTCCGCGTTCCTGCAGACCAGCAACAGCCCCAAGGGCATGGTGCTCGACTGCGTCCCGGTCATCCCGCCGGACCTTCGCCCGATGGTGCAGCTGGACGGTGGCCGCTTCGCGACCTCCGACCTGAACGACCTGTACCGCCGTGTGATCAACCGCAACAACCGACTGAAGCGCCTTCTCGACCTCGGTGCGCCCGAGATCATCGTGAACAACGAGAAGCGCATGCTCCAGGAGGCCGTCGACGCGCTGTTCGACAACGGCCGTCGTGGTCGCCCGGTCACCGGTCCCGGTAACCGCCCGCTGAAGTCCCTCAGCGACATGCTGAAGGGCAAGCAGGGTCGTTTCCGTCAGAACCTGCTCGGCAAGCGTGTGGACTACTCCGCGCGTTCCGTGATCGTCGTCGGTCCGCAGCTGAAGCTGCACCAGTGCGGTCTGCCCAAGGCGATGGCGCTGGAGCTCTTCAAGCCGTTCGTGATGAAGCGGCTCGTGGACCTCAACCACGCGCAGAACATCAAGAGCGCCAAGCGCATGGTGGAGCGCGGCCGCACCGTCGTGTACGACGTCCTCGAAGAGGTCATCGCCGAGCACCCGGTGCTGCTGAACCGTGCGCCCACCCTGCACCGCCTCGGCATCCAGGCCTTCGAGCCGCAGCTGGTCGAGGGCAAGGCCATCCAGATCCACCCGCTCGTCTGCACCGCGTTCAACGCGGACTTCGACGGTGACCAGATGGCCGTGCACCTGCCGCTGTCCGCGGAGGCGCAGGCCGAGGCCCGCATCCTGATGCTGTCCTCGAACAACATCCTCAAGCCCGCCGACGGCCGTCCGGTGACGATGCCGACCCAGGACATGGTCCTCGGTCTGTTCTTCCTCACCACCGACGGCGAGCTGCGTGACACCAAGGGCGAGGGCCGGTCCTTCGGCTCCACGGCCGAGGCGATCATGGCGTTCGACGCCGGTGAGCTCGCGCTCCAGTCGCCGATCGACATCCGCTTCCCGGTGGGCACCATCCCGCCGCGCGGCTGGACCCCGCCGGTCGTCGAGGAGGGCGAGCCGGAGTACCAGACCGGTGACACCTTCCGGCTGCGCACCACCCTGGGCCGCGCGCTCTTCAACGAGCTGCTGCCCGAGGACTACCCGTTCGTCGACTACTCGGTGGGCAAGAAGCAGCTCTCCGAGATCGTCAACGACCTGGCCGAGCGCTACCCCAAGGTCATCGTGGCGGCGACGCTCGACAACCTGAAGGCGTCCGGCTTCTACTGGGCGACCCGTTCCGGTGTCACCGTGGCCATCTCCGACGTCGTCGTTCCCGAGGCGAAGAAGGAGATCGTCCGCGGCTACGAGGCGCAGGACGAGAAGGTCCAGAAGCAGTACGAGCGCGGTCTGATCACCAAGGAAGAGCGCACGCAGGAGCTCATCGCGATCTGGACCAAGGCGACCAACGAGGTCGCCGAGGCGATGAACGCGAACTTCCCCAAGACGAACCCCATCTTCATGATGGTTGACTCGGGTGCCCGAGGAAACATGATGCAGATGCGGCAGATCGCCGGTATGCGTGGTCTGGTGTCGAACGCGAAGAACGAGACCATCCCGCGTCCGATCAAGGCGTCCTTCCGTGAGGGCCTCTCCGTCCTCGAGTACTTCATCTCCACGCACGGTGCCCGTAAGGGTCTCGCCGACACCGCCCTGCGTACCGCCGACTCGGGTTACCTGACCCGTCGTCTGGTGGACGTCTCGCAGGACGTCATCATCCGCGAGGAGGACTGCGGCACCGAGCGCGGCCTCAAGCTGCACATCGCGGAGGTCGGCGCGGACGGCGTGCTGCGCAAGGCGGAGAACGTCGAGACCAGCGTGTACGCCCGTGCGCTGGCCGAGGACATCGTCGTGGACGGCGTGGTGCTGGCCCCGGCCAACACCGACCTCGGTGACGTCCTCATCGAGGAGCTCGTGGCCCGTGGCGTCTCCGAGGTCAAGACCCGCTCGGTCCTGACCTGTGAGTCCGCCGTCGGCACCTGCGCCATGTGCTACGGCCGTTCGCTGGCCACCGGCAAGCTGGTCG
Source organism: Streptomyces sp. NPDC058457 (assembly GCF_042720695.1). Taxonomy (NCBI): domain Bacteria; kingdom Bacillati; phylum Actinomycetota; class Actinomycetes; order Kitasatosporales; family Streptomycetaceae; genus Streptomyces; species Streptomyces sp. NPDC058457. The sequence goes on along the minus strand of NZ_JBHXLU010000060.1, from coordinate 55,489 downwards.
ACATCGGTGAGGCGGTCGGCATCATCGCCGCCCAGTCCATCGGTGAGCCCGGTACCCAGCTGACGATGCGTACCTTCCACACCGGTGGTGTGGCCGGTGACGACATCACCCAGGGTCTGCCGCGTGTCGTCGAGCTCTTCGAGGCCCGTACCCCGAAGGGTGTCGCCCCGATCTCCGAGGCGGACGGCCGTGTCCGCATCGAGGAGACCGAGAAGACCAAGAAGCTCGTCATCACGCCGGACGACGGCAGCGACGAGACGGCGTTCCCGATCTCGAAGCGCGCCCGACTCCTGGTCAGCGAGGGCGAGCACGTCTCGGTGGGCCAGAAGCTCACCGTGGGTGCCACCAACCCGCACGACGTGCTGCGCATCCTGGGCCAGCGTGCCGTCCAGGTCCACCTGGTCGGCGAGGTCCAGAAGGTCTACAACTCGCAGGGTGTGTCGATCCACGACAAGCACATCGAGATCATCATCCGGCAGATGCTGCGCCGTGTGACGATCATCGAGTCCGGCGACGCCGAGCTGCTGCCCGGCGAGCTGGTCGAGCGCTCGAAGTTCGAGCACGAGAACCGTCGTGTGGTCCAGGAGGGCGGTCACCCGGCCTCCGGCCGTCCGCAGCTGATGGGTATCACGAAGGCGTCGCTGGCGACGGAGTCGTGGCTGTCCGCGGCCTCCTTCCAGGAGACGACCCGAGTCCTGACGGACGCGGCGATCAACGCCAAGTCCGACAGCCTCATCGGTCTGAAGGAGAACGTCATCATCGGTAAGCTCATCCCGGCCGGTACGGGTCTGTCCCGCTACCGCAACATCCGGGTCGAGCCGACCGAGGAGGCGAAGGCCGCGATGTACTCGGCCGTCGGCTACGACGACATCGACTACTCGCCGTTCGGCACCGGCTCCGGCCAGGCCGTCCCGCTGGAGGACTACGACTACGGTCCGTACAACCAGTAGTAGTTGGTTCTGAAGGGCGGTCACCCCGTTTCGTACGGGGTGGCCGCCCTTCGGCGTTGTCTCAGCGCGCGGTGATCTCCAGCGCCGTGACGACCACCGTCGCCACGGCGGCGAGCGCGCCGATGCTCGCCAGCGGCCACCGCGTCCGCTCCAGGGCGTCCAGCCGCTGCTCGTGGTCGGCGAGCTGCCGGTCGGTCTGGTCGCTGCGCTGGACGAGAAGCGCGAGCGAGCCGTCGACCCGGGCGAACCCGGCCTCCAGCGTGCCGCGCAGCCGCTCCAGTTCAAGGGCGACGGTGATCGGGTCGTTCGGATCAGGGTCGGTCATCGGCACCTCCCGTCCGCAGCCACGAGGGCAGCAGCGCCTGTACCGCGGGCACGGCCATCACCCTGGTGACCGCGGCGGCGACGGCGAGCGCGCCGGCGGCCCAGGGCAGGGTGTCCGGGATGCCGGCGGCGTCGACGACCGCCGGCAGCAGGACACACAGGCCGACAGCGGTCTGTACGACGGTACGGAGGGTGCGCTTGGCGGCCTCTGACATCGTGAACCTCGTTTCTTCGAACAGAGTTCAGGAGCTGTAGGGGACCTTGAGCGCCGCCCAGGACTTCGCCCCCGGCCAGCCGTCTGCCGACGAGCCGGTGTAGCCGAGCCTGCGCTGCCACTTCGCGTACGACGCCCGGTCGGCGTCGGTCCACTGCGGGCCGGGGCCGTCGGCGTACGCGGAGCAGCCGTTGGCGACCAGCCGCCTGCCCATCGCGGTGACGATCGCCGACTTCGGGTGCTTCCTGAACCAGTCGGCACCGGGGAAGGGCTGGTAGGCGGGCGTGGCGGGCGAGGTCTTCGTCTGCAGCCGGGCGGCGACCCGGCCGCGGAAGCCGTCCATCGCGAAGCCCTTGGGGTCGATCTTGGTGTTCGTCCACTCCTTGTGGCCGATCACCGACCGCGCACTCCAGCCGTGCGCCCGGCACAGTGCGGCCGACGCCCGGACCATGGCGTCCAGCTGGACGTCGGGCCAGGGGTCCTTGCCGTCGCCGAGGTTGACGCACTCGAAGCCGTAGAAGTGGACGTTGCCGTCGGTGTCGTTCTGGTTCGGCGCCGGCAGGGTGGCGCTCTCGGCGACGACGGCGGCCAGGACGTCGCCGTCGCCGCTGCCGGCGTGGTTGGCGCGGCCGTTGCCGACGAGGTGGACCGTGCCGTCCTTGGCGATGACGCCGTGGCAGAGCGGGCCGGGCAGGTCGGAGCGGCCGTTGAAGCACATGCTCACGGAGGTGGTGGTGCCGGAGGTGACGGTGTGATGGATGATCACGCCGTTCACCGGGCCCCAGGCGCCGTGTCCGGCCCTGTTGTGGGTGCGCCAGCCGTCGTGCTCGACGACGGTGACGCCTTCGGCTCGGAGGGCCGACAGGAGGGCGTCGGCGGAGAGGGGGCTGGCCATTGAGGTTCCTTTGGGAGACGGGCATGAAAAAACCCGGGCCGGGGTGGGCGGCTCGGGTGGTGTTCGGGGTGCGGGGCGGTGGGGGCTGGTCGCGCAGTTCCCCGCGCCCCTAAGAGGCGGCTGCGCCGCCAGAACATGCGGCTCTGCCGCCAGAAAGGGGCTGCTGTGCCGCCAGAAAGGGGCATTGTGCCGCCAGAAAGGGGCATTGTGCCGCCAGGGCAAGTGGCTGTGCCGCCTATGAGGCGTCGGGGTCCGGGTCGGTGCTGGTCGGTGTCCACGTTGCGCACAGGGCGGTGTAAGCCGCCGTGTTCTGGTCGAAGTTGGTGAGGGCCGCGGCCACCGCGCGCTGGATCGCGGTCTGGTCGGGGACCACCGGGTCGGTGCCGACCGGCGAGACGGTGATCCGGCCGACGCCGCGCAGCACCGAGTTGTTCGTGCCGGACTCGGTGAGCTGGGCGGTGATGTTGACGGGCGAGTAGGTGCCGGTGATCGAGTCCGGGCCGATGATGTCGCTCAGGCTGGTGTCGGAGACCTTGACGTAGACGGTGTGGCCGGCCTCGGTGATGGTGGCCCGGCCGGCGAAGTCGATGGCGAGGCCCCAGGGCTGGGTGGTGTCGATGTCCATGGGAGGGCGTCCTTTCTTCCGGTCTTGCGGTCTTCCGGGGGTGGCTCAGGTCTGGCGGCCGTACATGAGCACGGGGTTGGCGTAGACGATGCCGCCGGAGGTGGTGCTGGTGACCACGGCCTGGATCTCGACCTTGACCAGCGTGTTGTAGACGGACGCGAAGTCGGAGCTGATCGGGCCCGAGTAGTCGAAGTCCGCGGGAGTGTCGGCGACTCCGCCCCACACGGCGCTGTTGACCAGCACCCTGACCTGACCGGTGGCGCCGGAGCTGGCCCGGGTGTTGATGAGCAGCCGCATGTTCGGCTGCCAGACGACGTTGTAGGACATGGCGATCGTCGTGAAGTTGCCGGTCGCGGTGGTCTGCGGCCAGCGGGCCACGGCCGTGTCCTGCGGCGGCAGCATGTTCAGCCAGGGCCGGGCGATGCCGCCGGCACCGATGTCGTCCGAGAAGATCTCGCGCTCGGCGGAGTCGTAGATGCGCAGCGGCTGTTCCGAGGAGGAGGTGCCGTCGCCGTTGTACATGCTGATGGCCCGGTGGCCGGTCTGGCGCCGGAGTTCCATCTGGTACTCGCTGCCGTTCCAGTTGCCGACCCGGAAGATGGCCGACCCGTGGGCCGGTCCGACCGAGAGGGCGCCGCCGGAGACCGTGTTGAGCGCGGGCCGGCTGTTGACGGCCGTGGACAGCTGCTGGATGCGGCGTTCCATCTGGGTCAGCCGGTCGATGATGTCTTCGGGGAGCTGGGGCATCAGGCGGCCTCCTCCAGGTAGAGCTCGGCGGTGTCGGGGCGGCCGCGCTGGGCCGGGCTGACCTTGACGCCGATGATCCGGTAGCGGGCGTCGAGGCCCTCGGTGAACCACTCGTCGGTGATCCGGATGCGCGCGGTACGGCCGAGCATCGCGGTCGGCACCAGGCCGTCGAGCCGCACGCTGATCTCGGGGATCACCACCGCACCGGTGGCCGCGGCCAGTTCGGTACGGGCGAGGGCGTTCAGGGTGTCCCAGTCGGTGATGTCGTTGTGGTCGGAGGTCAGGTCGATGCGCGGGTAGCCCGCCCCGTCGATCAGTTCCTGGGCGACCGCGACGTCGGAGGCCAACGGCCGCGACTCGGCGGCCTGGTTGGTGTTGATGGACGCGCCCCGGGCCCGCGCGGTGGTGCCGCCGCGGGTGGCGTCGCGCGGGAAGGAGTACGACAGGATCGTGCCGGGCCGGTCCAGGACCAGGGGGGTGGAGCCGGTCTCGATCCTCGGGTGGCCCAGTACCAGGCGGCGCAGCCGCCGACCCGAGACCGGGTCGGTGTAGACGGTGATGTGGTACTCGAAGCCGTCCCCCAGGGCGGCCAGCGAGTCGAGGGCGTCCTGGTAGGAGGTCTCGTCGCCGTCCTGGTAGCTGACCGTGCGGCTTACGCCGGAGGTCTCGGTGCCGACGTCGACGAGGATGTTCCCGCCGTCCAGCGCGGACTGCATGTCGGTCCACAGGCCCTGGGCGATGGCCAGCTGGTCCGTGTCGGGGAAGGAGAGGGTGGCGTCGGCCTTGTAGGTGGGCCGGATCATCCGCCGCCCCGCGTACGAATCGAAGGTCGCCGCCTGGATGCCGAGGGTGAGGATGCCCTGGTCGTCGCTCTGCAGGGTGCTGGTCCAGATGATCCCGCCCCACCACAGGTCGGTGCCGCGCTGGAGGTAGACCGAGGTGCGGCCCTCCTCGATACGGCGGACGCGGGCGGCCATCTCCGCGTTCGGGACGGGGATGGTGCCGGAGAGCGAGCCGGCCTTGCCGATGTAGTCGTCGACGGTGACGTCGCGCAGCGGCAGGATGTCGATGGTGCTGTCGGTGAGCAGGTCGCAGAAGATCGCCCGGTAGGGCGTGTCCGTGGTCATGGGCTGCAGCTCCTTGGCCGGGCGGTGGTCAGAGCACGAAGCAGGTGGAGACGCGCACGTTGTTGCCGACCTGGATCACGCCGCTGGTTGCCCAGGCGATGAGGTAGACGGAGCCGTCGGTGGCGATCCGGGCCGCACCGCTCGCGTATCCGTCGGTGACGACGGCGTAGCTGTCGACCGCCGGCCGCCAGCCGGAGGGCAGTGTGCCCATCAGCTCGTCGGCGACGTTGCCCGGGTTGGTGGTGCCGGCCGCGGTCGCGGTGAGGCTGCTCGTCGTGCGGCTGAAGGAGAGGGTGAACGAGCAGACCCCACGCGTGCGCCGGGCGGCGAAGGACGCCAGGGTCCAGCTGCCGGTTGCGGTGGCGCCGGTCGTGGTGGTCTCCACCACGAGGGGTGGCTGGTAGTCGGCCCAGGCGGTACCGGACCAGCGCTGGAGCACTCCGCCGGCGTCCCGGTACTGGCCCGGGTAGGCGCCGTTGCTGGTGTCGGTGGTGACCGGGAGGATGCCGCCGAGGCCGACGGTGGCGGTCCGCACGCCGGTGATCCCGGCGCTCCAGTCGATGGCGGTGGCGCCGGCGCTCGCGCCCTTGGCGACGGTGACCTGGTACAGCGGGATCGACAGGGCCGGTGTCGCGGGGACGGCCGCCGAGGCGGCGGGGGTGCCCTGGACGATCTCGACGGCGGCCTCGGTGCGGCCGGAGCCGTCGTAGGCGTCGTCGTAGACGCGCAGCACGACCAGGTCGACCCTGCCGTACTGGGCGTCGCCGGCGGCGAAGACGAGGGGCAGGTACTCGGTCAGCGCGACCGGGTAGGCGCCCTGGGCGTCGGTGCCCTGGACGACGGCCCGGCCGGGGCTGACGGTGGCGGTCATGGTGCCGGTGGCACCGGTGAGGGTGAAACCGGAGATCCGGTACTGGCCGTCGGGCGAGCCCGGCAGGATGCCGGAGCGGGTGTTCACGGTGGAGGTCGGGGTGAGGGCGCCGAGTGAGACGAGCCGGGTGTCCTCACGGGTCTGGCTGTCCGGGGACAGCCAGCCGGAGCGTACGGGCATGGTGAACTCCTGTGTGGGGGAGGGAAGGTCAGCCGGCCGGGTCGACGCGCACGAAGATGTTGTCGAAGGTGCAGGTGACGGCCGAGTCGCTGGAGCGGTAGAGGGCGGTCACCGTGCAGGCCGTGCCGGGGGTGAGCGGGTAGCGGAACACGGTGGAGACGGAACCGGCGATCGTCCCGCCGTAGCAGGCGGCGTACTCGTCGTTGCCGGCGAGGACGACCGTGCTGCCCTGGGCGATCTGCGGGGCGACGAACGCGGTGGTGGTCGTGGAGCCCGCGGTGCGCAGCCGCGCGCCGACGGCGACCAGTACCGCGCCGGTGGACGGGACGGTGAAGGTCACGGCGAGCGCGGTCACCGCGGAGCCCGTGAGCGCCGCCGTGTACGTCGTCGACGCGGTGGTGCCCGCGTCCAGGGACGAGACGAAGGCAGGCGGCGCGACGGCGGGCAGCCAGGCGCTGCCGTTCCAGCGCTGGAGCACGCCGCCCGAGGAGTCCCGGTACTGCCCGGTGTAGCTCCCCGTCGTGACCGCGCCGGCCGGGGCGATTCCGCCGGTCGCCTTGGCATACGGCACCCAGGCCGAGCCGTCCCAGCGCTGGAGCACGCCGTCGGTCGACTCCCGGTACTGCCCGGTGTAACTGGCGGTGGTCACCGTGCCGGCCGGGGCGATGCCGCCCAGGCCCTTCGGGTACGGCACCCAGGCCGAGCCGTCCCAGCGTTGCAGGGTGCTGTTGATGTCCCGGTAGTGACCGGGATAGCCGCCCGCCGCCGTGTCGTCGGAGCGGGTCGGCAGGATGCCGCCGAGGGCGACGGTGGTCGGCCGCAGGTCGGTGCCGGCGGCGGACCAGGTCAGGCCGCCCGCGTTCGCTGGGACGGTCACGCTGAACAGCACCAGGCAGACGTCCGGCGCGGTGGGCGCGACCGGGCTGGTGGCCGGGGTGCCCCGGACGATCTCGACGGCGGCCTCGGTGCGGCCGGACGCGTCGTAGGTGTCGTCGTAGACGCGCAGCACGACCAGGTCGATCCGCGGGTACTGGGCGTCGCCCGCGGCGAAGACGAGGTCGACCTGTTCGGTGACGGCGACCGGGTAGGCGCCCCGGTCGACGGTGGACTGGATGACGGCCCGTCCCGGCGTGACATGGGCGTTCAGCGTGCCGTCGGTGCCGGCCAGCCACAGCCCGGTCACCCGGTACAGGCCGCCCTCGGAACCCGGCAGGACGCCGGAGCGGCCCTTGCTGTCGGTGACCGGGGTGAGCGCGCCGACCTGGTTGGTACGGGTGTCCTCCCGGCTCTGGCCGTCCGGGGACAGCCATGCGGTGCGTACGGTCATGAAGGCAACCCCCGTGGTCAGGAAGCGGATTCGTAGGTGCCGTGGATGGACAGCACGTCACCGGAGGCCCAGACGAAGGGCAGGGACTTGTCCCAGAGACCGGTGCTGAACCCGAGGGTGTCGCGCAGGGAGCGGACGATGCCGCCGCTCGTCGTCGCGAGCAGGCCGGTGCCCTGGTAGAACAGCAAGGCTGAGGAGTCGAACGCCTCCGCGGTCAGCACCCGCCCGTCCAGCTTCCACGCGGTGGAGACCGGCGCGACCGGCAGCGAGAACGTCCAGTTGCCGTCGGTGGCCTGGGCGGAGAGGTTGGTCGTCGACCCGATCTTCAGATAGATCCGGACGTGCACGACCGTGCCGGTCTTCACGTACGACCCGGCGAGCGTGCCGTTTCCGATCGACGGCGCGGTACCGGACTCGGCGCCCCAGACCGGCGTGTAGTCGGTCCAGCTCGGCACCGGCTGGTACGACACCCAGGCCGAGCCGTTCCAGCGCTGCAGCAGCCCGCCGGACGAGTCCCGGTACTGGCCGGTGTAGCTCGCGGTGGTGACCGCGCCGGCCGGGGCGATGCCGCCCAGCGCGCTCGGGTACGACACCCACGCCGAGCCGTCCCAGCGCTGCAGCGCGCCGCCGGAGTCGCGGTACTGGCCCGGGTAGGCCCCGTTGCCGGTCTCCCCGTACGCCGGCAGGATGCCGCCGACCGCCACGGTGGGGGTGCGCAGGTCGGTGAGGACGCCGGCCCAGTCGAGGCCCCCCTTGCCGGCGCTGGCCCCGGCGGGGACCTTGACCTGGTAGATCGGCAGCGCGATGGCCGGGGCGGCGGGCGCGACCGGGGTGGCGGCCGGGGTGCCCTTGACGATCTCCAGGGCCGGCTTGGTCTGCCCGGAGTTGTCGTACAGCGAGTCGTAGATGCGCAGCACGACGAGGTCGATGCGCGGGTTGGCGGCGTCGCCGTCGGCGAAGGTGAGGCTCGCGGGTTCCGGCAGGGTGACCGGGTAGGCGCCCTGGGTGGCGCCGGCCGCGATGACCGCCCGGCCCTCGTGGACGGTGGCCTTCATGGTCCCCGAGGTGCCCTCCATCCAGAGGCCGGACATCCGGTAGAGGCCGTCGTAGGACCCCGGCAGGATGCCGGAGCGGACTTCGAGCGGGTTGACCGGGGTGGTCGCGCCCAGCTGGGTCAGCCGGGTGTCCTCGCGGGTCTGGCCGGTCTCGGCCACCCATGAGCTGCGCAGGTTCATATGCGGGTCTCCTGTGATCTCGTGGCTTGGGCGCGGGGGTTCGTCACCACTCCGCCGAGCGCCAGCGGACGGCGAATCGGGCGCCGGTGTCGTAGGTGTCGGGGCGGAACGCCAGCTGGGCCTGGCCCGGTTCGAAGGCGAACAGTTCCTCGGGGCTGCTGTCGGCGGCCGCGGTGTGGCGGCGGGAGGCGGTGGCGTTGAGGGTGACGGTGCCTTCCGCGGTGTCGACGACCAGCTCGTCACCGGCGGCGAGTGCGATCTCGTAGCGCAGCCTGCGGCCCGAAGTCCGGTCGGTGACGGTCGGGTTGGCGCAGGGCCCGGTGAAGGTGAGGACCGGGTGGGTCGGGGCCGAGCCGGTGTTGTCGGCGTTGACGTCACCGGTCGAGGCCGTCTGCCCCCAGTACAGCGGCCAGGTCAGCGGCCAGGTCAGCCCGCTCTCCGGCTGCGGGGCGCCGGTCACGGCGGCCTGCTCGTCGACGGCGTAGCGGCGCGGGTCGGTGGCGTACCACTGCACGGACGCCTTGGCGACGCCCTGGGTGGTGTACGTCCGGTCGGTGGCGAGCACCCGCTGGCTGACCCGGGCCCGGACGGCGAGGGTCTCGCCGTGCAGCCGGACCGCGAGCCAGCGCTCCTGGTCACCGAGGAGCAGGGCCTGGCGCAGGGCGCGCGTCGCGGAGAGGTAGGAGGCGGTGTCGTCGGACGGCGGTACGGTCCACACCGTGGAGCCGACCCTGCGGGGCTTGGCGTACCGCGCGCCCGGCCAGGCGCCGTGCGCGGTGGGGTGGTCGGCGTCGGTGGTGTCGTAGTCCGGGAGGTCCTCCCAGCCGGTGAGCCCGTCACTGCCGATCTCGTACGGCGTACCGGGGCCCAGCAGCAGTCCGGCCCACTGCATCTGCCCGTCGCGGGTGATGAGTGAGCCGGGGGGAACGTCGTCGGTGTATGCGGTTGTGGTCAGGTCGGCCATCGGCCTTCACCTCACTGTCGTCGGTCCTGTCATGCGCAGGCGTGCGCGGAGGCCAGGAAGAGCAGGTCGGTCGCGGTGGCGTGGGCGCCGGCGCCGTGACTCTCGTGGAACTCCTCGATGCGGTGCGGGTTCCGGGCGGCTGTGCCGCGCTGTCTGCGGGCGAGGGCGGTGAGGGGGAGCACCTTGCCCGTCCGGGCCGCACCGGGGACGGCGACCCCGCCCTCCGCCAGCATCGGGATCTTGCTCAGATGCACGCCGAACTTCTTGCCGAAGAAGCTGAAGCTGAGCTTGTTCAGCCCGTCGATCACCCAGTTGGCGAAGGCCACGAGCCCCTGGATCGGGCCCTTGATCACCCCGGCGACGGTCTGCGCGCCGGTGGTGACGAACTGCCCCATCGCGGTGAGGGTGCGGGAGGTGGCGTCCTTGATCCGGGTGAAGCCGCGGGGGATGTCCTTCGCGATCCAGTCCAGCACGGGCTTCACCGCACTCCTGAACCCGTTCCAGACCGCCGACACCTTGCCGCTGAGCGCGTGGGTGTCGCCGCTGGTGAGCGCCTTGAGAACGGCGAAGCCGGTGCCGATGAGGGTGCCGAGGGCGGAGAGGACACCGGTGATGAGGGTGAGGTAGCCGGTGACGTATGTGTTCACCGCGCTCGCGATGGCCTTGAGGACCGGGGTGAGGACGGTCAGGTAACCCTGGACGTACTGGAGGACCAGCTTGGCGAGCTGGTCCGTCAGCCGTTGCCCGGTCTCGGAGTTGAGCGCGATGTCCAGCAGCCAGCCGGCCACCGGGAGGAGCAGACCGGTGACGAAGCCGATGGGGTTGGCGCGGGTGAGCGCGTTGACGACGATCATCACGCCGGAGCCGATGGTCATGGCGGTGCCGAAGGTGTCGAGGAGACCGCCGAGGACGCCGGAGGCGGAGATGAGGACGCCCACGACGGCGAAGACACCGCCGAGCCCGGCCTTGAGCTTGCCGAGGGATTTCCCCGCGCTCTTCGCCCCGCGGCCGACGGACTTGATGTTCGAGGCCGATCCGGTGGCGGTCTGCCCGGCCTTGGCGACGGAACGGGCGGCGGTGTCGGCGCTCGTCCTCATCTGTTGGACGGCGGTGGCGCTCGCACCGGCCGGGGTACCGATGCGTTCGAGGCCGGCGGCGGCACCTTTGATCCGGTCGATCAGGGAGCGCAGGGCGGTACCGGACTGCTCCACCCGGGACTGGAGAGAACGCAGCACCGGTGCGACTCCCGCCAGCGGATCCTCGGGCAGACCGCCCGCGGAGATCGTGGCGCCGCTCATCCGCGCGCCTTCGCCAGGAACATCAGCGCGTCGGCGGTGCGCTGCGGGCTGCTGGTCTCGGCCGCGTAGTAGTGCTCGATGTGCAGCGCGCCGCCGGCGGAGCCGGGTCCGCTCGCGGTACCCCGCGCGGTCGCGCGCTTCAGCAGCCGGTCGAGCTTGCTGAGCGGCAGGACGGCCTCCGCCTCACCGGCCTCGGCGAGGAGCGCCGGGACACCGCCGGAGCGGGGCATGACGACACCGCCGGTGGCCAGCGCCGGGATCCTCGGCAGGCTGACGCCGAAGGTCTTGCCGCCGACCATCGGGACCCAGCCCGGGATGGAGACGTGGATGCCGTTGAGGGCGCCGATCGCGGAGTTGATGATCCCGATGACCGCGTTGATCGGGCCGCGGACCGCGCCCTTGATGCCGTCGAAGGCACGGCTCGCGATGCCCTTGAGACCGCCCCAGACGCTGGACAGCCGGTCCTTGACGGCCTGGAAGGCGCTGGGGATCGCGGACCTGATCCAGCTGACGACCGGTGAGATGACGTTCTTGATGCCCTTCCACACCCCGGAGACGACCGAGCGGATCGCGTTGAGGGCACCGCTGATGATCGTCTTCCACATGTTGACGTAGGTGCGGATGACGGTGGCGACGGCCTTCACGACGTTGGTGATCGCCGTCTTGATGCCGCTCCAGACCGACTTGATCAGTTTTCCGGCGTTCTTCATGATCGGCCCGATGGCCTTCATGACGTTGCTGATCACGGTCTTGATGACCTCGAAGGCCTGTTTGAGGACCTTCTGCATGGTCTTGGAATTGGCGACCATGTCGATGATCTTGCTGATGAGCGGCTGCAGAAGTTGCATGAGCAGGCCGAAGAAGTTGCCCTTCATCGACTTGTTCATCTTGTCCTGGCCCTTGGCGGCCTTGCCGGCCCCGGACTCGTACTTCCCGAGGTTGGTCCCGGCGCTGGAACCGGTCTTGCCGGCCTTGCCGATGGCCGTCTCGGCCTGGTCGGATGCGGTCTTGAGGTTCTTCAGCTCGCGACCGGAACCTTCGGCCGCACTCTTGAGCTGCTTGAGGTCGCCCTCACCGGCCCGCGCCTTGTCCCCGATGCCTTTCGCGGCGCCTGCCGCTCCTTCGGCCTGGGTCTTGAATCGCTGGAGCGCGGTCGCCGATCTGCCGAGCGCTGCGACAAGAGACACGTGTAGCTCCTCTTCTCGATTCTTTCGATTTTCGGCCCGCGGGCCGTGGGTCAGGAGGTACCGAGACTGTTTCCGAGGGCGTCGGCCTTTCGCCTGATCTCATCTAGTGCGCCGGTCAGCCTGTTCAGTTCGGCTGCGGTCTGCCGGTACCTTTCCGCGTTCTCGGGCCGAAGGCGACGGTCCTGTGAGCGCCGTTCCGCCTCATGGGCTTGTCCGGTGGCGCTGGCCTTGGCGGTCTCGGCGAGGTGTGCCTGGCCGCGTGCGAGCTCGGAAATATCGGTGTCGTGGCGCGAGAGATGCCCGTCTGTTTTCGTCCGGTAATTCTTGAGGTCGAAGTCCTGGACCGTCCCGTCCGGAGCGAACAGTTTGGCGATGAACCCGCCCACGGCGTTTCTGTCGCTTTTCTCCAGAATCGACTGCCAGATGCTTCCGACAGGCTTTTCTATCAGGCTGGCAAAGGGGCTCTTTATGATCTGCGCGCCAAGGACGCTGATCCCGTCCGAGGTGGCCGCCAGGCCGTCCAGGTCCACTTTGAACGCCTGCATGCTGGCGTAGACCGTCTGGTAGGACGCGGCCACTTCTTTCCAGGTGTCCCACGGTTTCGGGAAATCCTGGAGGGTCTGTGGCGCCATGTTCGCCTTTATGCTGGCGATTTCTGTGCCTTGCTGATCAAGGCGCGAGTTTATGATGTCGATGGATGTAGGGGCTGGAGGGTCGTGCGGGATGGACAAGACATACCCCTTTCCGTGGTGTTATGACTGTGCTACTCTCCGCGCATGCTTGCTCACATGTATGTTCAACACAGCCCGGCCGGCTATGTGTTGATCCTTGTGGTTGCCTCGCCACTGGCGCTCGCGGCCCTTGTTTTCTGGGCGCTCATGGTGATTCCACCACTGCGGAAATACGGGCCGCGGCCTCCGAAGGGGCGGATTGAGAAGGCGGCCAATGTGGGTGGCTGCTCGCTGGCGACACTGGTCCTCGTGGCTCTGGTCGCGCTGGGCATATGGGGACTGTTCGACACCCTTTGACGGCGTCGAGACACAGTCGACAAGCTCGATTCGTCTCCGGACGAGTTCTTTTCCGGGTTTCCCGGCTCGTGGGCGGGGTGCGGCGAGAGGCCGGTGTGGGTCAGCGGTGGCTGCGGCGGGCCTCTGTCAGTGCGTCCGTCCAGCCGGCCGCGTAGGCGCGGGACTCGCGGGTGAGCAGTTCCTCGTACAGCCGGTCGAGCAGTGCCTCGCGGTCGGGCGCGGGGGAGTGCAGGAGGTGGGCGAGGCGGGAGTAGGTGTCGATCGGCTGCTGCGGGAAGTTGCTCGTGCCAGTCGCCATGTCTGTCGGCCTGCTTTCCGGTCTGTCCGCTGGGCTGGTGGTACAGGTGTGCGCTCCCGACGCGTTCGAAGCGTCCGTTCGAACTAGTGTACGAGTAATCTCTTGGTGTCGCTCCGTGTTTGGCGAAGCCGATTTGTTTCACTCTCCGTTACCGCCCGGTCCGGACCTGCGGTGTTGCGAGGGTGCAGTGGATGTTGTGTCAGACACGTGGAGTAGGATCCGGCCGTTCTCCCGTCGGTGAATCGAAAGTGAACGGTGCGGCCTGACAACGGACCTGAAGGCCTGTCATACGACGGTGGACGGCCACCGGGCGGCCGTCCTCGCGCGGGGGGCGCGATGGGGGCAGGGACGAGAGCAAGGCCTACGGGGTGGACGGGGACGCGAGCAGCGCGCGGCAACGACACGTGATCGACTGGCTGGAACAGGCCGATGATCTGCCACATCTCATCGCTCGTCTCTCCGAGTTGGTCCTGAGTCTCGGTCACGAGCCCCAGGACCTGGTGATCCTGCCGCGCGGTGAGCTCGACCGGCGGGAGACGGCTGCCTACAGCGCGGGCTGGGCCGATGTGGTCGACGAGCAGCTTCCGGCCGTACGGCGGGCGTACGAGCAGCGGATCACGGCTGCCTATCTCCAGGGGCAGGAGGACGCCCGGAGCGGACGGCGGCCCCGGCGTGCCCGTCGTACGGAGGAGGAGCGGGAGCGCGGCGGTGAGGTCATTCCGCTGCCGTACGTCCAACTTCTGCGTCCGCCGGCCGAATTGACGCGGGTAGAGCAGCGCGGGGAACGGGAGCGGTCGGTCGCGGACGGGACGCCGTGGGACGGCATCGTCGACGAGATCGACGAGATCGACGAGATCGACGAGGTTGCCGAGGTCGACGAGGTCGAGGACGTAGAAGACCTGGACGACGTCGATGGTGGAGCGGACGCCGGGCCCGGGGCCGACCCCCTCCTGTCCGCCCGCGGGGTGCGGGAGAAGCGGGTGGTGCCGGCCGCCGCCGAGCGGCGTTCGGTCGTACGGCGGAACGGGCGGCCCAGCGTGCCTCCGCTGAAGCGCGACGGTCCGGGTGGCGGCCGGGACAAGGGACGTCGGGCGGAGGACCGGGGGCAGCAGGAGTCCGCCGACGTGCCCGGCACCCGGCTCTCCGACAGGGCCCGGGCCCTCGCGGACGAGCTGGAGGGCCGGGCTCCGAGCCGGCGCCGGGACGAGTAGCGCGTCCGGGCCGCCGTACGGCGTGGTCAGCCGAAGAAGCGGGCCAGCTGCACGGCCGACGGTGTCGCATCGGAGGAGGGGTCCGGTTCCGGGGCCGGTTCGGCCGCCGGCGCCTCCCCGTCGTCGTACGACGGCCTCGGCACCGGCGCCGGAGGCTCCGGCTGGTCGCCCTCCTCCGAGTTGACGCTGGCGAACATCCAGTTCGCGGCCGCCAGATGGTCCACCGCGGCGGCGAGGAGATGGTCGGAGACCGACCACTCGGCGGCCTCGCCGTACAGCTCCCTGTTCAGTGCGCTGTCACGCGGCAGGTGTTTGACGAGCAGCGCGAGACGCCGGGCGGACAGCGTCTCGCGGTGCCAGTCGAGCAGGTCGATGCCGTAGTAGCGGAGCAGGTCCGCTTCGAGGGCCTCGGCGTGTTCGTCCACGAACCCGACGAGGCTCAGCCTTCCCCCAGGCCGAGCCCGGTCTCCTTGCCGTAGGCCTCCAGGATGGCCGCGATGTCCTGCATGGTGACCTCGTGCTGTTCGAAGCGGCCGAACTGCTTCTCGCCGAGCAGCAGGCGCAGCAGCCCGTCCACGTCGTTGTCGTCGAGCTTGCGCAGGGCCTTCGCGGTCGCGCGGGTCAGCTCGGTGGGCAGGGTGTAGCTCTCGCCGTCGAGTTCGAACGACCAGGTACGGCCGAGGGCTTCGAGGCGCTGGGCGCGGGCGGCGTTGACGTCGAAACGGGCCATGGTGACTCCTTGAGCAGGGAAACAGGGGAGTGGCGCGGGTCCGGGGTGGGACGGACGGGGAGGTCCGTCCCACCCCGGCGGGTCAGGAAGCGGCGTACGCCGAGTCCTTCATCACGAAGCTGGCCAGTGCCGAGCCGTCGGCGGCGGCCATCGCCGTGTAGGTGATGCCGAGCTGGGCCGCGGACTTGCGGGCCAGCTTGATGTCGTCGGCCGCGGTGACCTGGCCGCGCGGGATGCCGAAGCGGTAGGTGACGGTGGTGCCGTCGCTCGCCTTGACGTCCGTGAACTCCAGGCCGAGGGCGCGCACGTCGGCGAACGGGCGGTCGGCGATGTCGTACTTGTAGACGCCGGTCGAACCCGTCACCGCGTCCACCGTGCCGCCGCCCATGAAGAACGGCAGTGTGTCCTCGTTGAACTGCATCAGCGAGAACTTCAGGGTGAGGTCGCGGTCCGAGTACACGAAGTGCACCGGGCTGACGGCCTGCCACACGTCGACCGGCTCCAGCTTGTCCTTCTTGGAGAAGGTGACGCCGTCACCGGAGGTGAAGCCGAGGTTCTTCCAGCTCGCCCAGTCGGTGGAGGTGTCGGTGGAGAAGGTCGTCGGCACCTTGGTGTCGGCGGTGGCGACGTAGAGGCGGCCTACGCCGGCGATGCGGATCTCGGAGGAGTTGGTTCCTGCCATGGTGGTTTCTCCCTGTCATCGGGGGGTGGTGCCGTATCCGGCGGTGTCCGGGTACGACGAAGGCCCCGCCGGGGTGGCGGGGCCTTCGGTCTGTGGGGTGGAGCGTCCGGCTGGTCGGTCAGTAGACGTCCACGTACACCTTCATCACGGTGACGTAGCGGTTGGCGGCCGAGTAGAGGTAGTCGGGCAGCCAGCGCGGGCCGTCCTGCTCCTCGACCTCCGTGACGAGGTTCGTGCCGTAGCGGTGGTCGGCCATCGACAGCAGGATCTGGCGGGCGTCGTTGGCCAGGACGTGCGCGGCCTGCTTCGTCGGGCCGTACACCTCCAGCTCGATCAGCGGCTGGTCGACGTGGCGTTCGCCGACCCAGGCGCCGCCGCGGCGGTTCACGAAGACGGCGGCGGTCGTGCCGTCGAAGCCGGTCTGCGCCTGTACGGCGACGGTGGCGCCGGAGAGGCGGGAGTCGTCCTTCAGGACGTCGACGATCATGGCCTCCACGTCGGGGAACGACGCGGGTGGGGTGGGTGTGGTCATGCCGGATCACCTCGGGGCAGCGGGTGGGATGCGTGCGGAGGGGGCGGGGCGCCGGGCACAGCTCCGCCGCTGCACCAACTGTGACAGAGAGCGTGCGCGCACGCAACTAAATCGCTGGGGTGATCGAAAGAGAGAGCGGGAGGAGGGGGAGGGGAGGGGGGAGGGCCTGGGGTGGGACGTTTCGCCGCGGGTGGTGTGTGGCTGGTCGCGCTGTTCCCCGCGCCCCCCATAGGGGCGCGCGCTCTGCGCCACCCCCCGTGAAGAAACACCCGTCGGCCCACGGGCGTCCTCGATGGCGCGTCCGGCGACGGAGGGGTGGAGCTCAGTCCGCGGTCGTCGTTGCCGCGTCCGCCAGGTGGCGGGGCTCCTCCTGGTCCGGCGCGTCGTTCGGCAGGAACTGTTCCACCACTCGCACGAACATCTCCCGTCGGTCCGCCGGCACCCCCAGCAGGTCGGCCACCTCCTCCAGCGTGGGCCGGCGGGCGAACTCCGCGCTCGGAGCCGGCGCGGCCAAGTAGTCGTGCGGGTCGGCGAGTTCCTCCGCCGTGAGGCGGCCGGAACGGATGAGCATCTCGCGGACCGGGACGCCCAGTACGCGGGCGAGCCTGCGCGTGGTCTCCAGATCCGGCATGCTCTGGCGTTGCAACAGACGGGTGACGGCGGCCCGGTGGACCCCCGCCTCGTCCGCTATCCGCGACTTGCCGCCGCCGCGTGGGCTGTCGATGTCGTAACCGCGGTCGCGCATCAGGTCTTCGACCCACGCGGCGAACGCGTCCAGATCCTGGCTGGTCATCTGAGGGCTCGCTTCCTTTGGGGGGAGGGCAGCAAGTTTAGCTTGCTTGCGCGCACGGAATTACGTGCTCTCGTGCAAGCACCGAGGAAAGTTCATGCGATACGAGGAGATTGGGTGGCGATGGGTGTCCGAGTGGTCCTGATCTTTCCATGATCTCCCGAAAGGGTCACTGGCATATTTGTTGCGAGCGCGCGCGCAATCTGTAAGTCTGGACGGCGCTCGTCTCACACCAGCCCCATCGGAGCCACCCTGGGAGGCCCTTTGTCCGTCACCGGAAACCCATGCCCACCGCCCGCCTGGCAGGCCGCGGCCGCCTGCACCGGGCTCCCGCCCCGTGTCGTCTTCTCGAAGAAGGCCAAGGAGGCCGCCCCCGCCCTGCGGGCCTGCACCCGCTGCCCGGTCCGGCGTGACTGCGAGGAGGCCGTCGCCCCCGCGGACAACTGGTTCGACGGCGTCTGCGGTGGCCGGCTCTGGCGCCGGGGCCGCCCGGTCGAGATCCCCGCCCATCTCCTCCCTGCCATGCAGAGCCCGGTCGTACAGGGCGCCCTGCGCCGCGGAGGCTCCGTTGCCTGACCGCGGTACGACCCCGGCACGCCCGCCTTCCGAAGACCGCCCGGCCGACAACGCGGCCCTCTGGATCGGCCTGCTCCTCCAGCAGTTCCCCGAGCTGGCCGTCGAGCTCGCCCCCGGCCGCAGCGCCTCCCCGGCCCACCGTCCGACACCCGGCCCGCCCGCAGCGGACCTCGCCGACCGGCTCCGCGCGGAGCGCGCCGAGGCCCTGCTCCTCCAGCAGGCCCAGGGACTCGTCGCCCCCGGTCACAGCGCCGCACCCCTCCGGCTGCACATCTCCGACACCATCCGCGACATCACCGACGGGGTCGTCGAGCTGGAAGAAGCCGTCCGCGACCGGCTCGGGCTGCCCCGCGTCCGCCGCGCCTCCGTGCCCGAGCGGCTGCGCCGGATCGGCGGGCTCCTGGACGGCATCGCCGCCGACCCCGTCCTCGCCGTCCACGTCCGGGACGAGACCCGCCGGATGGCCCGGCGCTGCGCCCGCGCCCTGGGCGACACCGAGACCGTCGTCCGCGTCTCCGGGCGCTGCCCCTGGTGCGACTCCGTCTCGCTGCGCGCCTTCCCGGACCGGGCCGCCGTCCTCTGCGTCAACCCGGCCTGCCGGTGCGCCGACCCGGACTGCGGCTGCCACGACGACCCGGCCTACCGGCACACCTGGGACGAGGGGGAGTGGAGCCACCGATGACGACGGTGCAGGCACAGGGCTCGCCCACGCTCATCCCCGGTCCGCTCGCCGCCCAGGAGGCCGGCGTCGCGCCGGCGACCATCCGGAAGTGGGTCCAGCTCGGCCACCTCAGGGCCGTCGGAAAGGCGGGCCGGGCCGCGCTCTTCCGCCTGGAGGACGTGTTCGCGGCGGAACGCGCGGCCGCCCGCCGCCCGTAGCGGACCAGGGGCAGGGGCCATCCCGGCCCCTGCCCCTCCGCCCCTAGGGGATCCCCAACTCGAAGATCACGTAGTGCGCGTACCACCCCGACGCCACCGCGGCCGTCGAGAAGAACACCACCAGGCCCGGCCACTTCAGCCGCGCCATCGCCGCCGCCGGGGCCAGCAGCAGCGGGAAGACCGGGAGCAGATAGCGCGGGGTGTTCCCGAACATCTGCTGGGTGCCGAGGATCGTCACGATCGAGGCGAGGGCGTATGCCGTCAGAACCAGCGGCTGCCGCTTCCGCAGCATGAGCGCGACCAGGAACGGCAGCGCCACCACGATCTGCACGGCGATCAGGTCCGGGACGGAGTAGGCGAAGAGATAGTCGCCGTGCCCCACCGCCACGTTCCGCAGCACGTCCAGGGTGTAGGCGCCGAAGTCGAAGTAGTGGGCCCAGGCCTTGTGCTGGAGAGCGAAGTACGCGCCCGGGTCCCCCATCGACCAGCCCACCCAGGCGATGTAGGTGAGGAGACCGAGGGGCGCCGCGATCGCCGCGTAGAGCGGGGCCGCGACGCCCTGCTCGCGCCGGCTGTCCCGGCGCAGCAGTGTGACCAGGGCCGCCAGGCCGACCGCTCCGATCAGTACGGCCGCCGTCGGGCGGCTCAGGCCGGCCAGGAAGGCGAGCAGGCCCGCCGTCACCCAGCGGCGTCTCAGCACGGCGTGGCAGGTCCAGGCGGCGATCGCCACGAACAGGGACTCCGTGTAGACCGCCCACTCGACACCGGCGGCGGGGGCCACGGCCCACAGCCCGGCCGCGATGGTGCCGGCCCGGGTTCCCGCGAGCATCGCGACCACCGCGTAGATGCCGGCCGCCGCCACGAACGAGCACACCACCGAGACGAGGATCGCCGCGCCGTACAGGCCGAGGCCGGTGACTTCCGAGACGGCTCGGATCAGGCCGGGGTAGAGGGGGAAGAAGGCGACCGAGTTCTGTTCCGCCGTGAACTGGCCGCCCGGTGCGAGCGGCCTGAGCGGCTCGGGGTGGTACCCCTTCTGCGCCACCTGGAGGTACCACCAGCCGTCCCAGCTGGACAGGACGTCCCACCAGTGGGTGCCGCCGCCGAAACGGGGGTCCTTGCGGCGGTAGTCGCCGGCGTACGTGAGGAGCCAGGCGAAGACCAGGAGGCCGGTGAGCTTGGCGGCGCCGTAGAGGGCGAGGGGCGGGAGGTAGGGGCGGGCGGCCGGGGGGAGGCGGGGGCGCGGTGCCGGCTCGGCGGTGGTCGCGGTGTCGCTCTGAGCTGCGCTCATGACCGTGATGCCCCCCAATAGAAGCGCGCCGTACGCAGTGCCGCGAGTGGCCTTCGGGCGTCTGCGGGTTCGTTGTGGCTGGTCGCGCCCACGCGGCGGAGCCGCAAATCTATACAGTCCCGCGCCCCTTACGGGGCGCTGCGGGGAACCGGCGATCAGAAGATCCGATCAGCGTGGCACAGGCGCCGAACCGATCCTCGACACCCCGTGCCCTCTTCCGTTCGCGTGTCGTTCGTCTCTGTGGTATATCGGAGGCCGCCCTCAAAACCGCAGCTCATGCCCCCCACAACCGGTCCCCCTCCTTTTGTTTTGACCGGAGTGATTGCGCTAGGTACGCTCAGACCTTGTGCCTGGGGTGTGCCCTGACCCTCGTGCGTGCCTTCAAACCGCACCGGAGTGACGAAGTGGCCACCGCGATCCGCGCCCCCTTCTGCCTAGCGGCAGGAGTCCACGGAATCCGACACACCCGACCGCGTGGGTCGGCGATGTTCCAGGTTAGCTTCACCATTCGGCACACAGAAACCGGAGAAGTAGTGCCTACGATCCAGCAGCTGGTCCGCAAGGGCCGGCAGGACAAGGTCGAGAAGAACAAGACGCCCGCACTCGAGGGTTCCCCTCAGCGTCGTGGCGTCTGCACGCGTGTGTTCACGACCACCCCGAAGAAGCCGAACTCGGCCCTGCGTAAGGTCGCGCGTGTGCGTCTGACCAGCGGTATCGAGGTCACTGCTTACATTCCGGGTGAGGGACACAACCTGCAGGAGCACTCCATCGTGCTCGTGCGCGGCGGCCGTGTGAAGGACCTGCCCGGTGTTCGCTACAAGATCATCCGCGGCTCGCTCGACACCCAGGGTGTCAAGAACCGCAAGCAGGCCCGCAGCCGCTACGGCGCCAAGAAGGAGAAGTAAGAATGCCTCGTAAGGGCCCTGCCCCGAAGCGCCCGGTCATCATCGACCCGGTCTACGGTTCTCCTCTTGTCACCTCGCTCATCAACAAGGTGCTGCTGAACGGCAAGCGCTCCACCGCCGAGCGCATCGTGTACGGCGCCATGGAGGGCCTGCGCGAGAAGACCAGCAATGACCCGGTCATCACGCTGAAGCGCGCGCTGGAGAACATCAAGCCGACCCTCGAGGTCAAGTCCCGCCGTGTCGGTGGCGCCACCTACCAGGTGCCGGTCGAGGTCAAGCCCGGCCGCGCCAACACCCTGGCGCTGCGCTGGCTGGTCGGTTACTCCCGCGCCCGTCGCGAGAAGACCATGACCGAGCGTCTGCTCAACGAGCTTCTCGACGCTTCGAACGGCCTCGGTGCGGCCGTCAAGAAGCGCGAGGACACGCACAAGATGGCCGAGTCCAACAAGGCCTTCGCGCACTACCGCTGGTAGTCGCAGTCCACATCGAGACCGAGAGAAGACTGAAGCCTTATGGCTACCACTTCGCTTGACCTGGCCAAGGTCCGCAACATCGGGATCATGGCCCACATCGACGCGGGCAAGACGACCACCACCGAGCGCATCCTGTTCTACACCGGTGTGTCGTACAAGATCGGTGAGGTCCACGACGGTGCTGCCACCATGGACTGGATGGAGCAGGAGCAGGAGCGTGGCATCACGATCACCTCTGCTGCCACCACCTGTCACTGGCCGCTCGAAGACGTCGACCACACGATCAACATCATCGACACCCCGGGTCACGTCGACTTCACCGTCGAGGTGGAGCGTTCGCTCCGCGTCCTCGACGGCGCCGTGACGGTGTTCGACGGTGTTGCCGGCGTGGAGCCCCAGTCCGAGACGGTTTGGCGTCAGGCGGACCGCTACGGCGTGCCGCGTATCTGCTTCGTCAACAAGCTCGACCGGACCGGTGCCGAGTTCCACCGCTGCGTGGACATGATCAAGGACCGTCTGGGCGCGCAGCCAATCGTGATGCAGCTCCCGATCGGTGCCGAGGCCGACTTCAAGGGTGTCGTCGACCTGGTCACGATGAAGGCCCTCGTGTGGTCCGCCGAGGCGGAGAAGGGCGAGATGTACGACGTCGTCGACATCCCGGCCACCCACACCGAGGCTGCCGAGGAGTACCGCGGCAAGCTCGTCGAGACCGTCGCCGAGAACGACGACGAGATCATGGAGCTGTACCTGGAGGGCCAGGAGCCTTCCGTGGAGCAGCTGTACGCCGCGATCCGTCGTATCACCATCGCGTCCGGCAAGTCCAAGGACGTCACGGTCACCCCGGTGTTCTGTGGCACCGCGTTCAAGAACAAGGGCGTTCAGCCCCTGCTCGACGCGGTCGTGCGCTACCTGCCCTCCCCCCTGGACGTCGAGGCCATCGAGGGCCACGACGTGAAGGACCCGGAGGTCGTGGTCAAGCGCAAGCCGTCCGACGACGAGCCGCTGTCCGCGCTGGCGTTCAAGATCATGAGCGACCCGCACCTGGGTAAGCTCACGTTCGTCCGGGTGTACTCGGGCCGCCTGGAGTCCGGCACGGCCGTGCTGAACTCCGTCAAGGGGCGCAAGGAGCGCATCGGCAAGATCTACCGCATGCACGCGAACAAGCGTGAGGAGATCGAGTCGGTGGGCGCCGGCGACATCATCGCCGTCATGGGTCTGAAGCAGACCACGACCGGTGAGACGCTGTGCGACGACAAGGCCCCGGTGATCCTGGAGTCCATGGACTTCCCGGCGCCGGTCATCCAGGTCGCCATCGAGCCCAAGTCGAAGGGCGACCAGGAGAAGCTGGGCATCGCGATCCAGCGCCTGGCCGAGGAGGACCCGTCCTTCCAGGTCCACTCGGACGAGGAGACCGGCCAGACCATCATCGGTGGTATGGGCGAACTGCACCTCGAGGTGCTGGTCGACCGTATGCGCCGTGAGTTCAAGGTCGAGGCCAACGTCGGCAAGCCGCAGGTCGCGTACCGCGAGACGATCCGCAAGGCCGTCGAGCGCGTCGACTACACCCACAAGAAGCAGACCGGTGGTACCGGTCAGTTCGCCAAGGTGCAGATCGCGATCGAGCCGCTCGAGGGCGGCGACACCTCGTACGAGTTCGTGAACAAGGTGACCGGTGGCCGTATCCCGAAGGAGTACATCCCTTCGGTGGACGCCGGTGCGCAGGAGGCCATGCAGTTCGGCATCCTCGCCGGTTACGAGATGACCGGTGTCCGCGTGATCCTGCTCGACGGTGCCTACCACGAGGTCGACTCCTCCGAGCTCGCCTTCAAGATCGCCGGTTCGCAGGCCTTCAAGGAGGCCGCGCGCAAGGCCAGCCCTGTGCTCCTTGAGCCGATGATGGCCGTCGAGGTCACCACGCCCGAGGACTACATGGGTGAGGTCATCGGCGACATCAACTCCCGCCGTGGCCAGATCCAGGCCATGGAGGAGCGGGCCGGTGCCCGCGTCGTGAAGGGCCTCGTGCCCCTCTCGGAGATGTTCGGTTACGTCGGCGACCTGCGCAGCAAGACGTCCGGCCGGGCCAGCTACTCCATGCAGTTCGACTCCTACGCCGAGGTTCCGCGGAACGTCGCCGAGGAGATCATCGCGAAGGCCAAGGGCGAGTAGCGCACCGCGTTCCGCGCACCGCGTGCACACGCTTTAGGCTTGACCCCGGAGCCTCACGGGCCGTTCCTCCGCATTCGTGGCGGAATGGCCCGGGGCCCGGGACCCAACAGCAAAGATCACCTGGCGCCGATCGAGTCAAGGCGTACAGAACCACTTCCAGGAGGACCCCAGTGGCGAAGGCGAAGTTCGAGCGGACTAAGCCGCACGTCAACATCGGCACCATCGGTCACATCGACCACGGTAAGACGACCCTCACGGCCGCCATTACCAAGGTGCTGCACGACGCGTACCCGGACCTGAACGAGGCGACCGCGTTCGACAACATCGACAAGGCGCCCGAGGAGCGTCAGCGCGGTATCACCATCTCCATCGCGCACGTCGAGTACCAGACGGAGACCCGTCACTACGCCCACGTCGACTGCCCCGGTCACGCGGACTACATCAAGAACATGATCACCGGTGCCGCGCAGATGGACGGTGCGATCCTCGTCGTCGCCGCCACCGACGGCCCGATGCCGCAGACCAAGGAGCACGTGCTCCTGGCCCGCCAGGTCGGCGTTCCGTACATCGTTGTCGCCCTGAACAAGGCCGACATGGTGGACGACGAGGAGATCATGGAGCTCGTCGAGCTCGAGGTCCGTGAGCTGCTCTCCGAGTACGAGTTCCCGGGCGACGACCTGCCGGTCGTCAAGGTCTCCGCGCTGAAGGCGCTCGAGGGTGACCCCGAGTGGACCCAGTCCGTCCTGGACCTGATGTCCGCCGTCGACGAGGCCATCCCGCAGCCCGAGCGTGACGTCGACAAGCCGTTCCTGATGCCGATCGAGGACGTCTTCACGATCACCGGTCGTGGCACCGTCGTCACCGGTCGTATCGAGCGCGGTGTCCTCAAGGTCAACGAGACCGTCGACATCATCGGCATCAAGACCGAGAAGACCACCACCACGGTCACCGGCATCGAGATGTTCCGCAAGCTGCTCGACGAGGGCCAGGCCGGTGAGAACGTCGGTCTGCTGCTCCGCGGCATCAAGCGCGAGGACGTCGAGCGCGGCCAGGTCATCATCAAGCCGGGCTCGGTCACCCCGCACACCGAGTTCGAGGCGCAGGCCTACATCCTCTCCAAGGACGAGGGTGGCCGCCACACGCCGTTCTTCAACAACTACCGTCCGCAGTTCTACTTCCGTACGACGGACGTGACCGGCGTCGTGACCCTCCCCGAGGGCACCGAGATGGTCATGCCGGGTGACAACACCGAGATGAAGGTGGAGCTCATCCAGCCCATCGCCATGGAAGAGGGCCTGAAGTTCGCCATCCGTGAGGGTGGCCGCACGGTCGGCGCCGGCCAGGTCATCAAGATCACGAAGTGATCTCGGCCCGCAAGGGCTGACCCGGCAGGACTCTGAAGGGGCTCGTACGACTCCGGTCGTACGGGCCCCTTCGGCTTCCCTCGGCCTCGAAACTATTCGGCGCGTACGACCTCTGGCTCCCCGCGAGCCGCTCACCCACCATTTGTCATGCCGCTGACCAAATTCGGGTGGAGTCGGGTGGAGGGGTGAGCCATGTCTGTCAGCCGGAGGGCTGTGCTGGGCGCAGGAGTCGCCGCGGTACCGGCGCTGTCGTCGGGGATCGCCTGGGCGGACGCGGACGCGGACGCGGGCGGCGGGGGGTTGCGGGTGACGGACCCGGGCGCGTACGTCTCCTTCACCGGCGGGGCGTTCTCGCTCGTCGGCGTCCCGGTCGTGGTGAGCGCCGACGACCACCCCGGCGTCGTACGGGTGGCGGGCGACCTCCGCGACGACATCGAGCGGGTGACCGGGGTCCGGCCGGCCGCGACGATCGCCCGCCGTGCGGTGCTGGTCGGCACGATCGGCCGCAGCCCGCTGATCGACGGCCTGGTGGCGTCCGGAAAGCTGGACGTGACGGGGATCCGGGGCCGCTGGGAGACCTCGCTCCAGACGGTGGTCGACCACCCCATGCCCGGCGTCGACCAGGCGTTCGTCGTCGCGGGCAGCGACCCGCGCGGCACGATCTTCGGGGCGTACGACGTCTCCTACGGCATCGGCGTCTCGCCCTGGTACTGGTGGGACGACGTACCCCCGGTCCACCGCGAAGAGGTCTGGGTGCTGCCGGGCCGCCATACCCAGGGCACCCCGGCGGTGAAGTACCGCGGTTTCTTCGTCAACGACGAGAACCCGGCGCTCGGCACCTGGGCCCCGGCCCACTTCGGCCCGGGCCGGGCCCCCGGCTATCCCGGCGGCCTCAACGCGGACTTCTACGCGAAGGTCTTCGAGGTCCTGCTGCGGCTGAAGGGCAACTACCTCTGGCCCGCCGTCTGGGGGCGGGCGTTCGCGGAGGACGACCCGGAGAACCACAGGCGGGCCGCCGATTACGGCGTTGTCATGGGCACCTCTCATGAGGCGCCCATGATGCGGGGCATCGAGGAGTGGAACCGCCACGCGACCGGCGGCACCGACCCCTACGGAGGCACCGGCGAGTGGTCGTATCTGCGCAACGCCGAGGCGATCCGGGCCTACTGGCGGGCCGGCCTCCAGCGCATGGTGGACCAGGGCTTCGAGGGTGTGGTCACCCTCGGCATGCGCGGCAACGGCGACACCGGCCTCCCCGACGGCGACGGCATCGAGCTGATGCGGGAGATCATCGCGGCGCAACGGCAGATCATCGAGGAGGTGACGGGGAAGCCGGCCGCCGAGACCCCGCAGGTGTGGACCCTGTACAAGGAGGTCCAGCGCTACTGGGACCGCGGCCTGCGCGCACCGGACGACGTGACCGTGGTCCTGACCGACGACAACTGGGGCAACATCCGCAAGCACCCCTCCCCGCAGGAACCGCGCGCCGGCGGATACGGCCTCTACTACCACTTCGACTACGTGGGAGCCGGCCGCAACTACAAGTGGGTCGACACCGCGAACCTCCGCAACGTCTGGGACCAGCTCCACCAGGCGCACGCCTACGGCAACCACGGCCTGTGGGTGGCCAACGTGGGCGACCTGAAGGGGAACGAACTGCCGACCGAGTTCTTCCTGAACTACGCCTGGAGTCCCGAGCGTTGGAGCTTCAACCGGCTGGGGGAGTGGGAACGGAGGTACGCCAGGCAGAACTTCGGCGCGGCGGCGGCGCCGGAGATCGCCGAACTGCTCGCGCGCTACGGCCAGTTGCAGGCGCGCCGCAAACCGGAGCTGCTGAACCGCCGGATCACGCTCGGGGACGCCGGGCAGGTGGTGTACGACGACCGGCAGACGCCCTTCTACTTCGGCCACGGTGAGCTGGAGCGGGTGACGGAGGAGTGGCGGGAACTGGGAAGACGGGCGGCGCGGATCGCCCGCCGGCTGCCGGAGGCCGCGCAGGACGCGTGGTTCGAACTGGTCGGGTACGAGGTGGCGGCGACCGCGAACCTGTACGCGCTGCGGGAGGCCGAGTTCACGAACCTTCGCTACGCCCGCCAGGGCAGGGCGGCGACGAACGACCGCGCGGCGGAGGCGGAGCAGGGCCTGCTCCGGGACTTCGCCCTGGCCGACCGCTTCAACTCCGGGGTGGCGGACGGCAAGTGGCAGGGCTTCCAGACCCAGCCGCACATCGACTACGGGGATGTCGACCGGTACGGCCCCAACGCCCCCTGGCAGCAGCCGGAGAAGGACAACGTGGCGCTCCAGGACGTGCTCTTCCCGGCGGTACGGCGGATCGAGGTGCCGCGGGCGGCGGGGCTGGGGGTGTCGGTGGACGCCGACGAGGAGGGGGCCATGACCCTGCCGCCGTTCAGCCCGTACCAGACCCGGCCGCAGCAGCACGTCGAGGTCTTCAACCGGGGGCGTACGCCCTTCGACTACCGGGTGGAGACATCGGCACCCTGGCTGACGGTGGACCGTCCCCGTGGCCGGGTGGCGCGGCAGGTCAGGGTGGAGGTGCGGGTGGACTGGTCCCGGGCACCGGAGGGCCGCGCGGAGGGGACGCTGACGGTGAGCGGGGCGGGGGAGTCGGTGACGGTGGCGTGCGTCGCGGAGAGACCGGCGGCACGGGGGTTGAGGGGATTCGTCGAGGCGGGCGGCTGTGTGGCGATCGACGCGGAGCACTACCACCGGTCGGTCGGCGAGTGGCGCCGGCTGGCGGGGATCGGCCGCACCGGGGCGGGGATGACGGCGTGGCCGGTGACGGGAGGCTGGGGCGGCTCCGAGGACTCCTGGCCCCGGCTGGAGTACGAGGTGAGCCTGCTGTCGGCGGGGGAGGTGACGGTGTGGGCGTACCTGTCACCGCGGAATCCGGCGCTGCCGACGGGCACCGGTCTCCGCTACGCGCTCTCCTTCGACGACGACGAGCCCCAGCTGGTGGACATCACCGCGGGCGCGGACGACGGCCTGCTGAACGCGGTGTGGGCACGCAACACCTCCGACAACGTCAACCGGACGGCGACCCGCCACACGCCTGGATCCGGGGTCCACCGCCTGAAGTTCTGGTCGGTGGACCCCACGGTGGTGGTGCAGCGGCTGGTGCTCGACACGGGCGGGCTGACGCCGACGTATCTGGGGCCGCTGGAGAGCCGGCGGATCTAGGAGAGGATCACCGGGCGGACCGCAGCAGCGCCACCGCCCGGTCGAACGCCGAGTCCCGGTTCTTGGTGAACTCCTCGTCCGTGAAGACCGGTTCGGTGATCTGAGGCGGGATCCCGGTGCCGTCGAAGGTGTGGCCGGTGCGGGTCAGGTACTCCTCGTTCGGGAGCCAGACCGCCATGCCGTTGGGGAGGTCGCGGGTCATGACGTCCGAGAAGACGCCCTGGGTGGCCTGCCCGATGCGGACCGTGCGACCCGGGCGGTCGATCAGGGCCTGGGTGAAGGTCTCGCCGGCGCTGACGGTGGAGCCGCCGGTGAGAAGGGCGACCGGGCCGGTGTAGCGGGGCTTGGCGGAGGGATTCACCGGGATCGGCTCGGGGCGGGTGTGCTCGGCCGCGTCACCGGGATCATTGCGGGCGCGCTTGGAGTAGGCGACGTACGGCGTGTCCGTGAGGCGTTCGGCGATGCGGATGCCGAGGGCGTCGGAGCCGCCGCCGTTGATGCGGAGGTCGATGACCAGGCCCTTGAGGGAGCGGGTGCGGGCGGGGGTGAGGACGGTGTCGAGCGCCCGGTCGAGCTCGGCGAGCTGGGCGGTGTACGACGGGTCGTCCCGGTCGTATCCGTCGAAGCTCGCGATCCGGAGGTAGCCCAGATCCTGCTTCAGGTCGGCGTACGTGATGAGGCCGCCCGCGAAGTCCTGCCGGTCGGTGGCCTGTGCGAGGTCGCGCGTGACGACGAACTTCTTGACCTTGTCGTTGAGTTCCCCGGTGGGGATGACGGTGCCCGGCCTCGCCACCCCGTAGTGGCGGTCGCCGTCCAGGACGAGGACGTGCGCGTCGTGCAGCGGGGTGATCATGCGGCTGAAGATGTCGAAGAGCTGGGCCCGGGTGGTGTCCTTGTGGACGAGCGGCCGGTAGCGGTCGCGTACGGCGTGCCAGTCGATGCCCTTGGCGGCGAAGAAGGGGTAGTTCTCCTCGAACGACTGCCAGAAGACGTCGAAGGCGGTGCGCGGGTCGGTCGCGGGCGGGCGGGTGCAGGCGGCGGGCAGGGCGCCGATCCGGTGCAGCTGCCGGTGCCCCACCGCGATGTCGGCGCCGAACCGGGCGTGTTCCCCGTCGGGGGCGGGCCGCACGGTGATGACGACGCCCTCGACGCCGTACGTCCCCGGTTTCGGGGCCGCCTCCGCGAAGTACCCCTGCAGGCAGCTGACGGCGGTGGTCTGGTACTCCTGCATTCCTCGCCCGTCGATGGCGAGGACGGTCCCGTACCCGTCCATACGCCACAGGCCGGTGGTTGTGGTTGTGGCGGTGGTGGTGGTGCCTGGTGCCGCCCCCGCGGCCGGTACGGCGAGGACGAGGGCGAGGAGAGATGCTGCGGACCCGACGACGTTTCGCACGATGGCGTCCTTCCACCCACATGCGACTGATGCTTCCGCCCATCACGGTGCCGGACGCCGAGGAACTCCGGCCATCCGGCAGACGGGTGGGTCGGGGGTGGGGACAGCCTCAGGCCTGCGGTGCTCAGGCCTGCAATGCTCAGGCCTGCGGCGCGAAGAGCAGGTTCCGGGTGTGCGGCGGCCGGGGTTCCTTCCAGTGCACCAGCGAACCGTCGTGCTCGGCGATCCAGTGGACGTCGTAGCCGAGAGGTTCGAACTCGGCGATGAGGTCGTCGAGGGCCGCGTCCACCAGGGCCTCAAGAACCAGCGTCGGCCGGTCCCGCTCCAGCACCTGGCGGGCTCCGCGCAGCACCGACATCTCGTGCCCCTCCACGTCGATCTTGACGAGGTCCAGCCTGGTCTCGGCGAACACCCCGTCGAGCGTGAGCAGCCGGATGCGCTTGAGCTGGGCGTCGGGGGCGGCGGCCTCCAGGGTGGAGCCGGTGGACAGCAGGTTCCCGGAGAAACGGACACTGATGTCGGCCCAGCCGGGCTCGCTGGACACGCCCGCCTGATGCAGCTTGACGTTCTGGAGGCCGTTGGAACGGACGTTCACCGAAAGCCGGGCGTGGATCTGGTCGACCGGCTCGAAGGAGTGGACCCTCGCCTTCGGGTTGGCATGCGCGGCGATCATCGAGAAGTAGCCGACGTGCGCGCCGACATCGGCGATCGTCGTGCTCCGCGCGGCCAGCCGGGACCAGGTGGCGAGCGTGCCGGGCTCGTAGCCGAACGTCCCGTTCCACAGGGTGTCCATGGCCACCGCATCGTCGTTCATGCAGAACATCACGAACGGCGGACAGTACGGAGAGTCGATCTCGACGAAGCCCCGGTAGGGAAACTTCTTGCGGTGCACCCGGATGATGTCCCCGGTGGCAACGGGCCGGACCGATGGCGCGTGGGCCAGCATGCGGGCGTTGGCTGCTTCGACCTCGGAAATACGCATTGGGCGATGGTAAAGCCAGGGCCAGGGAATTCACAGGGTTTGAAAATAATCAGAAAGGGCAGTCCACAGGATTTTGCGGGCTGCATTTTCTGAGGTTTTTCATTCCGAATAACCCGGAATTAACCTGCCCTTTTACTTGGACTGCTCACTCGTCCACGTCGGCGAAGAGCTCGGCCGTGGTGGTGGCCGTGGCAGCACGGGTCAGCCAGGCGCGAGGGACCGTTTTCGTCTGCGTCTTCTGCGGCGGCGAACTGCCACAGGCATGGAACGTGAGCGTGGACCGGACGACGCCGCCCGCTCAGTTCGCCACTGAGGCGTCGAAACGGATCTGCGCCGCCGGAGCCACCGTGACCGACCGTCCCGCGTACTGGATGACCGAGAAGATCCCGTTGTGGTGGGCGACGATCTGTGCGGCCGTCGGTTCGGTGCCGGCCGGGCGTTCCATCGTGGTGTGGCCGTCGGCGACGAGGACGAGGTCGTAGCCGTGGGAGAGGGCGCTGCGGCTGGTGGAGTCGACGCAGTAGTCGGAGGCGAAGCCGGTGACGACGAGCCGGCGTACCGCGCGCTCCTCCAGGACCTTGCCGAGCGTCGTGTCGAGGAAGGAGTCCGCGCTCTCCTTGTCGAGGACCACGTCTCCCGGCCGGGGTGTCAGCGTCGGATGGACTTCGAGCCACTCGGCCGACAACTGGGCGAACTGCTGCCTCAGGTAGACGACCGGCACGTCGGCCGCGCGGGCCCGGTCCGCCAGGTCGGCGACCCTGCCCAGACAGGCCTCGCCGTCGTGGGCGTCCTTCAGCATGGCGCGCTGCATGTCGATGATGAGCAGTGCGGTGTCCGGCATGCCGTGAGTCTGTCCCGGGCGAACGCGGACTACTCCGCCTTGTTTCCGCCACCACCCTGCTGCTGTGGCTGACCTTCCGGCCGCACCGCGTCCTTCGCCTTCTTCGCGAGGTCGTCGTCCAGCTTCTTGAACTCGCGGACCACGGTGTCGGACATGTCGGCGAGCGAATCGATCTGCTTGGTGATGTCCTCGCGGCCGTCGTGCCAGTTGGACTCGAAGTCGTCGAGGGCGTCGTAGACCGTGCCGCTGCCGACGTCGTCCTTGTAGGACTCGAACATCTTCTTGGTGTGGTTCAGACGCTCCTTGATGGAGCGCAGCTGACGGCCGTAGTCCTCCAGCTCGCTCAGCGGTATCGCGAGGTCGCTCTTCCCGTTGCCCACGTGACCGTCCCCCGTTCGCGCATCTCGTAGTCTGGGCCGCACCGTACATCACACCATCAGACGGGGGACGACGTACACCATGGCCCGCTACATGGAAACGCTCACCATCGAGCGCGGCGGATTCCGGATCAAGGTGCCGGAGTCGTGGTGGGAGTTCGACGTACGGCCGGAGTCGCGGGACGACTCGATCCGGCGGATGGTGAACGAGCGCATCGCCCAGTACCCGGAGCTGGCGCAGTACCGGGACACGTACGTCGGCTTCCTGCGCAAGTCCGCGGCCGACGCGTGGAAGTCGGGAGCGATGTACTGCGGCTGCATGGCGGAGAGCTTCGGCGGCGACACCCCGATCACGGGTTCGGTCACGGTGTCGCTGGTCGGCGGCCGTACCCGCGAGGGCGCGCCGCTCTCCAACGACCCGGCAGCCATCGCCGCCCAGCTCGCGCCGAAGGAGGCGCACCGGGAGGGCGACTCCTGGCGCAAGGTGACGACGGTCGACATCCCCGGTGTCGGCCCCGCCGCGCGCACCTACGGCATCGAGGACATCCCGATCCCCGAGGACAGCCTCAACCGCACGATCCGCGCGGTCCTGATGCAGACGTTCATCCCGGTGCCCGGCCAGGAGGGCAAGGTCGCCCTGGTCGCGGGCAGCAGCCAGGTCCTCGACCTCGCCGACTCCTTCTTCGACATCTTCGACGCGATCACGTCGACGTTCCGCTTCGCGGACTGAGCGGACCGGTTCCTTGGACTGGGAGACCGGCGAGGGCCTGCTGGGGCTTGACGACCCCGCGGAGTGGGACGCCGCTCTGGAGCGCGGCGAGTCCCGCCTCGGTGGTCGAGTATCTCCGGGACATCGCGAACGAGATGATCTCGAGGTTCGGTATCTCCCGCGCGGAGGCCGTGGCCAGAACCAACGAGCGCTATCACGCGCGTCTCTCATGAGTCCGACCGTCGGGCTTCACCTCGAACGACCGTTCCTTGTAAGTTCGCGTGTGCACAGGTTTGTTGACGGGGCG
Organism: Streptomyces sp. NPDC058457; assembly: GCF_042720695.1. Taxonomy (NCBI): domain Bacteria; kingdom Bacillati; phylum Actinomycetota; class Actinomycetes; order Kitasatosporales; family Streptomycetaceae; genus Streptomyces; species Streptomyces sp. NPDC058457. The sequence continues at coordinate 22,813 of NZ_JBHXLU010000060.1, read as the reverse complement.
TACGCGACGGGGGTTGCGGGACATGGCGGGGTATCGGCCGGCGGACTGGCATCCACTCGACCTGGACAGGGACCCGACCCCGGGCGACCCGCAGCGCGTCCGCACCCTGGCCACGCAGCTGCACGACTTCGCCGACGACGTCTCCGACGCGCTGCGCCTGGTGAAGGGTATGGCCGGTGAGGACACGCTCCTGCAGTGGGCGGGCAAGTCGGCGGAGGTGTTCAAGGAGCAGTTCAAGGATGTTCCGAAGAACCTGAAGAAGCTGAAGAAGTCGTACGAGATGTGCGGCGACGCGCTGGCGGACTACTGGCCGAAGCTGGAGCGCGCCCAGGCCCTGGCCGACAAGGCCCTCGCCAAGGCGAAGGAGGCCCAGTCGGACCTCTCCTCTGCCAAGTCCCGGCTCTCCTCGGCCGATTCCTGGGTGACGCGGGCGTCGAAGGAAGCCGACAAGTACAAGGACGACCCCACCGGCAGCAAATCGGACGGTGACAAGCCGGACGAGGGGAAGGTCCGGGCCGCCACCCGGGACGTGCAGAGCGCCAAGTCCGCGCACACCCAGGCCCAGTCGGACGTCACCACCGCGCAGAACGCCCTCGACGCCGCGAAGAAGATGGCCGAGGACGCCCGCAAGATGCGGGACGACGCGGCGGGTGAGGCGAAGCGGAAGATCGACGAGGCGTCGGATGCCGGGATTCCGAACCGGCACTGGTGGCAGGACGTCGGTCACTGGTTCGAGGACAACTGGGACACCATCGTCACCGTTTGCAAGGTGGTCGTGGCGGTCGTCGGGATCATCGCGTTGATCATCGGGGGGCCGATCCTCGGTGCGATCGTGCTGGTGGCCGCGCTCGTCGTGCTCGCCGACACGCTCTACAAATACTCCAAGGGCCAAGCCTCGCTGTGGGACGTGGCGTTCGCGGCGCTGGACTGCATACCCGGCGGCAAGGGCATCACCAGCCTCGGCAAGCTCGCCAAGGGGCTGAAGGAGTTGAAGGACCTCCGGGGCGGCATGAAGGCCATGAGCCTCGCCCTGCGTGGCCTGCGCAAGGCAGGCGTCGCCTCGCTCAGAAGCGGTGCGGAGAACATCGCCCAGCGCGCGAGGGCGCTGGCCGGGCGATGCCCGGGCGGTGACCCCATCGACATGGTCAGCGGCGAAATGCTCATGTACGACACGGATGTGGAGCTGCCGGGCGTGCTGTCCCTGGCCTTGAAGCGCACCCACATCTCGACGTATCGGGAAGGCCGCTGTTTCGGGAGGTCATGGGCGTCCACATTCGACGAGCGCGTCGAACTGGACGACGAGGGCCTGCTGTTCGCCGCCGAGGACGGAATGGTGCTGCCCTATCCGGTGCCCCGGCCGGGGGAGTCGACGCTGCCCCAGGCCGGACCGAGATGGCCTCTTGCATGGGACGGCCCGGGCAGCGGCGCCCTGCACATTTTCGATCCGGCCCTCGGCATCACACGGCACTTCACCGCGGTCGACGAACCGATGCCCGACATGCCGTACACGATGATGCTTTCGGCGATCACCGACCGTAACGGCAACCGTGTCGACTTCGACCGCACGCCTGACGGTATGCCGGTCGCCGTCCGTCACACGGGCGGATACCACGTGGCCGTCGAGACCGCAGACGGGCTGGTGACGGGTCTGCACCTGCGCATCGGCGAGGGCGAGGACGTCCAGCCGCTGCTGCGCTACGGATACTCGCCGGACGGCGACCTCGCGGAGATCTGCAACTCTTCCGGTCTCCCCTTCCGGCTCACCTACGACGACCAGGCCCGTGTCACCTCGTGGACCGACCGGAACGGCAGCTGGTACCGGTTCACGTACGACGAGGAGGACCGTTGCGTCGCCGGGCGGGGTGCCGGGGGTTTCCTTGACTGCGCCATCTCCTACGATCCGGTGCAGCGGACGACGACCTACACGAACTCCCTGGGCAGCGCGACGCAGTACCACCACGACGAACTGCTGCACCTGGTACGGGTGACCGACGCCGCCGGACGCGACGAGCATCTCGCATGGGACCCGGGCGGCCTTCTGCTCCGGCAGACCGACCCCGCCGGACGAGAGACGTCGTACACCTACGACGAGGCGGGCAACGTCACCGCCGTCATCGGGCCGGACGGGCGGCGTGCGGCTGCCGAGTACAACTCGCTCCATCTGCCGGTGGTGACGATCGGCGCGGACGGCGCCGTACGCACCTACACCTACGACGAGCGCGGCAACCGGCTCTCGGTGACCGAACCCGGGGGAGCGGTCACGCGCTTCGGATTCGATGCCACGGGTGCCGTGTCCACCATCACGGACGCCATGGGCGCGACCGTCTCCTTCGTGACGGACGCGGCAGGGCTTCCCACGAGAATGACCAGCCCGACCGGTGCTGTCGTGGAGTACGCCAGGGACGCGTTCGGACGGGCCGAGTCGGTCGTGGACCCGCTGGGTGGTGTGACTCGTACCGCTTGGACCGTGGAGGGCAGGCCTCGGGAGCGGGTGGCCGCCGACGGGGGAGTCGAGTCCTGGAACTGGGATCCGGAGGGGAACCTCCTCTCCCATACGGATGCGGCCGGTGCGACCAGCACTTCCCAGTACTCGCACTTCGATCTCCTCGTGGCCAGAAGCCATCCCGGGGGTGGCACCCTTCGATTCGGGCACGACACTGAACTTCGGCTCACGTCCGTCACCAATGAACGCGGACTGACCTGGCACTACACCTATGACGAGGTCGGCCGTCCGGTCGCCGAAGAGGATTTCAACGGTAGACGCGTCAGCTACGAGCACGACGAGGTGGGACGCCTCGTCAGGCAGGTCAACGGGGCCGGCGAAGTGGTCTCGTATCTGCGGGACGTCAACGGCAACGTCGTACGCAAGCAGGTGGGGGACTCGGCCACGTCATTCCACTACGACGATGCCGGACTGCTCAGAGAAGCCCTGTCGGCCTCTGCAAGGCTCACCTTTGAACACGACGCGTACGGACGCGTCACGGCGGAGACGGTCAACGGGCTCACCAGCACGTTCACCTACGACCTGATGGGCCGTCGACTTGCTCGCGTCACGCCGTCGGGAGCACGCAGCACGTTCTCCTACGACGCCGACGGCCGGCCCGAAAGGCTTCACGCATTCGGCCACACTCTGCACTTCGCACATGACCGGGCAGGCCGGCAGACGGAGGTGCGGCTCGACGGAGCATTCGCGGTGCAGCAGGCATGGGACGCCGCACACCGACTCCGGAGGCAGCGGATGGTCACCGCCCATGGCCGGCACGGTCAGGACGGGGCGCCGGCGGCCACGATCGACCGCACGTACGTCCACACGCCCACCGGCCTGGCCGAGATGGTCGAAGCGGGCGTCGGTGAAACCGCGTACACGCTCAACGCGGCGGGACGGGTGACGGCGATCCGCGCCGACACCTGGACCGAGAACTACGCGTACGACTCCTCGGGAGGCCTCCTCTCCGCGCACAGCTCGGGAGCGGGGCGCGGAGCCGAGCCTCCACAGCGGTTCACGTACGAAGGAAACCGCCTGGTCGGGGCGGGCCGGGCCAGGTACGCGTACGACGCGCAGGGGCGGGTGATCAGACGGACCACGACCACGATCTCCGGTCGTCGCAGGAACTGGTCCTACGCATGGGACGCCGACGACCGGCTGACGCAGTTGGTAACGCCCGACGGTACGACCTGGCGGTATTCCTACGACCCGCTCGGGCGTCGGATCAGCAAGGAACGGGTCGGCGAGGCCGGGCAGGTGGCAGAGGCCGTCTTCTTCGTGTGGGACGGAAGCCGGCTGGCGGAGGAAATACGCGACGGCGGACGCGACGGCGGACGCGACGGTGGGGCCGCGCGTCGGACGAGTATCACTTGGGAGTATTCGCCCGACAGCCACCGGGCGGTCGCCCAGGGCCGGCAGGAACGGCTCGCCGAAATGCCGCAGGAGGAAATAGACCGCCGCTTTCGGTTGATCGTCGGTGATCTGGCCGGAAGCCCCAGCGAGATGGTGTCGCCAGAAGGAGAGCTGACCTGGAAGCGGCGATCTCTTCTGTGGGGCGAGCAGGAGGAGTCAAGCGGCCCGGACGAAGAATGCCTGCTGCGGTTCCCGGGCCAGTACTTCGACGCAGAGAGCGGGCTGCACTACAACTACTTCCGCTATTACGACCCGCGGTCGGCACGCTATCTGTCCCCGGACCCGCTGGGCCTGGCCGCCGGAACCGACCACTACGCCTACGTCGTCAACCCGCTCGACTGGTCCGATCCGCTGGGTCTGCAGTCCTGCCCCACCTTCAAGGGGCTCACATGGCTCACGGACAAGCTCCTGACGCGTCCCTCGTTCCGGTACCAACGTGTGGTCTCCGGCACCGATTACGAGCAGATCTGGAAGCTCGCGGACGGGCGGGCCGTCCATGTGGACGGCGGGCCGGCAAACGGCTGGATCATGGAGGCGAAGTTCACCGGCAAGAACGACGCGGCATGGGCCAAGTCCAACTACAACCCGGAAAGCGACTTCTACAACGAGGACAAGATAACCAGCCAGGCCGCCAAGCTTCTGGAGTTGAATTCGGGGATCGGTGGCAAGGGTGTTCGCTATGCCATTTCGAATCCGGCCGGTGCGGCCCATTTCCGGGAGGTTCTTGGCAATCATTTCCCGGAGGCAATCGCGAATGGTACACTCGCGGTCTTCCATGTGCCGGGCAATGGTATGAGTGGAATGAGTAAATGGTTGACGTAAGTGCTGAACTGGGTCGGCTGTCCGATCTTGACGAACTCAGCGGCCAGGCCGTGGAGGGCGTCCTCACCGCCGCCGGGTGGGCAGGGGAGCGCAGGAATCCTGCGAAGGCGTGGGCCACCACCTGGCGGCGCGACGGTGCCAGCGCATGGGTCCAGGGGAACGCGCCTGTGGAGGTGCAGTTCACTCTCTGGTACCGCGACGTCGAGGACGAGCGGCCGGACCCGGACACCTACATCGAGGGGCTGTACGAGGCGGCAGCGGCTGAACTCCCGACGGTCGTCTCGCAGCTGACATCCGGAGTCCTCGGAACGCGGCTCCGGGAATCGGACCGGGACCTGACCGGGGGCGAGGACTTCATCGATCACCGGGCGTGGCTCATCGCGGGCAAGGTTGTCCTGGCCGGGGTCAAGCACAGTGACACGGATGCGCCTGTCCAGCTCGTCGTCGTACTGCGCGAGGACGCCCCGGACGCAGACGACGAGGACGACGAGGACGACGACTGGTCGTGACGCGCCCAGGCGCCGCCGACGTCTGCCGGGATGCACGGCCACCACCGGGTCCAGGACCCCGACCGCACACCTCTGGCCACCGTCGTCCTTCCCGTGTACCGGTGCGAATTCTCCGGGCGGGAGGCGAGGGATGAGGCGGAGGCAGCGACAATCCGGGGTGTGCCCTGGCCCGGCCCGAGGTCCTGCCGGCCGAGATCCCGGACAGAAGCCGGGGCTCGACGAGCTTCTGCTCCTGGTGGACGCGAGCCTGCGCTGAGCGGCCGGTCCGGGGGAGGGGGCACGGGTGTTTGACCTACGTCACCCTGGGGGTATCCTCTCCGGCCCCCGATTGGCCAGCCCCCTGCCCTCTGTGGCAGACTGTCGGAGTTGCTCGGTCGAGTGTTGATGCTGCGCGCCTCCCGCCGGGAGGACCGGAAGCGAGTCCCACAGTACTCGTCGCCCTAACTGCCTGCGGGCAGCACTGGGGCGGACGTACGGGAATCTTTCGGGAAGTGCGGTGCGGCACCGGCCAGGCACCCGGTGGGCCTTCCGTCCCCGGCTTGCGGTTCCGGAAGGGCCGTGCTTCCCAGCAGGGATGCTCGAACAAGGGGCATCTGTGTCGGTGAGAGCGCGACACACCCGACCGCGTGGGTCGGAGAAGAGAAGCAGTGACCGGGTTCCAGAGCGTGCAAAGACAGGACTACTGAGTAGCCATGGCGGGACAGAAGATCCGCATCCGGCTCAAGGCCTACGACCACGAGGTCATCGACTCCTCGGCGAAGAAGATCGTCGAGACGGTGACCCGCACTGGTGCGTCGGTCGCGGGCCCGGTGCCGCTGCCCACTGAGAAGAACGTGTACTGCGTCATCAAGTCGCCGCACAAGTACAAGGACTCGCGCGAGCACTTCGAGATGCGCACCCACAAGCGCCTGATCGACATCCTCGACCCGACCCCCAAGACCGTTGACTCTCTGATGCGACTCGACCTCCCGGCCGGTGTCGACATCGAGATCAAGCTCTGAGGGCCGGTGATCTGAGAATGGCTAAGCAGATCAAGGGCATCCTGGGCGAGAAGCTCGGCATGACGCAGGTTTGGGACGCGAACAACCGGGTCGTCCCGGTGACCGTCGTCAAGGCCGGCCCGAATGTCGTCACCCAGGTCCGTACCAACGACGTCGACGGCTACGAGTCGGTCCAGATCGCCTTCGGCGAGATCGACCCGCGCAAGGTGAACAAGCCCCTCAAGGGCCACTTCGCGAAGGCCGACGTCACCCCCCGTCGCCACCTTGTCGAGATCCGTACGGCGGACGCCTCCGAGTACACCCTCGGTCAGGAAGTCACCGCCGAGGTCTTCGAGGCCGGCGTGAAGGTCGACGTCACCGGCAAGAGCAAGGGCAAGGGCTTCGCCGGTGTCATGAAGCGTCACAACTTCAAGGGCCTCGGCGCCGGTCACGGCACCCAGCGCAAGCACCGCTCGCCCGGTTCCATCGGTGGCTGCGCCACCCCGGGCCGCGTGTTCAAGGGCCTCCGCATGGCGGGTCGCATGGGCAACGAGCGTGTCACCACCCAGAACCTGACCGTCCACGCCGTTGACGCGGAGAAGGGTCTGCTGCTCATCAAGGGCGCGGTTCCCGGTCCGAACGGCGGCCTCGTCCTGGTCCGCACCGCGGCCAAGGGGGCCTGAGGTAACCGATGAGCACTGTTGACATCCTTTCGCCTGCCGGCGAGAAGACCGGTAGCGTCGAGCTCCCCGCGGAGATCTTCGGCGTGGAGAAGGTCAGCATCCCGCTGATCCACCAGGTCGTCGTCGCGCAGAACGCGGCCGCCCGTCAGGGCACGCACAAGACGAAGACCCGTGGCGAGGTCCGTGGTGGTGGCAAGAAGCCTTACCGCCAGAAGGGCACCGGCCGCGCCCGTCAGGGCTCGACCCGCGCGCCGCAGTTCGCCGGCGGTGGCGTCGTCCACGGCCCGCAGCCGCGTGACTACTCGCAGCGCACCCCGAAGAAGATGAAGGCTGCCGCTCTGCGTCACGCCCTCACCGACCGGGCGCGTCACAACCGCATCCACGTCGTCACCGGCGTGATCGAGGGCGAGACCCCCAGCACCAAGGCCGCTCGCACGCTGTTCGGCAAGATCTCGGAGCGCAAGAACCTGCTCCTGGTCATCGACCGTGCCGACGAGGCCGCGTGGCTGTCCGCCCGCAACCTGCCCCAGGTCCACATCCTGGAGCCGGGCCAGCTGAACACGTACGACGTGATCGTCTCGGACGACGTGGTCTTCACCCAGGCCGCCTTCGAGTCCTTCGTCGCCGGCCCGAAGGCCAACGACACCGAAGGGACCGAGGTCTGATGGCCACCCGTCACCCGAGCATCGCCTCGAAGGCCGCCAAGGCCGCCAAGGCCGCGCGCGTCGCCAAGGCGCGCCGCCACGAGGCCGAGGGCAAGAACACTGTCGAGACCCCGCTCAGCAAGTCGTTCACGGACCCCCGTGACGTGCTGCTGAAGCCGGTCGTCTCGGAGAAGAGCTACGCGCTCCTGGACGAGAACAAGTACACGTTCGTCGTCGCCCCGGGCGCCAACAAGACCCAGATCAAGCAGGCCGTCCAGGCGGTCTTCTCGGTCAAGGTCACCGGGGTCAACACCCTCAACCGCCAGGGCAAGCGCAAGCGCACCAAGACCGGTTTCGGTCAGCGCGCGGGCTCCAAGCGCGCGATCGTGACCCTCGCCGAGGGCGACCGTATCGACATCTTCGGCGGTCCGACCGCGTAAGCGGGTCGGATCGTCCGATATCGGACGAGGACTGAGAAATGGGAATCCGCAAGTACAAGCCGACTACGCCGGGCCGTCGTGGCGCCAGCGTCGCCGACTTCGTCGAGGTCACGCGGTCCACGCCGGAGAAGTCGCTGGTCCGCCCGCTGCACAGCAAGGGCGGCCGTAACAACGCCGGTCGTGTGACCGTTCGCCACCAGGGTGGCGGACACAAGCGCGCCTTCCGAGTGATCGACTTCCGTCGTCACGACAAGGACGGCGTGCCGGCGAAGGTCGCGCACATCGAGTACGACCCCAACCGCACCGCGCGCATCGCGCTGCTGCACTACGCGGACGGCGAGAAGCGCTACATCCTCGCCCCGCGCAACCTGCGGCAGGGCGACACCGTGGAGAACGGTCCCGGGGCCGACATCAAGCCGGGCAACAACCTGGCCCTCCGCAACATCCCGGTCGGTACCACGATCCACGCGATCGAGCTCCGTCCCGGCGGTGGCGCCAAGTTCGCCCGCTCCGCGGGTGCCTCGGTGCAGCTGCTCGCCCGTGAGGGCGCCATGGCGACCCTCCGTATGCCGTCCGGCGAGATCCGCATGGTGGACGCGCGCTGCCGCGCCACCGTCGGTGAGGTCGGCAACGCCGAGCAGTCGAACATCAACTGGGGCAAGGCCGGCCGCAAGCGGTGGCTGGGCGTTCGCCCGACCGTCCGTGGTGTCGTCATGAACCCGGTCGACCACCCGCACGGTGGTGGTGAGGGCCGGACGTCCGGTGGCCGTCACCCCGTCTCCCCGTGGGGCAAGAAGGAAGGTCGTACTCGTTCGCCCAAGAAGGCGTCGAACAAGTACATCGTCCGCCGCCGCAAGACGAACAAGAAGCGTTAAGGACTGGTTGAGATGCCTCGTAGCTTGAAGAAGGGGCCCTTCGTAGACGACCACCTGATCAAGAAGGTGGATGTCCAGAACGAAGCCGGCACCAAGAACGTCATCAAGACCTGGTCCCGTCGCTCGATGATCGTCCCGGCCATGCTCGGCCACACGATCGCGGTGCACAACGGCAAGACCCACATCCCGGTGTTCGTCACCGAGTCGATGGTCGGCCACAAGCTCGGCGAGTTCTCGCCGACCCGCACCTTCCGGGGCCACGTCAAGGACGACCGGAAGTCGAAGCGCCGCTAACAGCGGATCGCATTCAGACACGTAAGTAACTGAGAGGGACAACCATGGAAGCCAGGGCCCAGGCGCGGTACATCCGCGTTACGCCCATGAAGGCCCGCCGCGTGGTGGACCTTATCCGTGGCATGGACGCCACGGAGGCTCAGGCTGTTCTGCGATTCGCTCCGCAGGCAGCCTCCGTGCCGGTCGGCAAGGTGCTCGACAGCGCCATCGCCAACGCCGCGCACAACTACGACCACACCGACGCCGACAGCCTCTTCATCTCCGAGGCGTACGTCGACGAGGGCCCGACCCTGAAGCGGTTCCGGCCGCGCGCCCAGGGCCGTGCCTACCGGATCCGCAAGCGGACCAGCCACATCACCGTGGTCGTCAGCAGCAAGGAAGGAACCCGGTAATGGGCCAGAAGGTTAACCCGCATGGGTTCCGGCTCGGCATCACCACGGACTTCAAGTCCCGGTGGTACGCCGACAAGCTGTACAAGGACTACGTCAAGGAAGACGTCGCCATCCGTCGGATGATGACGTCCGGCATGGAGCGCGCCGGTATCTCGAAGGTCGAGATCGAGCGCACCCGTGACCGTGTCCGCGTGGACATCCACACCGCGCGTCCGGGCATCGTCATCGGCCGCCGCGGCGCCGAGGCCGACCGCATCCGCGGTGACCTGGAGAAGCTGACCGGCAAGCAGGTCCAGCTGAACATCCTCGAGGTCAAGAACCCGGAGACGGACGCTCAGCTGGTGGCCCAGGCCGTCGCCGAGCAGCTCTCCTCCCGCGTCTCCTTCCGTCGGGCCATGCGTAAGAGCATGCAGTCCGCCATGAAGGCCGGCGCCAAGGGCATCAAGATCCAGTGCGGTGGCCGCCTCGGCGGCGCCGAGATGTCCCGCTCGGAGTTCTACCGCGAGGGCCGTGTGCCCCTGCACACGCTCCGCGCGAACGTGGACTACGGCTTCTTCGAGGCCAAGACGACCTTCGGCCGTATCGGTGTGAAGGTCTGGATCTACAAGGGCGACGTCAAGAACATCGCCGAGGTCCGCGCCGAGAACGCCGCAGCCCGCGCCGGCAACCGCCCGGCCCGTGGTGGCGGCGCTGCCGACCGCCCGGCCCGTGGTGGCCGCGGTGGCGAGCGGCGCGGTCGCAAGCCGCAGCAGGCTGCCGGCGCCGAAGCCCCCAAGGCCGAGGCTCCCGCCGCTGCTCCGGCTGAGAGCACCGGAACGGAGGCCTGACCGACATGCTGATCCCCCGTAGGGTCAAGCACCGCAAGCAGCACCACCCGAGGCGTCGCGGTGAGGCCAAGGGCGGTACCACGGTCGCGTTCGGCGAGTACGGCATCCAGGCCCTCACGCCGGCGTACGTGACCAACCGCCAGATCGAGGCGGCCCGTATCGCGATGACCCGCCACATCAAGCGTGGCGGCAAGGTCTGGATCAACATCTACCCGGACCGCCCGCTGACGAAGAAGCCTGCCGAGACCCGCATGGGTTCCGGTAAGGGTTCTCCGGAGTGGTGGATCGCGAACGTGCACCCGGGCCGGGTCATGTTCGAGCTGTCCTACCCCAACGAGAAGATCGCCCGTGAGGCCCTGACTCGCGCAGCCCACAAGCTGCCGATGAAGTGCCGGATCGTCAAGCGCGAGGCAGGTGAAGCGTGATGTCGGCCGGTACCAAGGCGTCCGAGCTGCGCGAGCTGGGCAACGAGGAGCTTCTGGGTAAGCTCCGCGAGGCCAAGGAAGAGCTGTTCAACCTCCGCTTCCAGGCGGCGACGGGTCAGCTCGAGAACCACGGTCGGCTCAAGGCCGTCCGTAAGGACATCGCGCGGATCTACACCCTGATGCGTGAGCGCGAGCTGGGCATCGAGACGGTGGAGAGCGCCTGATGAGCGAGAGCAACGTGACTGAGAACACTGAGGCGCGCGGCAGCTTCCGCAAGACCCGTGAGGGTCTCGTCGTCAGCGACAAGATGGACAAGACCGTCGTCGTCGCCGTCGAGGACCGCGTCAAGCACGCGCTGTACGGCAAGGTCATCCGCCGTACGAACAAGCTCAAGGCGCACGACGAGCAGAACGCCGCGGGTGTCGGCGACCGCGTCCTCCTCATGGAGACCCGGCCGCTGTCCGCGTCGAAGCGCTGGCGCGTCGTCGAGATCCTCGAGAAGGCCAAGTAGGTAATTCCCGCAAGGGAATTCCAAAAGTACGTTCCTGCGGGGCATCCCTCGCAGGACAGTTCCGCCAGGCTCGGCAGGGGTTCCGTAACAGGACCCCTGCCGGGAACCGGCAGACAAACAGGAGATAGACGTGATCCAGCAGGAGTCGCGACTGCGCGTCGCCGACAACACTGGTGCGAAGGAAATCCTTTGCATCCGTGTGCTCGGTGGCTCCGGTCGCCGCTACGCGGGCATCGGTGACGTCATCGTCGCCACCGTCAAGGACGCGATCCCCGGCGGCAACGTGAAGAAGGGTGACGTCATCAAGGCGGTCATCGTTCGCACCGTCAAGGAGCGCCGCCGTCCGGACGGCTCGTACATCCGCTTCGACGAGAACGCCGCTGTCATTCTCAAGAACGACGGCGACCCTCGTGGCACCCGTATCTTCGGCCCGGTCGGCCGTGAGCTGCGCGAGAAGAAGTTCATGAAGATCATCTCGCTGGCTCCGGAGGTGCTGTAAGCATGAAGATCAAGAAGGGCGACCTGGTCCAGGTCATCACCGGTAAGGACAAGGGCAAGCAGGGCAAGGTCATCGCGGCCTACCCCCGCGAGGACCGCGTCCTGGTCGAGGGTGTCAACCGGGTCAAGAAGCACACCAAGGCCGGTCCGACCGCTCGCGGTTCGCAGGCCGGCGGCATCGTCACGACCGAGGCGCCCGTCCACGTCTCCAACGTCCAGCTGGTCGTTGAGAAGGACGGCAACAAGGTCGTCACGCGTGTCGGTTACCGCTTCGACGACGAAGGCAACAAGATCCGCGTTGCCAAGCGGACGGGTGAGGACATCTGATGGCTACCACCACTGCTCCGCGTCTGAAGCTGAAGTACCGCGAGGAGATCGCGGGCAAGCTGCGTGACGAGTTCAAGTACGAGAACGTCATGCAGATCCCCGGCCTCGTCAAGATCGTGGTCAACATGGGTGTCGGCGACGCCGCCCGTGACTCGAAGCTGATCGACGGTGCGATCCGCGACCTGACCACCATCACCGGTCAGAAGCCGGCCGTCACCAAGGCCCGCAAGTCCATCGCGCAGTTCAAGCTGCGTGAGGGCCAGCCGATCGGTGCCCACGTCACGCTCCGTGGCGACCGCATGTGGGAGTTCCTGGACCGCACCCTGTCGCTCGCGCTCCCGCGCATCCGCGACTTCCGTGGTCTGTCCCCCAAGCAGTTCGACGGCCGTGGCAACTACACCTTCGGTCTCACGGAGCAGGTCATGTTCCACGAGATCGACCAGGACAAGATCGACCGTACCCGGGGTATGGACATCACCGTGGTGACCACGGCGACCAACGACGCTGAGGGCCGCGCGCTCCTTCGTCACCTCGGCTTCCCGTTCAAGGAGGCGTGAGCGAGATGGCGAAGAAGGCTCTGATTGCCAAGGCTGCTCGCAAGCCCAAGTTCGGTGTGCGTGGCTACACGCGCTGCCAGCGCTGCGGCCGTCCGCACTCCGTGTACCGCAAGTTCGGCCTGTGCCGCGTGTGCCTTCGTGAGATGGCTCACCGTGGCGAGCTGCCGGGCGTGACCAAGAGCTCCTGGTAATCCCTGCTTTTTAGGGATTCCAGAGGCTCTCGGTAAGCAATGGGCGTGTCAGGCGCCCACCCTTTCATGGCTTAGGCTTGGAGGGTTGGGCGCCTGACGGTCGCCTTTACGACTTACTACGCCGTAGGTCCACCGCACCGCACCCGCCTCGTCTCGGATCGAGGAGAGGGATGGGCACCAGGAAACCCCGGCGAGAGAGGCCACAGGCCAATTCATGACCATGACTGATCCGATCGCAGACATGCTGACGCGTCTGCGGAACGCGAACTCGGCGTACCACGATTCCGTGACGATGCCGGCGTCCAAGATCAAGTCTCACATCGCGGAGATCCTCCAGCAGGAGGGCTTCATCACGGGCTGGAAGGTCGAGGACGCCGAGGTCGGCAAGAACCTCGTCCTGGACCTGAAGTTCGGTCCCAACCGTGAGCGCTCCATCGCGGGCATCAAGCGGATCTCCAAGCCCGGTCTCCGGGTGTACGCGAAGTCCACCTCCCTGCCCAAGGTGCTGGGCGGCCTCGGCGTGGCGATCATCTCCACGTCGCACGGGCTCCTCACCGACAAGCAGGCCGGCAAGAAGGGCGTAGGCGGGGAAGTCCTCGCCTACGTCTGGTAGCAGAAGGGAACGGAGGAAACAGCTATGTCGCGTATCGGCAAGCTCCCCATCGCGGTTCCCGCCGGCGTGGACGTCACCATCGACGGCCGCACGGTGCAGGTCAAGGGCCCCAAGGGCGAGCTGACCCACACCATCGTGGCTCCGATCGACATCGCCAAGGGCGAGGACGGCACTCTCGCGGTGACCCGCCCCAACGACGAGCGTCAGAGCAAGGCCCTGCACGGCCTGTCCCGCACGCTGGTGGCGAACATGATCACCGGCGTGACCCAGGGTTACGTGAAGAAGCTCGAGATCAGCGGTGTCGGTTACCGCGTGACCGCCAAGGGCTCGAACCTCGAGTTCGCGCTCGGTTACAGCCACCCGATCCTGGTCGAGGCCCCCGAGGGCATCACCTTCAAGGTCGAGGCTCCGACCCGTTTCTCGGTCGAGGGCATCGACAAGCAGAAGGTCGGCGAGGTCGCGGCCAACATCCGCAAGCTGCGCAAGCCCGACCCGTACAAGGCCAAGGGCGTCAAGTACGAGGGCGAAGTCATCCGCCGCAAGGTCGGAAAGGCGGGTAAGTAAGCCATGGCATACGGACAGAAGATCCTCAAGGGCGACGCCTACAAGCGCGCCGCGATCAAGCGCCGTCACATCCGGATCCGTAAGAACATTTCCGGTACGGCGGAGCGTCCCCGTCTGGTCGTTACCCGCTCGAACCGCCACATCGTGGCCCAGGTGATCGACGACATCAAGGGTCACACCCTGGCGTCGGCGTCCACGCTGGACACCTCGGTCCGTGGTGGCGAGGGTGACAAGTCCGCGCAGGCCAAGCAGGTCGGCGCCCTGGTCGCCGAGCGTGCCAAGGCCGCCGGTGTCGAGGCCGTGGTGTTCGACCGTGGTGGTAACCAGTACGCCGGGCGCATCGCCGCCCTGGCGGACGCCGCCCGCGAGGCCGGGCTCAAGTTCTGAGCCGCTTGTAGCTAGCGGAAAGAGAGAGGTAATCCAATGGCTGGACCCCAGCGCCGCGGTGGCGGTGCCGGTGGCGGCGAGCGGCGGGACCGGAAGGGCCGTGACGGCGGCGCTGCTGCCGCCGAGAAGACCGCGTACGTTGAGCGCGTCGTCGCGATCAACCGCGTCGCCAAGGTTGTGAAGGGTGGTCGTCGCTTCAGCTTCACCGCGCTGGTCGTGGTGGGCGACGGTGACGGCACCGTGGGTGTCGGTTACGGCAAGGCCAAGGAGGTGCCGGCCGCCATCGCCAAGGGTGTTGAGGAGGCCAAGAAGCACTTCTTCAAGGTCCCCCGTATCCAGGGCACCATCCCGCACCCGATCCAGGGTGAGAAGGCTGCCGGCGTCGTTCTCCTCAAGCCGGCTTCGCCGGGTACCGGTGTTATCGCCGGTGGTCCCGTGCGTGCCGTCCTGGAGTGCGCCGGTATCCACGACGTGCTGTCGAAGTCGCTCGGCTCCGACAACGCGATCAACATCGTGCACGCGACCGTGGCGGCCCTGAAGGGCCTGCAGCGTCCCGAGGAGATCGCGGCCCGCCGTGGTCTGCCGCTCGAGGACGTCGCCCCTGCGGCCCTGCTCCGTGCGCGTGCCGGGGCGGGTGTGTGATCATGGCGCAGCTCAAGATCACGCAGGTCAAGTCCTACATCGGCAGCAAGCAGAACCACCGTGACACCCTGCGTTCCCTTGGTCTCAAGGGCATCAACACGCAGGTCGTCAAGGAGGACCGCCCCGAGTTCCGCGGCATGGTGCACACCGTCCGCCACCTCGTGTCGGTCGAGGAGGTCGACTGATCATGGCGGAGCAGAACCCGCTCAAGATCCACAACCTCCGTCCGGCCCCCGGCGCCAAG
Source organism: Streptomyces sp. NPDC058457 (assembly GCF_042720695.1). NCBI lineage: Bacteria > Bacillati > Actinomycetota > Actinomycetes > Kitasatosporales > Streptomycetaceae > Streptomyces > Streptomyces sp. NPDC058457. Next base: position 7,490 of record NZ_JBHXLU010000060.1, on the reverse strand, counting down.
ACCGCCAAGACCCGTGTCGGTCGTGGTGAGGCGTCGAAGGGTAAGACGGCCGGTCGTGGTACCAAGGGTACGAAGGCCCGTTACCAGGTTCCGGAGCGCTTCGAGGGTGGCCAGATGCCCCTCCACATGCGTCTTCCGAAGCTGAAGGGCTTCAAGAACCCGTTCAAGACCGAGTACCAGGTCGTGAACCTCGACAAGCTGGCCGCGCTGTACCCGGAGGGTGGCGAGGTCACCGTCGAGGGTCTCGTCGCCAAGGGTGCCGTTCGCAAGAACAGCCTCGTCAAGGTCCTCGGCCAGGGTGAGGTCTCCGTGGCGCTGCAGGTGACGGTCGACGCCGTCTCCGGCTCCGCCAAGGAGAAGATCACCGCCGCCGGCGGCACCGTCACCGAGCTCGTCTGATCATTTCGGACGTCTCGATGACGTAAGCAACTCCCGACCGGGGATACCTCACAATGGGGTATCCCCGGTTGGTCGTTCCTAGGGGGGCAGTGCGGCCGGTAAGGTGGCCAGCACTGTTCTTTTTCCCATTCGTCGAACCTCAAGACCGTCACCCTTGACGCAGTTGCGCGGGGGTCGCAGGAGGCACCGTGCTCACCGCGTTCGCCCGGGCGTTCAGGACGCCCGACCTGCGCAAGAAGCTGCTCTTCACGCTCGGCATCATCGTGGTGTACCGGGTCGGTACCCACATCCCGATCCCCGGCGTCAACTACAAGGCCGTCCAGACGTGTGTCAGTGAGGCGTCCGGCAACCAGGGCCTCTTCGGTCTCGTCAACATGTTCAGCGGCGGCGCGCTGCTCCAGATCACGATCTTCGCGCTGGGCATCATGCCGTACATCACGGCCAGCATCATCCTTCAGCTGCTGACCGTGGTCATCCCGCGCCTGGAAGCCCTGAAGAAGGAGGGCCAGGCGGGCACGGCGAAGATCACGCAGTACACCCGTTACCTGACGGTGGCGCTCGCCATCCTGCAGGGCACCGGCCTGGTGGCCACCGCCCGCAGCGGCGCCCTGTTCTCCGGCTGCACGGTCGCTTCCAGCATCGTCCCGGACCAGGCGATCTTCACCACGATCACCATGGTCATCTGCATGACCGCCGGTACGGCCGTCGTCATGTGGCTCGGCGAGCTGATCACCGACCGCGGTATCGGCAACGGCATGTCGATCCTGATGTTCATCTCGATCGCCGCGACCTTCCCGTCGAACCTGTGGACCATCAAGAAGCAGGGCACCCTGGCCGACGGCTGGATCGAGTTCGGCTCGGTCATCGCGGTGGGTCTGATCATGGTCGCGCTGGTGGTCTTCGTCGAGCAGGCCCAGCGCCGCATTCCGGTGCAGTACGCGAAGCGCATGATCGGCCGCCGGTCCTATGGCGGTACGTCTACGTACATCCCGCTGAAGGTCAACCAGGCGGGTGTGATCCCGGTCATTTTCGCGTCGTCGCTGCTCTACATCCCGGCACTGGTCGCCCAGTTCGCGGGCGGGAACTCGAGCTGGAAGACCTGGATCGAGGCCAACCTGACCAAGGGCACCCACCCGCTTTACATCAGCATGTACTTTTTGCTGATCGTGTTCTTCGCGTTCTTCTACGTCGCCATCTCCTTCAACCCCGAAGAAGTAGCCGACAACATGAAGAAGTATGGTGGCTTCATCCCGGGCATCCGGGCTGGCCGACCGACCGCTGAGTACCTGTCGTACGTGCTCAACCGGATCACCTGGCCGGGTTCGCTGTATCTGGGTCTGATCGCTCTCGTGCCGACAATGGCGTTGGTCGGGTTCAACGCCTCGAACAACTTCCCGTTCGGTGGTACCAGCATCCTGATCATCGTGGGTGTGGGTCTGGAAACGGTGAAGCAGATCGAGAGCCAGCTCCAGCAGCGCAATTACGAAGGGTTCCTCCGCTGATGCGAATCGTCCTCGTCGGGCCGCCTGGCGCCGGTAAGGGAACGCAAGCCGTTCGCCTTGCCAAGGAGCTGCAGATCCCGCACATCTCCACGGGCGACCTGTTCCGCGCCAACATCAGCCAGAAGACGGAGCTCGGGAAACTCGCGAAGTCCTACATGGACGCCGGCAACCTCGTCCCCGACGAGGTCACCATCGCCATGGCCAAGGACCGCATGGAGCAGGAGGACGCCGTGAACGGCTTCCTGCTGGACGGTTTCCCGCGCAACGTCTCGCAGGCCGAGGCGCTCGACGAACTGCTGACGGTCGAGAAGATCAAGCTGGACGCCGTGCTTGACCTGGAGGTCTCCGAGGACGAGGTCGTCAAGCGGATCGCGGGCCGCCGCATCTGCCGCAACGACTCGTCCCACGTCTTCCACGTGACGTACACCCCGCCGAAGGTCGAGGGCGTTTGTGACGTCTGTGGCGGTGAGCTGTACCAGCGCGACGACGACTCCGAGGACACCGTCCGGACGCGGCTGGAGGTCTACCACACGCAGACCGAGCCCATCATCGACTACTACAAGGCTCAGGGTCTGGTCGTGACGATCTCCTCCCTGGGCCCGGTGGACGAGATCACGCAGCGGGCGCTCGAGGCGCTCAAGGGCGAAAAGGCCGAGAACAAGTAGATCGTGGTCCGACCGGCCGCGGTGCCCTCAGGGGCGCCGCGGCCGTGGTGTTTGTGCGTGTATCCCGGCGGATGAGGTCGTCAAGCGGATCGCGTGCTTCCTTGTCATATTCATGCCCAACTCTTAATTGATGTGGACATGCAGCATGCGTGACACATAGTGTTCACATCGACCTCACCGGTAACACCGGTGACGCATAACCTAGTTGGGGGAACAGTGATCAACTCGAAGCTGGCCCGCGCAGCCATGGTGGTCGGCGCGTCCGCCGCCCTGGTGGTCGGGCTGAGTGCTTCGGCGCAGGCCGACAGCGACAAGCAGATCAACCTTCCGTCGGGCCGTGGCTACATGCACTTCCACGACGACGGCGATGTCTTCTCGGTCTGTGACACCAAGGCCGACGGGTACGGGGTGACCGGTGCTCTGTGGGTCCGGAACTCCGCCGGCATCACGTCGCGGCTCTGGACGCTCGACGACGGCGGCGACTCCGGCTGCGACAAGAAGGGCGAGAACATCGGCCAGCTCTCCGTCTACAAGATGGAGGTCTGGTGGAACGGGGGCGGAGCTTCCGTCTGGTCGCCGGACTGGTTCAACGAGTAAATCGCGGATGAGCTCGCTCTCGACCCATGCGCCTTGATGCTTCACCTGCTCGTGGGCTGAGATCGACTGCAGAGGGGCTGCTCCGGCGTTGCGGGAGCAGCCCCTTCGTCGTCCTCTTTCACACCAACCGGCCAGATTCCCGTCCCAGTCGTCGTTCCTGTGGAGGTACGAGCATGGCCCCCGACCCGCATGCCCGCGCGGCGTTCGAAACGTCCTCTCCGGCGGCGCGACCGGCCGCGGCACCGGCCGAACGGCCACAACCGCTGCCACGCCGTCGCAAGGCTCGACGCCTGGTGGTGACGGTCGCCGTCGCGCTGGTCGTCGCCGCCGGAACAGCGGTGCCGCTCGCCCTGCGCGGCGGTGATACGCACGGGCAGCCCGCGAGGGTGCCGGATGCCACGGGTGTGGCCGCGCACCCGGACCAGTCGCCGCCCCGGGAGCTGATCGCGGCGGGAGGGGTCGCCGTCTCGGCGTACTACACGGCGAAGCTCGTGAGACAGCCGGACGGGAACGCGATCGGCACCTACGAGTGGAGCCTGCTCGACACGGCCACCGGGCGGTACCGGAAGACCGACTGGGCCTGGCTGGACGTCGCCCCCGGGACGCGGACCGCGGCGGTGCTCGAGCGCGATCTGCCCGTCGGCCGGATAGGGCTGCTGAACCTGGCCACGGGCAAGGTGCAGCGCTGGATCAAGGTCGACAGGAGTGTCGGCAGTGTGCGGTTCTCACCGGACGGCAAACGCCTGCTGGCGACGGCGTACCGCCTCAACCCGGACGGTCTGTTCAAGGACGCGCCCTACCGCCTGAACGGCGAGACCGTGCCGGGGTCGAAGCAGAGCCGCACCGGCTTCTACGTGATCGACGTCGCCTCCGGCAGGGCGGACTTCGCCGAGCGGCCGGCCGAGAAGAGCGCGGCCCCCGTCGGCGGACGTCAGGACTTCTCCTGGAGCCGGGACGGGGAGCTGGTATGGGAGGCCGGCGGCAACAGCGCGGGCAGGATCTACTATGACCTGACCGGCAAGCGGAAGCCCGCCCCGGACGAGGAGGCACCTGCGTCCGGCCCGGAGGGGATCCGGTCCCCGGACGGAACCCTGGTGACCGGCGCCTTCGTGGGGGAGGGCGACGACATCGTCTCCGAGATCCGCAAGGCGAAGACCGGCGAGCGGGCCACGGTGGTCCCCGGCCAGCAGCTGCTCGCCTGGGCCGACAACAGCCACCTCATCGCCTGGCGGTGCGATCCCGGGCAGTGCAGCCCCGGCAAGGGTGAGTTCCGCAACCGGCTGCTCCTGGTCGGCCTGGACGGCAAGACCACTCCGCTCTCCGGCTTCCGGACGGCGAATCTGCAGGACGAAGGCCGCTGGACCCCGCTGCTCACCCGGCGCTGAGGGGGTGCGGCCGCGATCGGTGCGACCGCGTGTTGCCCTGCCGCCGGGGGGCCGTACTGTTGCGGTGTACAAAACCGGACCCGCACCCTTGAGAAAGCAGAGCTGATGGTGCAGATCAAGACCCCCGAACAGATCGCCAAGATGCGTGAGGCGGGGCTGGTCGTCGCCGCCATTCACGCGGCGACGCGTGAGGCAGCGGTGCCCGGGGCCACGACCAAGGATCTGGACCAGGTCGCGCGCAAGGTGCTCGCGGAGCACAACGCCAAGCCGAACTTCCTCGGCTACGGCGGCTTCCCCGCGACCATCTGCACGTCCGTCAACGACGTGGTCGTCCACGGCATCCCTTCCGAGGATGTCGTTCTCAAGGACGGCGACATCATCTCCATCGACTGCGGCGCGATCATCGACGGCTGGCACGGCGACGCGGCCTACACCGCCTTCGTGGGCTCCGGTCACTCCCCGGAGCTGATCGAGCTCTCCCGGGTGACCGAGGAGTCGATGTGGGCCGGCATCGCGGCGATGAAGCAGGGCAACCGGCTGGTCGACGTCTCCCGGTCGATCGAGACGTACATCCGCCGTCAGCCGAAGCCCGGCGGTGGCAAGTACGGGATCATCGAGGACTACGGCGGCCACGGCATCGGCACCGAGATGCACATGGACCCGCACCTGCTGAACTACGTCGACCGGCGGCGGGGCAAGGGGCCGAAGCTGGTGCCCGGGTTCTGCCTGGCCATCGAGCCGATGGTGTCGCTGGGGACGCCCCGCACGGAGGTCCTGTCGGACGACTGGACCGTGATCACCACGGACGGTACGTGGTCGTCGCACTGGGAGCACAGTGTTGCGCTGACCGAGGAGGGTCCGCTGGTGCTGACGTCTCCCGACGGGGGTAAGGCCAAGCTGGCCGAGCTCGGGATCACGGCTGCGCCGGATCCGCTGGGCTGAGCACCGTTCGAAGCTGCGGCCCCGGTGGGGGCTGGTCGCGCCCGCGCGGCGGAGCCGCAAATGTATACAGCCCCGCGCCCCTATCGGGGCGCTTCAGGCGGGGCGCTTCAGACGGGCGCCGAAATGCTGCGTGCTTAATGATCTGCCATCTGGGGCAGGCTTTCCCGATTCGTCTTTCCGGGTGCGCTGACGTAGACTGACTCGTCGGCTCTCGTGCACCCGCATGTCCGCATGCACCCGTAAGGGAAGCGTGGGAGTCGATCAAGGTAGTCGATTCGAAGGGCGAAGCGTGGCCAAGAAGCAAGGTGCCATCGAGATCGAGGGCACTGTCGTCGAGTCTCTTCCGAACGCCATGTTCAAGGTCGAGCTCCAGAACGGCCACCAGGTCCTGGCACACATCAGCGGCAAGATGCGTATGCACTACATCCGCATCCTCCCTGACGACCGGGTCGTGGTGGAGTTGTCTCCGTACGACCTGACGCGTGGCCGGATCGTCTACCGATACAAGTAGATCTTGCCCACGTCCCGCGTGAGCGGGGCCGCCGGCAACTGACCCGGAGAACCTCAATCCCATGAAGGTCAAGCCGAGCGTCAAGAAGATCTGCGACAAGTGCAGGGTGATCCGCCGTCACGGTCGGGTCATGGTCATTTGCGAGAACCCGCGCCACAAGCAGCGCCAGGGCTGACGCAGGACCAATCCCTCTGCATCGACATCGCAGAGATTCGCGCGACGCGAGCTGAACATGTTCATACGCAGGAGCCAGGCGCCGAAGGTGCCTGACACCCCCGGTTCGGAGGCCGGGGACCCAGTTCGTACCTGGTACGGCGGCTGGGGACCGGTTCTGCGGAAGACCTCCGAAGATCACCAGGAGCCATTGAATGGCACGCGTTTCCGGTGTTGACATCCCGCGCGAAAAGCGCGTGGAGGTCGCGCTCACCTACGTGTTCGGCATCGGCCGGACACTCTCGCAGCAGACGCTGGCCGAGACCGGCATCGACCCGAACACCCGCGTCCGCGACCTGAGCGAAGAGCAGCTGGTCGCCATCCGCGAGTACGTCGACAACAACATCAAGACCGAGGGTGACCTCCGTCGCGAGATCCAGGCCGACATCCGCCGCAAGGTCGAGATCGGCTGCTACCAGGGTCTCCGTCACCGTCGCGGTCTGCCCGTCCGCGGTCAGCGCACCAGCACCAACGCCCGCACCCGCAAGGGCCCGCGTCGCGCCATCGCCGGCAAGAAGAAGCCGGGCAAGAAGTAGTCCGCAGCGGACAACGCTTCATCAGCGGTCTTCGCTGTAGGACCGACCACCTCCCCCCGTAGGAGTTACTAGATGCCCCCCAAGGGTCGTCAGGGCGCTGCCAAGAAGGTGCGCCGCAAGGAAAAGAAGAACGTCGCTCACGGCCACGCGCACATCAAGAGCACGTTCAACAACACGATCGTCTCCATCACGGACCCGTCCGGCAACGTGATCTCCTGGGCCTCCGCCGGCCACGTCGGCTTCAAGGGCTCCCGGAAGTCCACGCCGTTCGCCGCGCAGATGGCTGCCGAGTCGGCTGCCCGCCGCGCCCAGGAGCACGGCATGCGCAAGGTCGACGTGTTCGTGAAGGGCCCGGGTTCCGGTCGTGAGACCGCGATCCGCTCCCTGCAGGCCACGGGCCTCGAGGTCGGCTCCATCCAGGACGTCACCCCGACCCCGCACAACGGCTGCCGTCCGCCGAAGCGTCGTCGCGTCTGACCTCGCTTCGCAGGGCTGCTCGGGCGGTACGGCTCCGTAAGGGCCGTGCCGCCCGTACCCTTGCAGTACCCGGGCCCTTCACGGGCACGGTCCCGTCGGACGTCAAATAGTGGGCGTCCACGAAAGAAGGATCTGATCCACACATGCTGATCGCTCAGCGCCCCTCGTTGACCGAAGAGGTCGTCGACGAGTTCCGTTCCCGGTTCGTGATCGAGCCGCTGGAGCCGGGCTTCGGCTACACCCTCGGCAACTCCCTTCGCCGT
>NZ_JBHXLU010000059.1:65977-74780 GCF_042720695.1 Streptomyces sp. NPDC058457 | reverse complement strand
GTCGTGGCGTTGTCGGCGACCACCGAGGCGTGACCGGCGGCGGTCACGGTGCTTACGGGGTGGGAGCGGAAGAGGCCGACGGCGATGAGGACGAAGATCGAGCCGACGAAGACGATCGTCGGCACGATGAACGCCTTGGCGGACTCCACGATCCCGCGCAGATTGACGCCCGTGATCAGGGCGAGCACCGCCAGGCACAGCCACAGCCGGTCGTCGTAGAGGGCGGGGAAGGCCGAGGTCAGCGCCGCCACTCCGGCCGTGACGGCCACGGCGACGTTGAGGACGTAGTCCAGCACCAGCGACGCCGCCGCCACCAGGCTGGTGCGCGCGCCCAGGTGGGTCTTGGCGACCGCGTAGGAGCCGCCACCGTCCGGGAAGGCCGCGATGACCTGCCGGTACGACGCCACCAGCACCGCCAGCAGGGCGGCGATGGCCAGCGTGACCGGCATCGTGAAGCCCAGGCCGTGGGCGCCCGCGGCCGCCAGGACGAGGACGATCGCCTCGGGGCCGTACGCCACCGACGCCATCGCGTCCAGCGACAGCGCGGCCAGGCCCGTGACGGCGGTCAGCCGGTGGCGTTCACCGGTATCGGGAGGCTCTTCGCCGGCGGGTACGGCGTTCGGCTCGGTGGTCAGGACGGACATGGATACGGGCTCCTTCTCGCCTCGGCCACGCGTGCGGGCTGATGCGCGCGGCGGCATCCAGGTTCTGTCCGTTTCCGGCCGCGTCCGACGGTTCCTTGCGGCATCTTCGCGCCCAACGGGCCGACCTTGACGCGACCTTGACGAGCGTGTGACCTGGGCGACTGCCATGTGCTCCCGCCGGGCGACGCGTTCCTTGGTCAGGAGGCAAGGAACCACTGGACAGCCGTCAGGGTCGTGTCAAGACGGACTGATCGGGTTCCTCGGGTCACTACCGTCAGCACCATGGGACGCCGTGACGAGGTCCGCGGAGAGCCGCCTGACGCGCACGCGGGGAGGCCCGACGGATCCGGTGACGCGACGAACGCCCCCGAGTGGGTGCAGGAGTTGTGGGCCACCGTCCGCTGCGCGGGCGTGCTGCTCGCGCTCGTTCTCCTGGTCGACTGGGGCTCCGGTCGGCTCACCCTGTGGCGCGCCGCGTCGTGGTTCGCTCTCGCCGGGCTGCTGTTCGTCGTGCTGTATCCCGCCCGGGTGTCCGCGGGCGGGAACTGGCTGGCCTCGCGCCGGCTGGTACGTGAGCACCGGGTGCGGACGGATCTGCTGGTCTCGGTCCGCTGCCTGGACGGCATCTCCCAACGGATCCTGCTGCGGGACGCGCTCGGCGGCCGTGTCGAGATCGACCCCGAGGTCCTGGTGCGCCATCCGCAGCTGTGGTTGCGCCTGGACCAAGGCGCGCGGAGGGCCGCTGCCGACGGGCTCCTGCGGTGCGGTGCGACCGTCCTGGGGCGCATCTCCCGTCGCGTGGACCACGAAAACGCGCAGGCCGTGTTCAAAGCCTCCGGCCTGGAGTGAGCGTCAGCCCGTCCCGACGGGTCAGGCCGTGTCCAGCGCCGATCCGGCCTGGTCGGCCAGCGTCACCGCCACGAGCCGGGCCTGGAGCGGGGGCACCGGCCCCGGGCCGGGAGTGAGCATGAAGCGGCCGAGGTAGTGGCCGTTGCCGTAGGCACGCAGTTCGATCTCGCCCTCGGGCCAGCCGGCGGTGTCCACGTCCCACGAGCGCCTGCCCACCGTCACGCCGCCGTCGTTGTGCAGCCGGGGCGGCTGCCCCAGGAGGGTGCCGTACTCGAAACGGCACGCGCGCAGCCCGAGGAGTTCCGTGAGTTCCCGGCGGACGTGGTCGACCACCGTGTTCGCGGAGCCCGACGACTGTGCGAGTTCGGCCGTCCGGTGGATGCGGGAGAGGTACGCCGCGTCCGTGACCGTGATGACCTCCAGGCGGCGTGCGCGGGCGGCCAGTTGGGACACGATCACGCCGACGACCAGCAGGAGCACCGCCGTTTCGAGGTCGGCGGACGCGGTGATGGCGAAGGTCTCGTACGGCCGGGTCAGGAAGAAGTCGAACCAGGCCGCCGCCGACAGCGCCGCGAGCACGCCGGCCGTGCGGCTGCCCAGCGTGGCAACCGCGACGACCACCACGACGAGGACGAGCGCGGCGTTCGTGTGCGACAGGCCGGTACGGAACGGGACGAGTGCGAGGGCCGCCAGGAAGGGGGCGACGAGGCCCGCCGTGAGGGCGAGCCGGTCCCGCAAGGGCCAGGTTCGGGGCGTGGTCCGGGTCCTGCTCCGGTGGAATCTCCACCCGCTGGTCATCGTGCTCATCACGCACCTCCCACGGTGTGCTCCGTCGGTTCGGCACCCACGCTCTGCGCGCTCTGCGGGGCGAGAGGCAGCGACACGACCATCGTGAGACCGCCGCCGGGGGTGTCCTCGGGGGTGAGGGTGCCGTTCATGGCCTCGGTCAGGCCCCGGGCGAGGGCGAGGCCGAGGCCGAGGCCGGTGGTGTTGTCGGTGTCGCCGAGCCGCTGGAAGGGCTCGAAGAGCCGCTCCCGGCCGTCGGCGGGCAGACCGGGCCCCCGGTCCACGATCCGCAGCTCCACCCGGCCCGCCAGGGCGCTGGCGGTGACCAGCACCTTCTTCCCGTGCGGTGTGTGGCGGTCGGCGTTACCGGCCAGGTTGGCGATCACCCGTTCCAGCAGCGGCGGGTCGGCGAGCACCAGCGGGACCTCTTCCACGTCCGCCACGTCCACGCCGGGAACGTCCGTCAGTGCCATGGGCAGGACCTCCTCCAGAGAGGTGGGACGCAGGTTCAGCGGGAGGGCGCCCGCCTCCAGGCGGCTGAGGTCGAGGAGGTTCTCCACCAGACGGTTGAGTTTCGCCATGGACTCGTCGGCGGTGGCGAGGAGTTCGTCCCGGTCCTCCGGGGAGAACTCGACGTCCCGGCTGCGCAGCGAGGTGACCGCCGCCCAGCCCGCGGCCAGCGGGGTGCGCAGGTCGTGGCCGACGGCCCGCAGCAGCGCCGTACGCAGCCGGTCGGCGGCCTTCACCGGCTCGACCTCGGCCGCGGCCTCGGCGAGCCGTGCCCGCTCCACCGCTGAACCGACATGCGCGGCGAACGCGGCCAGCACCCGCCGCTCGGACGACGACAGCGTGCGGCCGCACAGCACGAGGAAGGCGCCGGGGCCCGCCGGAACGGCCGTCACGCCGGGCGCGTCGGGAGGTTCCTCCACCAGATCCGCGGACTCCATGCCGAACGTCTCGCGGGTCCGCTCCAGCAGGGCCGGAATCGTCGCCTCGCCCCGCACGATGCTGCCGGCCAGGGACGACATGGTCTCCGCCTCGGCCGTCGCCCGGGCGGAGCGCCGCGACAGGCGCAGGGACCGGTCCACGACCGCGGCCACGGTGGCCGCCACGACCGCGAAGACCGCCAGGGCAAGCAGCGCGTTCGGGTCGTCCAGCGTGAACTGCCCGATGGGCGGGATGAACCAGTAGTTGAGCAGCAGGGACGCCGTCACCGATGCGATCACCGCGGAGGCGACCCCGCCTATGCAGGCCACGCCCACCACGGCGAGCAGGAAGAGCAGCGCCTCGCTGGTCAGGTTCAGCGTGCCCCGCAGCTGGGCGAGGACGATCGTGAGGAGTACCGGCAGCACCAGCCCGGCCACCGGGCCGGCGATCAGCCGGGCGGTCGACAGCGTGCGCCGCCGGGACGGCAGTAGGGTGCCGCGTCCGGCCCGCTCGTGGGTGACCCGGTGGACGTCGATGTCGCCGGACAGCTCGGTCACGGTCTCTCCCGTGCCGGGCCCGGTCAGGAACCGTGCCAGTCGGCCGCGGCGGCTCGTGCCCAGTACCAGCTGCGTGGCGTTCTCGGTGCGGGCGAACTCCACCAGGGTCGTGGCGACGTCGTCGCCGACCACCGAGTGGTAGCTGCCGCCCAGGTCCTCCACCAGCCGCCGCTGCCGGGCCAGCGAGGCGTGCGAGACCCCGGCGGCCAGGCCGTCGCTGCGGGCCACGTGCACGGCGAGCAGGTCGCCGCCCGCCATGGGGGTCCCCCCGCTCGAGCGAAGTCGAGAGTGGGGGAGGTCGGCGATACGGGCGGCTCGCCGGATCAGTGTGTCGCCCTCGGGCCCGCCGGTGAGCGCGACGATCACTCGCTCCCTGGTCTCCCAGACCCTGCCGATGCCGTGCTGCGAGCGGTACTCCTGCAGCGCCTCGTCGACCCGGTCGGCCACCCACAGCAACGCCAGTTGCCGCAGCGCGGTGAGGTTGCCCGGCCGGAAGTAGTTGGCGAGGGCCGCGTCGACCCTCTCGGGGGCGTAGATGTTGCCGTGCGCCATGCGCCGGCGCAGCCCCTCGGGCGGCATGTCGACCAGCTCGATCTGCCACGCTCGGCGGACGGCCTCGTCCGGGACCCTCTCGTGCTGCGGCATTCCCGTGATCTTCTCGACCACGTCGTTGAGGGACTCCAGGTGCTGGATGTTCAGCGCGGTGACGACGTCGATGCCGGCGTCGAGCAGGGTCTCGATGTCCTGCCAGCGCTTGGGGTTGCGGCCGTCGCCGGGGATGTTGCTGTGGGCGAACTCGTCGACGATCACGACGTGCGGACGGCGGGCGAGGACCGCGGCCAGGTCCATCTCCTCGAACCGTCCGCCGCGGTAGGTGCAGGACACCCGGGGGACGGTCTCCAGCCCGTCGAGCATCGCCTCCGTGCGCGGACGCCCGTGGCACTCCGCGAACCCCACCACCACATCCGCCCCGCGCGCGGCACGGCGCCGCCCCTCGTCGAGCATCCGGTAGGTCTTGCCGACCCCCGGAGCCGCCCCGAGGTAGACCTTCAGTCGTCCGGGCCGTACGTCACTCATCGCCGCCGACGCGCTCCGCTCACTGGTGCAACTCTCCTGCGTACAAGGGTTTCTCCTCCCAAGGAAGCCGCTTCGAGAGGCGGTCGGCGGGGTTGTTAGCGGTTCCTTGTCGTGAGGCCCGGGGACCTTGACACCGTCTTGACGTAACCTGCGCCCGATAGGGTGACGGCCGGTGTGCCGGGAAGTCTGGTCGGCCGGGGAGCCACGTGGCTCTCCGAAAGCCCCAGGGGGACGGCATGCGCAGCGTCGGTACGGTTCTGGCCCTCGTGGTCCTCGCCACGGTGGTCGCCACCTTCGCGCGCCGGTGGCGCATTCCCGCCCCCTCCCTGCTGGTCGTCGCCGGTCTGGCGGTGGCGCTGCTGCCGGGCACCCCGCGGATCGAGATCAGCCCCGAGATCATCGGGCTGGTGGTGCTGCCGCCCCTGCTGTACGCGAGCGCGGAGGACATGCCCTGGCGGGAGCTGCGCGCGGTGTGGAAACCGGTCGGGATACTCGCCATCGGCCTGGTGCTGGCCTCCGCGGCGGCCGTGGCGGCGGTGGCCGCGCTGGTCACTCCCCTGTCCTGGCAGATGGCGTTCGTGCTGGGCGCGATCCTGGCCAGCACCGACCCGGTGGCGGTCACCGCGCTCGGCCGCCGGCTCGCCCTGCCGCCCCGGGTGCAGGTGCTGGTGCAGGCGGAGAGCCTGTTCAACGACGCGACCTCGCTGGTGCTGGTGCGGGTGGCGGCCGGCGTCGCCGTGGCGTCCGCCGCCGCGAACTGGGGTGCGGCGGGGGGCGAGTTCCTGGTGCTCGCGGGCGGTGGCACGGTGATCGGGGCCGCGGTCGCCGGAGTGGTCACGCTGGTCCGGCGCCGTACCGAGGACCCGGTGCTGGAGACGGTGATCGCCCTGGTCACCCCGTACGCCGCCTACTTGCTGGCGGAGGTCGCGCACACCTCCGGAGTGACGTCCTGCGTGGTGGCCGGTGTGGTCCTCGGCGGCCGCGGCGAGAAGCTCACCAACGCCCGGATACGCCTCCAGCTGCACGCCGTCTACGGCACGGTCGTCTTCCTGCTGGAGAGCGTGGTGTTCAGCCTCATAGGGCTGGCCCTGCCCACCCAGGTGCGGGCCCTGGCCGACGGCGACCGGGCCTGGCCGCTGTACGCGCTCGCCGTCGCCGCCACGGTCGTCGCCGTACGCATGCTGTGGCTTGCGCCCCTGTCGGCGGTCGTGCAGCGCAAGGGCGGCCTGGGCCGGGTGAACTGGCGGGTACCGATGGTGCTCACCTGGGCCGGCACCCGCGGGGTGATGCCGCTGGCCGCCGCGCTGTCCATCCCGGAGGTCATGAAGGACGGCACCCCGCTCGCCGACCGGCCGCTGGTCCTGGTCCTGACCACCTCGGTCGTGGTCGTCACCCTCGTCGTCCAGGGCTTCAGCCTCGCCTCCGTCGTCCGCCGCTCCGGCATCGCGCTGGAGCCCGCGCACACCGCGCGCGAGGAGGCCGAGGCCCGCTCCCACCTCGCCCACGCCGGCCTCGCCCGCCTGGAGGAGCTCGCCGAGCTGGAGGTCGTGCCGGAGGTGGTCCTGGACCGGCTCCGCCGCGGCCTGGCGGCCCGCCTGGACGACGCCGACGTGGGCACCGAGTCCGCCGATCAGGTCTACCGCCAGCTCCGCCGGGACCTGATCGTCGTCGAGGCCGCGGCACTCCAGCGCCTCTACGACGATCACGCCATCAGCGACACGACCCGGCGGCGGCTGCAGCGGGGGCTGGATCTGGAGGAGGCACGGTTGGCGGATGCGTAGCGCTCCGCCGGGGGGACCGTTTTAGTCTGCGGGTGCGTCGGGGCTGGTCGCGCCCACGCGGCGGAGCCGCATATTGATACAGCCCCGCACCCCCAGGGGGTTGTCGGTACCCGGCGCCTACACGGCTCTGTACGTCAACGGAACTCCGCCAGCCGGGGGCGCAGTCCCAGCGCAGCCGAGATCATCGCCGCGCACAGCAATCCACACGCCCAGGGAAGCAGGCTGTCCACCTCCGACCGGCCCGCCGCCACGGACGACGTGAAGTGGGCGCGGTTGATGTCCGTCACCTTGTCCAGCGCGGACATCCACGCCCCGAAGTGCGCGTTGGACGTGCCCGACTCCCACCCCATGCAGAACTCCACCGCCTCCTGTTCCTTCCCGGCGGCGAGCAGTGCGCGGATCTTGCGGTCGTCCCGCTGGTAGACGGCGTACGTCTGCACCGTCTTCTCCGCCGCGGCCCGTTCACCGGGGAAGGTGATGTTGTCCAGCTCGCGGCGGAAGTCGCCGGTGAAGCGCAGGTCGTGGTGGTCGGTCTCGTACGCCTGCCAGGTGGTGGTCAGTTCCGAGTCGTACGTCGTCAGCGTGGCGCCCTTCAGGCCGTACAGCTGCTGGGACTTGGCGAGGAAGGAGTCGGCGTACTGATCGCGGTGCTGCGGGTCGAGCAGGTAACGGCTCTCGTCGGCGTTGGCGTCGTAGGCGAGGGCGCGGGCGCTGGAAAGGGCGACGACGGAGTCGAAGGCGTCGTGCCGGGCCACGCGCAGTTGTCCCGCGGAGGCGGACAGCATCTGCGCCCCGAGAAGCACCGCGAGCAGCGTGCAGACGGTGGCGGCCAGCACCCCGGGACTGAGGGTGCGCTGGAAGCGGCGGGCCAGGTACCGCTGGAGGACGCCGAGCACGGCCAGCAGCAGCACGCCGAGGGCGAGGACGACGGCGAGTTCGGTACGCAGGCCGGAGCGCGCCGAGGAGTACTCGGTGTCGAAGGCCGCGTTGTTCGAGGTCAGCAATCTGCTTGCGGCGGGCAGGAGTCGGGTGCGCAGCAGGTCGGTCGCGCGGCGGTAGTCGGCCAGGGCGGCGGACTTGCCGCCCTGGTGGCCGTCGTTCTCCAGGGCCCGGCCGATCAGCTCCTGGTACTCGGCGAATCCGTCGGTCAGCGACTCCACCGTCTTCTCGTCGGCCCTGCTGCCCTGCGCGGCGACGGCGAGGGTGCTCAGATCGTGCCCGATCTCGCGCCGGGCGTCGCCGTAGTAGCCGACGGCCTTCTCGTACGGCGTCTGCAGACGGCCCTGTCCCGCGTCCCCGTTGGACAGCAGGATGTTGGCGGCCTGGGCGTCCATGTCGTTCAGGGCCAGGTCGAGATCGGCCGCGCTGGTGGTGCGGGGCGCGGCATGGCCGGCCACGCTGCTCCACGTGCCCAGGGCGGTGAGCCCGGCCACCAGCAGGAGTACGGCGAGTATGCCGGCGAGCAGGACCGTGGCCGCGCGCAGAAGGCGCAACCGCGCGGGCACGGATGCCCAGTAGCGGCGGCGCAGAGCGGCCCGCGCGGCCACGGCCTGCTGCCTCGGGAGGCGTCGAGGCCCGTCCGGCCGCGACGCCCCTCCTCGTCGCGGTCCGGGGCTGCCTCCGGGCGGGGTGCCCGCCGGCTGCGGCGGCTGCTCGCCGACCTCCGCTTGAGGTCTGTGCGATGTACCGGCCGTGATGGTCACGGTCCCTCCCCGTCACGCTACGGACGGTCGCCCGTCCCCCCGTTGACGCTCAGTCTGCGACCGGATCCGGCCACGGGCGGGCTGCGTTGACGGCCCCCTGACGGCGCACCAGGTTTGTTTGACGGGGCCTTGACGGCGCTCACGCCGGATCCGTATGAAAGCCGCAAATTCCGTGCTGAGCAGGGTTGTTCGGCCCTCATTCGCGGATAGGTTCCTGTGGTCCGCCGCCGAGGCCGGGGCGTCAACGGCCTCACCGGCTCCGGAGTCCTCGATCCGAGCGTGGCTCGCGGCGGCCTGGTGCGTGTCCCGAAGGCAGGCACCAGCGTGTGGCGTCCCGTCGTCTTCCCGCGCCGACGTCCGCACGTCCGTGGGGGGGGGGGGCCCCCCCCCCCCCGCGGCCCCCGCCGGCCGAGCCCCGGCCCGCCCACCCAACCCAACGCCCCACACAGCCGGGCGCTTGGCAGAGGGGTTGGGCCCCC
>NZ_JBHXLU010000059.1:0-65967 GCF_042720695.1 Streptomyces sp. NPDC058457 | reverse complement strand
CCCTTTGCCTGCGCGCTTGTGGGGGGGGGGCGGCCCGTGCCCCGCCCCCCCCCCCCTGGCGGGGGGGGGGCGGGGCCCCCCCCCCCCCCGGGACCCGGCTCTCCCGTCCACCGACCAGTCCACCGACCAGTCCACCGACCAGTCCGTCGGCATGCCCTGAGGCTTGCCGCGCCCAACCACGAAGGTCTCATGCATCCCGCCGCGCCCGAGCAGGCCCCGCCGTCCCGCCCCCAGCGCACCTCAGGACCGGCGCCGGGAGGAGGAGCCCGGCGCCGTGCCCCGAGCGGCTCCTTCGAACCCGCCCAACTCGTCAGCTCCCTCCCCGAGGCACTGCGCAAATTGCACCCGCGGGCTCTGGTCAGGAACCCCGTGCTCTTCGTGGTGTCCGTGGGGGCCGTGCTGACCACCCTGTCCGCGCTGCTGCACCCGGCCGTGTTCACCTGGGTCATCAGCGCCTGGCTGTGGCTGACCGTGGTCTTCGCCAACCTCGCCGAGGCCGTCGCGGAGGGCCGGGGCAAAGCCCAGGCCGAGTCGCTGCGCAAGGCGCGTACCGACACGGTCGCCCTGCGTCTGCCGGCCTGGCGCTGGGGTACGGACCTGCGCAGCGCCCGCACCGAGGCGGTCGCCGCCACCGAACTGAAACCGCTCGACGTCGTGCTCGTCGAGGCGGGCGAGCTGATCCCGGCGGACGGCGACGTCATCGACGGGGTCGCGGCGGTCGACGAGTCCGCGGTCACCGGCGAGTCGGCGCCCGTCATCCGGGAGTCGGGCGGCGACCGCCGCGGTGTGACGGGCGGTACGACGGTGCTGTCCGACCGGATCGTGGTGCGCGTGAGCGCCCGTCCCGGGCACAGCTTCCTGGACCGCATGATCGCCCTGGTGGAGGGCGCGAACCGGCAGAAGACCCCGAACGAGATCGCCCTGAACATCCTGCTTGCCTCGCTGACCATCATCTTCCTGCTGGTCGTGGTCACCCTTCAGCCGATGGCCGAGTACGCCGACGCGGCGCAGTCCACTGCCGTCCTGGTCGCACTCCTCGTCACGCTCATCCCGACCACCATCGGCGCCCTGCTCTCCGCGATCGGCATCGCGGGCATGGACCGCCTGGTGCAGCGCAACGTGCTGGCCATGTCCGGCCGGGCGGTCGAGGCGGCCGGCGACGTGGGGACCCTGCTCCTCGACAAGACCGGCACCATCACCCTCGGCAACCGCGAGGCCGCCGCCTTCGTCCCGCTGCCCGGCATCGACGAGACACAGCTCGCGGACGCCGCCCAGCTGTCCTCGCTGGCCGACGAGACACCCGAGGGCCGGTCCGTCGTCGTCCTCGCCAAGAACCGGTACGGTCTGCGCGCCCCCGTCGAGGGCGAGCTGACGAACGGCCGATGGGTCCCCTTCAGCGCGCAGACCCGGATGAGCGGGGTCGACCTGCGCTGGGACAACGGCGCCGTGTGCGCCATCCGCAAGGGGGCGGCCCAGCAGATCATCGAGTGGGTGGCGATGTACGGCGGCCACGTCCCGCCCGAGGCACGGCGGTACGCGGACGCCGTAGCCGCGGGCGGCGGCACGCCCCTGCTGGTGGCCGTGCACGACTGGGACGGGCCGAGAGTGCTCGGCCTGATCCACCTCAAGGACGTCGTCAAGGACGGCATCCGCGAACGCTTCGCGGAACTGCGCCGCATGGGCATCCGCACCGTGATGATCACCGGCGACAATCCGCTCACCGCCCGTGCCATCGCCGAAGAGGCGGGCGTGGACGACTACTTGGCCGAGGCGACCCCCGAGGACAAGCTCGCGCTGATCCGGCGTGAGCAGGAAGGCGGGAAGCTGGTCGCGATGACCGGTGACGGTACGAACGACGCCCCGGCCCTCGCGCAGGCAGACGTCGGTGTCGCCATGAACACGGGTACGTCGGCCGCCAAGGAGGCCGGCAACATGGTCGACCTCGACTCCAACCCGACCAAGCTCATCGAGATCGTCGAGATCGGCAAGCAACTCCTCATCACCCGGGGCGCGTTGACGACGTTCTCCATCACGAACGACGTGGCGAAGTACTTCGCGATCATCCCGGCGATGTTCGCGGGCTCGTACCCGGGGCTGGAGTCCCTGAACGTCATGGGCCTGCACAGCCCCACCTCCGCCATCACCTCCGCGATCATCTTCAACGCGCTGATCATCGTCGCTCTCATACCCCTCGCCCTGCGCGGCGTGCGCTACACCCCCGCCTCCGCCCATGCCCTGCTGCGCCGCAACCTGCTCGTCTACGGCCTCGGCGGCCTGGTGCTGCCCTTCGTCGGCATCAAGCTGATCGACCTGCTGATCTCGGGGGTACCCGGCTTCGACTGAACCGCACCCTGCCGCCCGGCTTTCCCGTCAAGGCCACGTATACGCACGTCAGAGCTCCGTCAGAGACGGCGGCCCAGGCTTGCCCGGGGCGCGCGGCACGGCTTCCATGGACGATGTGAACAGCGCCTGGCTCCTCTTCGACCGGCCGCCGAGTCCCGTTCGGCCGCCCCGTCGTGCGCCGCGCTGCCCGGAAACGCCCGCGTCCCTCTGACGCGCTTTCCGCGACGGCAGGGGCGCCGTGACACCACACGGCGCCCCGTCTCATTCCATCACCGCACGTCCACCGCCGCCCCGCAGCCGGGGCCGCCCGACGTGCCCGCATCCCACGGATTGGATCATGTCCGACTCCACCCTTTCCTCTCGTACCGTCCTGGTCACCGGCGCCACCTCCGGCATCGGCTACGAGACCGCACGGCAGCTCGCCGAGCGCGGTGCCACCGTGCTGGTGCACGGCCGTACCACCGAGGAGGCACAGGCGGCCACGGACCGTCTGGTCGCCATGGCAGGCATCCGGGCCGCCCAACTGCATCCGTACGGCGCGGACTTCTCCCGCCTCGACGAGGTCGAGACGCTCGCCCGCTGCGTCGTCTCCGCCCGCCCGCACCTGGACGTCCTGGTCAACAACGCGGGCATGGCCGCCCCCGAGCGGCACACCGTCACCGCGGACGGCAACGAGATCGCCTTCCAGGTCAACTTCCTCGCCCACTACCTGCTGACCTGCCTGCTGGAGCCGGCCCTGACGAGCGACCCGGGCGGCCGGGTGGTCAACGTCTCCTCCGCCCTGCACCGCACGGCCTCCATCCAGTGGTCCGACCCCAACCGTTCCCGCAGCTACTCCCGGCCGGCCGCGTACGCCCAGTCCCAGCTGGCCCTCACGGTGTTCGCCGCCGACCCGCGCGTCACCGCGGTCTCCGTGCATCCGGGGGTATGTGACACAGCACTGCTCCCCGTGTACGCCCATGAGGGCATCTCCCCCGCCGAGGGCGCCGCGCACGTGGTCCGGCTGTGCGACCCGGCCATGGAGATCGTCAACGGCGCCTACTACGACCGGGACGTGCGCATCGCGCCTGCCCCGGCCGCCACGGAGGACCGCACTGTCAAGCGTCTGAACAAGCTGGCGGACCTGCTGGTCGGCCGCATCGCTTGAAGGCCGACCACCGGCAGAGGAGTTGACGTACGTGTCGAAGCGCGCCCGCAAGAAGAAGGCACGCCGGAAGAAGAAAGCCAACCACGGCCACAAGACCGGCCAGGGCTGATCGAACGCCACGCGCCGGGCGGAGCCCTCCCGAAGGGTCTCCGCTCGGCCTCCAGCAGAAAGCGGCGTACGTGCCCGAATTGTCTTAACGGAGTCTTGACGCCGT
Source organism: Streptomyces sp. NPDC058457 (assembly GCF_042720695.1). Classification (NCBI taxonomy): domain Bacteria; kingdom Bacillati; phylum Actinomycetota; class Actinomycetes; order Kitasatosporales; family Streptomycetaceae; genus Streptomyces; species Streptomyces sp. NPDC058457. The sequence continues at coordinate 62,263 of NZ_JBHXLU010000059.1, read as the reverse complement.
TCGGAGCGCACTCCCGTGGGCCGATGCGTCACTCTCTGCTTACGCTGGTGCGGCCGTCCGGGTGATGGCTGTCCCCCAACGGAGCCGCGCACCGGGAGCACGCCGATGGCCACCACCGAACGCCCCCCTCCCAGTCGCCTGCGCGCCTGGATGCTGGAGGGGCTGTCCGACATGGGCAAGGGCGCCGGCCACACCGGCCCCCACGCACAGCCCGAACCGGCACACCAGGGCCAGCGCTGGTGGCGGGTGATGTGCCTGACCGGAGTGGACTACTTCTCCACCCTCGGCTACCAGCCCGGCATCGCCGCCCTGGCGGCCGGCCTGCTGTCGCCGATCGCGACCATCGTCCTCGTCATAGTCACCCTGGCCGGCGCCCTGCCGGTCTACCGGCGCGTCGCCGAGGAGAGCCCGCACGGCGAGGGCTCCATCGCCATGCTGGAGCGGCTCCTCTCCTTCTGGCAGGGCAAGCTGTTCGTGCTGACCCTGCTCGGCTTCGCCGCCACCGACTTCCTCATCACCATCACCCTGTCGGCCGCAGACGCCTCCACCCACCTGGTGGAGAACCCGCACCTGACCGATGCCCTGCACGGCAAGCAGATGATCATCACGCTGATCCTGGTGGCCCTGCTCGGCGCGGTCTTCCTCAAGGGCTTCCTGGAGGCGATCGGCGTCGCGGTCGCCCTGGTCGGCATCTACCTCGCGCTCAACGTCGTCGTCGTGATCGTCGGCATGTACCACGTCGCCACGGCCGAACACGTGATCTCCGACTGGACCAGCGCCCTCACCACGGAACACGGCAACGTCTTCGCGATGATCGGCGTCGCCCTGATCGTCTTCCCGAAGTTGGCCCTCGGTCTGTCCGGCTTCGAGACCGGCGTCGCCGTCATGCCCCATGTGAAGGGCGACGACAGCGACACGGAGGAGAGCCCCAAGGGCCGCATCCGGGACACCAAGAAGCTGCTGACCGCCGCGGCGGTCATCATGAGCGTCTTCCTGATCGCCACCAGCTTCATCACCACGCTGCTGATCCCGGAGAACGAGTTCAAGTCCGGCGGTCAGGCCAACGGCCGCGCACTCGCCTACCTCGCCCACGAGTACCTCGGCAACGCCTTCGGCACCGTCTACGACGCCTCGACCATCGCCATCCTGTGGTTCGCCGGCGCCTCCGCGATGGCCGGCCTGCTCAACCTGATGCCCCGCTACCTGCCCCGCTACGGCATGGCCCCGCACTGGGCCCGCGCGGTACGCCCAATGATCATCGTCTTCACCCTCGTGGGCTTCCTGGTGACCTGGGTCTTCGACGCGGACGTCGACGCGCAGGGCGGCGCCTACGCCACCGGCGTCCTGGTCCTGATCAGCTCCGCGGCGATCGCGGTGACCATCGCCGCCCGCAAGGCCGGACAGCGCAAGTGGACGATCGCCTTCGCGGTCATCTCAGCGGTGTTCCTCTACACCACCGTCGCGAACGTCATCGAGCGCCCCGACGGTGTGAAGATCGGCGCCTGCTTCATCGCAGGCATCATCCTCGTCTCGCTGCTCTCCCGGCTCGCCCGCGCCTTCGAACTGCGCGTGACCAGCCTGACCCTCGACGACATGGCAGAACGATTCGTCCGCGACATAGCGAGCCGCAAGATGCGGTTCATCGCCAACGAGCCGGACCGTCGCGACAAGGCCGAGTACCGCGACAAGATCGAGCAGATCCGGGCCGACAACGACATGCCCGAGCAGGAGGACTTCGTCTTCGTCGAGGTCACGGTCACCGACCCCTCCGAGTTCGAGGCGGGCCTGACCGTCCGCGGCGAGGTCCTGCACAACCGCTACCGCGTCCTGACCCTGGAGTCGGCCTCCATCCCCAACGCCCTGGCCGCACTCCTGCTCCACGTCCGCGACGAGACCGGCACCATCCCGCACATCTACTTCGAGTGGACCGAAGGCACCCCGTTCGCCAACTTCCTGCGCTTCTTCCTCTTCGGCCAGGGCGAGGTCGCCCCGCTCACCCGCGAAGTACTGCGCGAGGCGGAACCGGACCCCGCACGCCGCCCGCGCGTACACACCGGCTGAGCTCCGGCGACCGCGTCAGAATCCCGTCAATATTCGCCCGCGCGGTGTTAGGACCCCGTCAGCGACGGCAGCCGGCGGCGGTACTGCCGCCTAGCGTCAGGGACATGGAACGGAGCAGACCGGCGGCCCCGGCCGGCGACCGGCACTGGCGCGGCAGCGCACGCCTCGCGGTGAGCTGTGCCCTCGCGTTCTGCGCCATGACCTTCCTGGTCGACTGGGACGCGGGAAGCCTGACGCCTCTCCGCGCCCTGCTCTGGTTCACCTTGTCGGCGGCGGTGTTCGCCATCCTGCTGCCGCCACGGGTGAGCGCGGGCCCGAACTGGCTGGCGGTCCGCACTCCCTGGCGCCGACGCATCGTCCACACCGACGCGCTGACGGCCGTACGACAGTACGACGGTGTCTCCTCCCACCTGGTCCTCCGCGACGCCTTCGGCAACCGGCTGGAACTCGATCCCCGGATCCTCGCGGCCAGCCCCTTGCTCTGGCACGAACTCGACACGGGCGTCCGGCACTCTCGGGAACGCGGAACGCTGCGCCTGGGAGCGGACGTCATGGAGCGGCTGGGGCATCGCATCGACGACGAGACGGCCCAAGCGGTGCTTCGGGCATCGGGACTTTCCTGACCATAGAGCAGATAGCACCCTCACTCATCACCTGTGCGCCCCGCCCATCGCCAACGCAGCTGAAATGACAGAAATAAGTGTCATCTCAGCGATAGATGCCAGATTGGCGATGTGCCGCAGGACGCCCAGTTGATCTTCGCCGACCATGTCGGCCGCTTCTACGCCCGCCACTACGCTTTCCCGCCCATGGCCGGACGGCTGCTCGGATATCTGCTCGTCTGCGACCCGGCCCAGCAGACGATCGACGAGCTGAGCGACGCACTGCTGGCGAGCAGAAGCGCGATCACGGGTGCGGTCAAGCTGCTGGAGAGCTACGACCTGGCACGACGCACCAGGTCGGCCGGCGAACGGATGGACCGGGTGGGCCTGAACCCGACCGGCCGACAGCCCCAGAACTTCGACGCGACCCTCCACCTGGAGCACGCGGCGCTGTTCCGGGAGGGTCTGGACCTGCTCACCGACGCGGCGCCGACGCGCCGGGCCCCGCTCGAAGAGATGGTCGCGCTGGCGGAGTTCCTCGCCGAGCGCCTGCCCGCACTGCGGGACGAGTGGCACGCACACCGCGAGGAACTGCGCGCCGCCGGGAAGCTGCCGCCTTCCGACTCATAGCCCCTCACCACTCCGACGGCACGGAGAGTCCCATGGCGACCGAGTCCAACCCGTCCTACCAGTCGGATGTTGCCGCCCTGCGCGAGCGCATCGATCGCGGAGACGCGGACGCCACCGACGAGTTGATCGAACTGGCCGCGGAACACGGCGACATGGAGGAACTGCGGCGACTCGCGGAGACCGGCAACTCCACCGCGACCGACCAGCTCGTCGAACTCGCAGCCGAACTGGACGACCTCGCCGAACTCCGACGTCTGGCGGACCAGGGCAACACCACCGCTGCTGAGGTTCTCGACGAACTCATCGACGAATGACCCCGCTCTGGCCGCTTCACCGCGTCCGTCCCGCACGAAGGGCCGGGTGCCCTGCATGGTCCGGACGCGGTCGAGCTGGACAGTGATGGCGTCGGTGGCGAGAACGTACGGTCGCCAATCCACCGGTCGTGTCTTCAGCGCTCCCCGCGGTCGGGCAGGAACAAGTAGCGCAGTACGGGGCCGGGAAAACGGGTGTCCTCCCGTCGCCTCGACCGACCAGGGTCTGTTCTTGCGCCAGGTCAGTGCCCGCTCACAGCGAGTTCGTAGTCGCCGATCAAGTCGCCGAGGAGGGTGCCGGCGGTGAGGTCGCTGGTGACGTGGCCCGCCATGTAGAGGCGGGAGTAGAGGACTTCGTCCTGCATCCACCGGTAGTCCCCGGCGCGGTGCGGGGAGAGGGCGCTGAGGAAGGTCACGGCCGCGGCGGAGCGGGTCGCGTGCCGGGAGGGGTAGGAGTAGGGGCCCTTGGCGCCGGGCGTGATGTGCTTGTCCGGGCGCAGGGTCGGGTCCAGGACGAACGGGGCCGGTTGCTTGTCCTTGGCCGCCAGCTGGTCACTGATCGTCTTGGCCAGCTTCAGGGCCGTTCTCAGCGCCGCCTTCTCGGTCTTGCCGCGCGCGGCGGGGACCAGTTCGCGCTGATCGTGGAGGTAGAGCTTCCAGATGTCCTTCTTGCCGTGCAGCTCCAGCCAGGTCGCGGCCTTCGTCCCCGCCGCCGTACGGGTCTTGGCGAGGGCCTGGTCCTGACGGAGTTCGGCGGTGCGCTCCTTGGCCGACGGCGGGGCCGGGACCTGCTGCGCCGCCCAGGCGGTGAACGCCTTGTCGTCGCGGGTGGTGCCGTGGTCCTTCTGCCATCGGGCGAAGAGGGCGTCGGCCTTGGTGCGCTGGGCGTCCGCCGCCTGGCCGATCGCCGCGGTCTCGGCGTCGGTGAAGAGTGTGGGCGGCGGGTCCTGCTTGATCAGGTCCGTCGCGCTCGGGTTCTTCACCGCGGAGGTGACGGCCGTGACCAGCTGCGGTCGCAGGGTGCTGACCGCCACAGCCGCGACGGCGAGCAGTGCGATCAGGGGGTAGCGCCATTTGACGCCGCGCAGGACGTTCATGCGGCAGGAATCCTTTCGGGGAGCGATGCCGGAAGCTGTGCCGGGGACGGTGCCGTATGCGTCTCGGTGGTGAAGTGGGCGCGGGCGAGGCGGCGTACGTCGTTGTCGGGCAGGCCCGGGGTGAGCAGGGACTGGCCGACGACGTACTTGCTGAGCGAGACCGGCCGGACCCCCATCCCGAGCAGCAGGCGGTCGGCGGGGGCGGGGCGTGCTCCGCCCTTGGTCTCGATCAGGACGTGCCCGGGGTCGAGCGCGGCGGCCCGGTCGTCCCGACGGCAGCTGAGGGTGGAGTCGAGGGTGACGCGGCTGCCGTGACGGAGGTCGGCGAGGGCCGCGCGAACGTAGCGGACCTCTACGGCAGCGGACAGGGCCCCGGCCGTGACGGGGACGCCGGCCCGCCCCAGCAGCTCGTCGACGAACGTGGCCGCGGCGGTGGTCAGTTCGCCGTACTCGGCGGCCGGGACCCGCAGGGCGTGCTTGACCGTGGCGCCGCGACCGTCCTTCGTCTTCACCTCCACCCGGCACAGGCCGTCCTCGGCGTACAGGCGGGTGCGGACCTTCCAGCGCCGCCGCCGTTGCTGGACGTGGGCGCGCCAGGAGCCCAGTTCCGGGGTGTCGAAGTACGTGCTGAGGTAGCTCGTCGTACGACGGCCTTCGCCCAGGTCGAGGACGTGGTGGCTGTCGGCGAGGCGGGCGACGAGGCGGCGGGCCCGGTCGAGTGGGACCAGGTACTTGCGGTCGACCCGGTGCTGGAGTGCCGCCGCCGCATCCACCTCGGTGAGGGTCGCGCCGCGCAGCTCCGCCAGACCCAGCCGGGCCGCGAGGGGCGTGGTGAGGGGCGGGGCGACGGTCACGGCGCCATCACCGGCTCACGCGTCTCGGAGTCCGAGGCGTCGGCCGGCCCGGCAGGGTAACGGGCGGAGACCCGGGTGGTCTCACGGACGTAGTCGACCTCGTCCACGACCACCGACAGCGGCGCCTGACCGAAGCGGAAGGCCACGTCCCCGGCGATCACGGCGGGGTCCGGGTAGATGCGGTCGAGGGTGAGTTTCACGGTCCGGGTCGGCGGCTCGTACGACGTGGGGTCGTCGACCACGAGGACGGCGACGAGCACCACCACGTCCAGCGCGACCACGAGCCAGGTCTGCCGCTGCGGCAGGCCCGTGCACAGGGCGATCACCAGGGCGACGAAGGTGTAGGCGACATCCCGGAGGGTGAACGCCGCGCTGCGCAGGCGGACCAGGGAGAGGATGCCGAACAGCCCGAAGCCGACCCCGGCCGGGAACTTGCCGGCGCTGATCGTGCTCATCGCGGCGAACAGGCCGATGTTCAGGGCCGCCAGCACCAGCGGCATCGCGGGCACGCTGGGCCGGCGCCGGTAGAGCCAGCCGACCAGGAGCAGCAGGGCGAGGACGTCGAGACCGCCGCGGGTCATCAGATCGGTGACCGTGAGGTGGTCCGTGATGCCCTTGGCGGCGAGCACCGATGCGTGCATGGAAGGTCCCTTCCGTCACGGCACGTCGGACGGGGACCGGTCGCGGTCCGCGGAGCACCGCGACCTGAAGGACGGTAGGGATGTCACATGAACAGACCATGAAGCCTTCCCGGTGGCGGTGGCGGGTCCGGCGCGCGGTTAGCCTGGCCGGCATGCACTGCCTGGTCGTCGACGACGAGACCCGCCTGACCGATCTGGTCGTCCGCTACCTGACCGAGTCCGGCCACACCGCCGAGGGCCGCTACGACGGGCCGTCCGGCCTCGCCGCCGCCCGCGATCCGCGCCTGGACGCGGTACTGCTGGACGTGATGCTGCCGGGCATGGACGGCGTCGAGGTGTGCCGGACGCTGCGCGGCGAGGGCATCGACGTTCCCGTGATCCTGCTCACCGCACGTGGTGCGATCAGCGAACGGGTGGCGGGGCTGGACGCCGGCGCCGACGACTACGTGGTCAAGCCGTTCGCCATGGAGGAGCTGCTGGCCCGGCTGCGGGCGATATCCCGGCGGCGCCCCGAGCCCTCCGGGCGGCTGCGGGTCGGCGACCTCGTCCTCGACCCCGAGCAGCAGCGGGCCTGGCGGGCGGACGCCGAACTGGAGCTGTCCCGCCGGGAGTTCGACGTCCTGCGGGTGCTGATGGAGAACGCCGGGTGCGTGGTCACCCGCCTCCAGCTGCTCGACGAGGTCTGGGACGGCGAGACCGACCTGCGCAGCAACGCCATCGACGTGCACGTCTCCAAGGTGCGCGGCAAGGTCGACCGGGCCTTCGGCCGTACGACGATCACGACCCTGCGCGGACGCGGCTACCGCCTGGAGACCGCCCCGTGAGCCGTCTTACCGAGCGGCTGCGGTTGCGGCCGTGGCCGTGGTTCCGCCGGCTGCCCGTCGTCGCCCGTCTGGTGCTGGCCGTCGCCGTCACCATGTCCCTGGTGCTGGCGGGTGCCGCGGGCCTGGTCTACTGGCGGGTCCAGGCCGCCCTGGACCGGCAGCTGAACGACGACCTGACCACCTACCAACGCAGCCTCGACCAGGCCGTACGGGCGGCCGGAGGACAGCTCCCGCCCGGCCCCAGCGGCAGCCTCCGGCAGGTCCTCGACGTACAGGGCCGGGTCCTGGTCTCCAGCGCCGCCCTCCACGACCGGTCACTGCTGACCCCGGTCGAGCTGGGCGCCGCCGCGCACGGAGCCACCGTCCGGCGTGACGTCGGCTCCCTGCTGCCGATCACCTCGGACACCCTGCGGCTGCAAGCCAAGCGCGTCACGGTCGGCGGCCAGGGACGGATCGTGATCGCCGCCGTCCGGCGCGGACACCGTGACGAGGCGCTGCGCGAACTCCTCGCCCAGCTGGCCCTCGCCTCCGGCCTGACCCTGATCGCCGCCTCCTACGTCGGCTACCGCACCGCGCGCGCCGCCCTGCGTCCCGTCGAGCGCTACCGCGGCGGTGCCGCCGGTCTCGCGGACGGCGCCCAGAACCTGCGCCTGGACGTACCCGCCGACCGCGACGACGAGATCACCCGGCTCGGCCACACCCTCAACCACATGCTCGACCGTCTCGAAGCCTCTGCCGAACGCGAGCGCCGGTTCGTCGCGGACGCCAGCCACGAACTGCGCACCCCGCTGACCCTGATGCGCGCCGAACTCGACGTCGCCCTGCACCGCCCCCGCTCCGCCGGAGAACTCACCGAGACCCTCCGTTCGGTGGACACCGAGGTCCAGCGCCTGATCGAGCTCTCCAACGCCCTGCTGGACCTGGAGGAACTCGGCACCGCCCAGCACCTCAGCCGGGCTCCCACCGACCTCGCCGACCTCGCCGGCACGGCCGTCGCCCCCCATCGGCGCACCGCCGAGCGGGAGGGGCGTGCCCTGACCGTCGACGCCGTCCGCGCGATCGTCGACGTCGACGGCCGGTGGCTGCGGCCCGCCATCGGCAACCTGGTCGACAACGCCCTTCGCCACGGCGCCGGGACCGTCCGGCTCACGGCCACGGTCGACGAGGACGGGCTGCGGCTGTGCGTCACGGACGAGGGGAGCGGCTTCCCGCCGGAGTTCCTGCCCCGGGCCTTCGACCGCTTCGCCAGGGCGGAGGCCAGCCGGACCGGCGAGGGCTCCGGCCTGGGGCTCGCCTTCGTCCAAGCGGTGGCCACCGCCCACGGCGGCACCGCGTACGCCGAGAACACCGGGCGCGGGGTCCGCGTCGTCCTCGCCCTGCCCTGCTGACCGGCACACGGGTTCGGTGGCCGCGTACGGTGGGGGCATGGCGCCGCCTCTTCCGGGCCCGCTGGCCCACCTGGCCCCGCTGCTCACCCACTACGGCTACTGGGCCGTCGGCGGTGTCGTCCTCGTGGAGGACTTCGGTGTCCCCGCGCCGGGAGAGACCATCCTGATCGCCGCCGGGATCTACGCGGGGGCGGGAGATCTGAACATCGTGGCCGTGGCGGTCATCGCGTTCGCCGCCGCCGTCGTCGGGGACAACATCGGTTATCTGATCGGCCACACCGGCGGACGGGCCTTCGTGCACCGCTGGGGCCGCTATGTGTTCCTGACGCCGAAGCGCTTCGAGGCGGCCGAGGAGTTCTTCACCCGCCATGGCGGCAAGATCGTCACCGTCGCCCGTTTCGTCGAGGGACTGCGCCAGGTCAACGGCATCATCGCGGGCACCAGCGGCATGCCCTGGCGCCGCTTCCTCGTCTTCAACGCCCTCGGCGCCGCACTGTGGGTCGGCCTGTGGGCGAGCCTGGCCTATGTGGCGGGCACCCACATCACCGCGATCTACGACGAGATCAGCCGCTACCAGCTCTACGCACTCGTCGCCCTCGTCGCCCTGGTCACCGCACTCGTCCTCCGGCACGTACTGCGCCGCCGGCACCAGGACTGACCCGGAGACCGTTCAGCTTTCCGGCTCGGGCACGGCCGACACCCGGGGACGGCGCACGAACGCGCCGGCCGTCACCCGAACCGGACGATGCTGGCGACCCCGGCCACCAGGCAGTACACGGCGAACGGGGTGAGCGTGCGGGTGGCGAAGTACCGGGACAGGAAGCGCACGGCGGCGTACGCGGCGATCGCGGCGGTGAAGAAGCCGACGATCACCTGGCCGTGGATGTGTGCGGCCGCGGGCCCGGCGAGGCTCGGCAGCTTGAGGACGCCGGCGGCCAGGATGACGGGGGTGGCCAGCAGGAACGAGAACTTGGCGGCGTCCTCGTGGTCCAGGCCGCGCAGCAGCCCGCCGACCATGGTGATGCCCGACCGGCTGATCCCGGCCAGCAGCGCCAGGGTCTGGAACAGGCCGATGACACCCGCCTCGCGGTAGCTGAGGGCGTCCAGTCGCCGGCTCGCGGACCCCGCGGGGATGCCGGCTTCGAGGGCCGCCCCGGGACCGGCGCTCACCACGGCCGTCCGGGCTGCTGCCCGCCGGGCCTCCGAGCCGCGCCGCAGCCGTTCTCCGACCAGCAGGATCAGTCCGTTGACGGTGAGGAACACCGCGGCGGCCAGCGGTTTGGCGAACAGCGTACGGAAGGTGTGCTCCAGGGCCAGTCCGGTGAGGCCGACCGGGATGGTGGCCACGATCAGCAGCCAGGCGAGGCGTTCCGTCGAGGTCTCGACCCTGCGGGTGCGGACGGTGGTGACGAGGGCGCGGACGATGCGGACCCAGTCCTTGCGGTAGAAGACAAGCAGGGCCGCCGCGGTCGCCACGTGCAGGGCGACGATGAAGGCCAGGTACGGGGAGCCCTCGGAGTCTCCGGTGGCGTTCTCGGTGACCAGATGGCCCCAGGAGCCGCCGATCCAGGCGGGCACCAGCACGGAATGGCCGAGACTGGAGACCGGGAAGAGCTCGGTCACGCCTTGCAGGGCGCCGATGGCGACGGCCTGGAGATAGGACAGTTCGGTCACGAGGACTCCTCGTCGGGCATGGGGAGGGAGACGGAGGTGCGGGCCCGGAGAGGGCTCGTCCGAAGAGAGCTTACTTTTACACGCGTGTGGGAGTAAGAATGCAGAAGCCCGGGAGCGGGCGCCGCAACCCGCGCAGGTGAACCCCATACCTGGTGACCGTCGACGCCATGGATCGCCCGTCTCCGCCCTGACCTGCGCATCTCCGGCGCCCGTGACCCCAGGGAGCGCTCCGGGGTGCGGGTGCATGGCAGACTCGGAGCGCGAGAGAATTTTTACACGCGCGTAGGAGCGTGTTGGGTTACGGAAGACGAACGGGAGTACGGCAGCCCCCATGACCGACACCGCACACGGCCGGAGCCCCAAGCGGGCCAACGGTGCCCGCGAGGCCGAGATCCTCGGCCACCTGCAGCAGGCCGACACCGCGCTGACTCCCGGCGAGGTGACCGAACGTCTGGGCGGCGAGCTGACCTACAACAGCGTCGTGACGATCCTCACCCGCATGCACACCAAGGGACTCCTGACCCGCACGCCTCGTGGCAGGGCGTACGCGTACGCCCCCGTCACCGACGACGCCGGCTTCGCCGCCCGCCGTATGCACACCGTGCTGGAGGAACGGCCCGACCGCGAAACCGTCCTCGCCCGCTTCGCCGACACCCTCTCCGACACGGACGCCGACCTGCTGCGTCAGCTGCTCGCCGCCGAGCAGGAAAGCGACCAGTAGGAAGGCCCGACCCGATGCGCATCGCCGTCTACCTGCCACTGCTGCTCTCCGTCGTCGCACCGTTCGCCGCCCGGCCCCTGTCCGAACGCTGCGAACCCCGCCTCGCCACCTGGCTGCTCACCGCCCTGTCCCTGGTCCTGGGCACGGCGAGCACGACCGCCCTCGGCCTGCTGGCCGTCACCGGCCTGCTCCGCATCCCCCAGCTCGCCGGCATCGGCCACTGGTCGGCCCTCTCGGCCCAGCAGGACGACCCGGCCCGGCTCCCCGTCGCGCTCATCGCCGGCCTGCTGCTCGGCTGCGCCCTGTTCGCCGCCGCCCGCATGCTCTGGCGACGCGCCCGTACCCTGGCCGCCGCAACCCTGGACGCCGCCTGCATGCCCGCACGGAACGGCACGGTCGTCGTGGAGGACGACGCCCCCGACGCCTACGCACTGCCAGGACTCCCCGGCCGCGTGGTCGTCTCCACCGGCATGCTGCACACCCTGGACGGCACCGAGCACGACATCCTGCTCGCCCACGAGCGGGCCCACCTGAGCGCCCACCACTACGCGTTCGTCGCCCTCGCCCAGTTCGGCGCCGCCGCCAACCCGCTGCTGCGCCCGCTGGCCGCCGCCGTCACCTACACCATCGAACGCTGGGCCGACGAGAACGCGGCCGGTGTCACCGGCGACCGGAGGCGGGTCGCCCGCACGGTCGGCAAGGCCGCCCTCGCCGCCCACGGAACCCCGGCCCTCGGCCGCCCGACGGGCGCCGCCCTCGGCATCCTCGGCCGCCGCGCCCCGCTCGCCAAGGCCGGTCCGGTACCCCGCCGCGTCGCCGCCCTCCTCGCCCCACCCCTCGGACGCCACCCGGCGCTCACCGCCGCGACCGCCGTCGTCCTGACGTCCGCGACACTCGCCACGGCCGAAGCCGCCCACGACCTCCACCTGCTGCTGAAGAGCGTCGGCGCCGGATAGAGCCAGGCGACAGCAGCAGTGGGCCATGCCGTCGCGGCGGGCGATCGTCGGCCGCAGTGGCTGGACGACCACCGCGCAGGCCAGGCACCGGGCGACGCCGATCCGTTCCCTGGCCATTACACGCAGCGCACACTGGCCCACGGGAAGATCACCGGCATGCTGTCGGTCAACGCCACCACGGGCCAGGTCTGTTACCACGGCCGGTACGGAGAACTCATCGCGATGACCGACGACTGAACCGGCTCCCGGTGACCACTCCATGCGGCTGCGGAACGTGATCCTCTCGCGGGCATCGGAGTGGGGGCCGCTTGTCGCGTCGATACGCACATGGCCAGTTCGGGGCAGACTTGCGCGACAAGTCGCCAACTCGAGGCTCCGTCACGCGGATGGAAGTTCCACACCTGTTCGCCTTGGCGGGACCTGCCGGAGGCACACGGTACTTTCCGGGCTGCCCGCAACCGGGTTTGCTCAAGTGCCATGCGGATGGCACGTGGGAGCGGATCCTCGCTGCGTCCTGGCAGCGGCGTCGCCTGCTGCCGGCGGCCTCGGCCCGAGCCTCGAACTCTTCCTCGTCGCACTCCGGCAACGGACGGAAAGGGGCGCAGACGTCGAGGAGCCCGGGCCGCACGGCGTGGTGATGGCCTGGCCGGGCGGGGCCGGTCCGGTCTCGGTGCGGGGGTCGGCGCTCGCCTACACCTCGATGTGCGAGCCCATGATGACCGTCCGGTCGCGGGGCAGGCCGAAGTACTCGGCGGCGTCCGCGGTGATGTAGGACGTGGCGATGAACAGGCGCTTGCGCCAGGGCGCCATCGTCGGCGCCGTTCCGCGCCGGAGCTCGATCGTGGACAGGAAGTAGGACGCCTCGTCGAGTTGCAGCGGCCCCTCGGTCGTGGCCGGGTCAAGCGCCGCCAGGATGCCGGGCACGTCCGATGTCTCCATGTAGCCGACGTGCGCAGTGACGTGGACGATCCCGTCGTCGGCGTAGCCGAGGCCGTCGACGGTGATCCGGCGGTCGGCAGGGACACGGGGAACGGGTTCGGTCGTGATGGCCAGGATCACGACGTGGTCGTGCCGTACGTGGTTGTGTTCGAGGTTGGCCCGCATCGCCAGGGGTGCGGTCTCCTTGCCCCGGTTGAGGAAGACCGCCGTGCCGGGCACGCGGAGCGTCGTAGCGATACCGGTCCGTTGCACGCCTCCCGACGGCACACCCCGCAGGGCGGTTCCGGGTTCGGCACCTACCACTGCACGTCACAATTGACGGGCCCTGGCCACCGCCTCGCGTACTCCGCTGGGCGTCCGTGGCCGCTGCGTTACCAGCAGTTCGACCGCCCGGCCCAACCAATCCGAGTCGGCGAGCCTGTCCGCCTCACCCTCGCCGGCGGTCTGCCTGAGCAGTTCCTCGAACAGCACCAGCTCAGTCGAGTCGTACCAGCGGGGGTGGCGGTCGAAGGAGGCCGACCAGTTCTCGTACGGGTGCCGCAGTGTCATGTGCAGATATCCACGGCCACGCCCCTTCCAGGGGCCCGGCAACCCACCCAGCAGTGCCAGCACACCGTACGAGCCCTTCTGGGGATACTTGGCGCCCAGCGTGAAGCCGACCAGCATGACCCTGGGCCAGGGAATCAACTGTCCCTCGGACTCCCCCGCGATTTGGTGCAGACCCTCGGCGCGCAACTCCAGCCACGTGCCGCCCGGCCGTAGGTGATCGCCCACAACCCAGCGGTCATCGACTCGTTCCAACGGCCCCAGAGCCCTGCGTATGCCACTCATCCGCTCATTGTCCTTCACTTATGAGGGTTCGTCAGGCTGCTCGCAGACCACGACAGCCCGTCTCGTGAGGGCCCGAGATCAGAGCACAGTCGGCAGCTCGCCTTGTTCCGCTTCAGGCGGAGGCACTCTCCTGTGCCGAGGCAGGGAGCGCCCACCGATCGGTCGGACCGAGCACGAGGCGCTTGCGCACACCACAGCGGTTCAGTTCCGGTGGATGGTGATCGTTGTCCAGAGTCCGACGTGTACGCGGTCGCCGTCCGCCAGCGGCACCGGCTTGTAGGGGGCGATGGGGTCCTCTGCGCCGTTCACCGTCGTGCCGTTGGTCGAGCCCTTGTCGATAAGGGACCAGGTCGAGTCGGGCTGCTGGATGAGGATGGCGTGTTCGTGGGAGACACCCGGGTCTTCGGGGGCAACGCCCAGGTCGATGAAGGGGGTGTGGCCTGTGGACCGGCGACGGCCGATGGTGATCAGGACGTGGGTGAGGGGGATGTGACGGTCCGGGGAGTGGGTGGGGAAGTAGAGTCCCTGGTCCTCGGGCTCGCTGCGCGCCATCACCTTGGCGAAGTATTCGTGGTCGACGGAGACGGTGGCCGTCCAGGAAGGTGACCGAGGCGCGGAGACTGCGCAGGCCCCTGCCCCGGTGGTGAAGTCGTAGCGGCACTCCTCGCAGAATCGGGCGAGGTCGCCGCGGGGCGCGCCGCAGTCGGGGCAGAGTTCGGCGGCTGAGGGGGCCGCTGCGGAGGTCATGCGGTGACCGCACACCTCGCACCAGTCGTCTGTTCCGGACTGATGGCCGTTCGGGCACGTCGGCATGTTCGTTCTTTCTCTCTTCGCCCCTCTGCGCGCTGGGCGCGCTACTTCTTCTTCACACGTACGGTTTTCGTCGAGCGTGTTTCCAGCGTCATTTCGTCCACGCCGGCCACCTTGGCCTTGAGCCGTACCGTGCCGTTCACGGCGTCGACGACATCCACCACCTTGGCCAGCAGCTTGGCGGTGTCGTCGTTGCCGGAGGTGCTGGCGAGCTGGACGGCGCGGCCCAGTTTGGCGGTCGCGGAGTCGAAGTCGCCCTGCTTGCGCGCCTCCAGGCCCTCCTGGATGGCCTGGGCGAGTTCGGCCTGCCCGGTGTAGTGGGCGACCTGGGGGTTGATGTGGGTGGAGGCCGCCATGTCGTCGGTCCAGCAGGCACGTACGAGGCCCTGGGCGACCGTCTGCGTCGTACCGTCGGGCTGGGGGACCACGAGGGAGATCCGTGCGGCCAGCATCTCCTCGCCGACTTCCGAGCGGGGAACCCGGACACAGACGTGGTAGTCCCTGGACTCGTCGCCCCAGGAGCCTGTCGGGTAGTCACCGGCGCGGGGTCCGGTCTCGGCTCGGCGGAGGGTCAGGTCCTCGACCGTGGGGGCGACCTGCTTGACCCACTTGATCTCGGAGCCCTCCGGGGTCCAGACGCGCAGAGCCACATCGGCGACGCCCTTGCCCATCGCCCTCTCCATCATCTGCCGGAAGTCGTCGGCCAGGCCGGACAGGTCGGCGACGATGTCCACGGAGCCGAGCAGCGCCGAGGCGATGTCGGTCAGCTCCTTGACCTCCCAGTCGGTGCCGACGCCTCGGGTGTCGCAGGTGAAGCGTCCGGCGCAGGTGGCGAGTACGGCCCGCAGCGCACCGGGCTCCTCGTGCTCGTTGCGGCCGTCGGTGAGCAGGATGCCGTGGCGGATCGGGACGTCGGCCGTGGCGAGCAGTTCGTCGGCGAGCCACAGCCAGCTGCCGATGGCGGTACCGCCGTCCGCGATCAGGTTGTGCACGGCCTGCTTGGCCTGGTGGCGGGTGGCGGCATCGGCCACGGCGAGCCGGCCGTCCGCGGGATAGACCTCACGGGCCTTGTGGGTACCGGCGATCACGGCGAAGGCCACGCCGTCGCGGATGGTGTCGATCGCGGCGGCGGTCGCGTCGCGCGCGTTCTGCATCTTGGCCGGCGGATTGTTCATCGAGCCGGAGCAGTCGACCATGACGACCACGGCCGCGTCCGGTGCGGTCCCGGGTGTCCAGGAGGACGGGCTCGGGGTCCCCAGCGGCTGGCCGCCGAGGGTACCGCCGCCGGTCGCGGTCACGGTCACGATCGCGTTGACCTCGCGGCCGCTCTCCGGGAGGTATTCGTTCTGGTGGATGTCGACCGCGAACTGCGGGACGGTCGACTTGGAGAAGACAGCCATCGATTGCGCTCCTTAGGCCCGCTTCACGCGGATGACGCAGGTTCGTGTTCCGGTTGGGCGGGTTCGCGTTCCGCTCGCGCGACGTCGTGCTCCGCTCGTACGGCAGACACCGGAAACGGCAGGACAGCGACCGTCACGTTGTCGCGGCCGCCCCTGTCGAGCGCCGTCTCCACCAGGACCTGGGCGCATCGCAGGGGGTGCGCGCAGGCGTCCGCCGGTACCGCCGACGCCAACTCCTCGGCGGACTCGGCGTAGTTCCACAGCCCGTCGGTACACACCACCACGACCCCCGGTCCGTCCGGCTCGAAGGTGGTGGTGTGCGGATCGGGTTCGTCCGAGTCCGCGCCGAGCCAGGCGGTGATGGTGTGGGCACTGCTGTCCGCATACACCTCTTCGGGCGGCAGACCCGACGCGACCATCCAGGTCGCCCATGAGTCGTCCTCGGTGAGGCGCGCTGCGGGGGCACTGCGGTCCGCCGGGATCCAGTACGCGCGGCTGTCGCCGATCCAGCCGACGGTGAGGATCTTGCCGGACGCGATGGCGCTGACGCAGGTGCAGGCCGGAGCGATCCGGTGCGGGGCCCGGCCCCCTACGGGATCCTCGCCGGCGAGGTCGGTGACGGTCCGGTCCGCGGTGAGCAGCGCGCCTCGCATCGCGTCGTCGAACGAGGCGCCGCGCTGGAGTGCTCCGAGCAGCGACCCGGTGGTGCTCTCGGCGGCGGCCGCGGCCGCGTCGTCCGGGCGGTGCGCGGTCGACACCCCGTCGCACACCACGGCGACCACGGCGGGGGTGCCGTCAGGGAGCGTGGTCGCGGACACCGCGAAGGCGTCTTCGTTGCGGTAGTGCCGCAGCCCCCGGTCACTGACCGCGGCCACGCCCGCCAGCTCCTGCTCCCGGTGGTCGCGGGGGCGCGGCCGGGCAGATGCCTCCTCGCCCGGGAACGTCAGTTCCCTGCCGCATGCGCCACAGAACGTGTCCTCGGGCTCCAGAGGTTCGGTGCAGGAAGGGCAGGTGGTCGGTTGCGGCATCATTCACACCCACGTCCAGGGGCGGAAGCGGTTGGCCCGTTCCACCAGTTCGGTCGTCGAGCTGTGCTGCTGGGCGAGTCGGGCCAGCACCCGGTAGGAGCGCTCCATACCGAAGCGCAGCTCGCGCTCGGTCAGGCCGCAGTCCAGGAGTCCGGTCCCGACGGCCTCCGGGCCCGCGCCGGGGCTGCCGGAGAGAATCCAGTCGAGTGCGCTGCCCAGTACTTCGGAGGCGAGCTGTTCGCTCCGGTCGGCGCCGATACCGAGCTCCCGCAACTCCTCCACCTGGGCGGCTGCGGCCCGGAGGTCCTCCAGCAGCGGTTCCCGCGGGGACCGCTCGCGCAGCCGGGCGCGTATCGCGGCGACCCGGGCCGCCGTGAAGTGGATCGAGGACTCCGGCACCGACTCCAACGCCGCCACGGACCCGGTCCGTTCGCCCGAGGCGAGCAGCACGCGGGCGAGGCCGAACGCGGCGCTGACGTAGCGCTCGTCGGTGGACCACACCAACCGGTAGTACTTGGCGGCCAGCTCCACTCGGCCCAGCTTCTCGGCGCAGATGCCCAGCGCCAGCTTCGGCGCGGACTCGCCCGGGAAGGCGTCGTACACGGCGTCGAAGGCCAGCGCGGCCGTTTCGTGGTCGCCGGTCGCCAGCGCGGTCAGACCCCGGTGCCACACCACCCGCCAGTCGTCGAGATCGTCGTCGGCGAGCGCCGCCAGCACCCGCGACGCCGCCTCGACGTCGTCCAGCTCCAGCCGCGCCCTGAGGACCCGCAGTCGTCTCTCGACGGAGTCGACGGGCGCGGACCGCAGGGCCGTGACCAGTTCCGCCGGTGTCGCGGCCGCCAGGCCCGCCAGGAACTTGGCGTTGGGGTCGGTCGGGTCCACGAGCGGCACGGGCAGGGCGAGGGCGGCGGCCTTCGCATCCAGCTGCGCGAGGGCGGGCGCCGCTCCTGCTCCCGCCTCGACACCGCCGACCGGGTCGGCAGCCT
Source organism: Streptomyces sp. NPDC058457 (assembly GCF_042720695.1). NCBI lineage: Bacteria > Bacillati > Actinomycetota > Actinomycetes > Kitasatosporales > Streptomycetaceae > Streptomyces > Streptomyces sp. NPDC058457. The sequence continues at coordinate 44,510 of NZ_JBHXLU010000059.1, read as the reverse complement.
GGCCCGGGCCGGTGTGGGGCGTACCGGGCGCGGCCGGGACGAGGCCGACGACGGCGTTGCCCGACGCGCCGACCGGCGCAGGGATGTGACCGGGCTCCCCCGCCGTGCCCGCCGTACGCCCCGGCCCCGACCCTGGCCCCGGCAGGGCGCCTACGGCCCCGGCCACCGGCCGGCGCTGGGCGATGCGCCGCAGCGGGAAGACGTGCGCGCCGAGGGCCGAGGCGGCGCCGACCAGGGGGGCGACCAACTTGTCCTCCACGACCCGCAGTTCCTGCCCGAAGATGCTGGACAGGGCGGGGCGGGGCTTGCCGGTCTGCGAGGCCACGATCTCGCGGAGGACCCCGAGGAGCTGGTCGGACATTTCCGCGGCGGAGCTGAAGCGGTTGCCGGGGTCGGGGTCGGTGGCCCGGACGAGGAGCCGGTGGAAGGACTCGTACCGGGAGAAGACGGGGACGTCGGCGGGGTCGGGGAGGCTGTCGACGAAGGTGGTCGTGTAGCCGGGGAAGTCGAAGGTGAGGAGGGCGAGGGCGCGGGCCACCGTGTAGAGGTCGGAGGCGACGGACGGGCCGTACTCGGCGACCTCCGGCGCCTGGTAGCCGACGGTGCCGTAGATCGGGGAGTCCTGGTCGTCCGTCTGCCGGACCGCACCCATGTCGATGAGCTCCAGCCAGTCCTCCTGCTGGATGGCGTTGTCGAGCTTGAAGTCGCAGTACAGCAGGCCACGGCTGTGAAGGTGGCCGAGGGCTTCCAGGACCTCGACGGCGTACGCGATGGCCTGCTCGACCGGCAACGGCTCGCGTTTGCCGTCCGGGCCGCGCCGCTCTTCGGCGATCTCCTTCAGGGACTTGCCGCCGACGTACTCCATGACGATGTAGCCGTCGAGCGAGCCTGTGCGCTGGTCGAGATGCTCGACGAAGTTGTAGATGCGGACGATGTTGGGGTGCTTGATCTCGGCGAGGAACCGGCGCTCCGAGACGGCGGCGGCCAGCGCGTCCTCGTCACCCGTGTCGAGGAGGCCCTTCAGGACCACCCAACGGTCGCTGACCGCCCGGTCGACGGCGAGGTAGATCCAGCCGAGCCCGCCGTACGCCAGACACCCCGCGACCTCGTACTGGCCGTGGACGACATCACCCGCCCGCAGCTTGGGGGTGAAGGAGTACGGGTGGCCGCACTTGGCACAGAAGCCCTCCGGGCGCGCCGGACGATCGGCTCGGCCGCGGCTGACCGGCGCACCGCAGGCGCTCTTGCCGCAATACCGGTTCCGCTCCGGGACCAGGGGGCTCTCCAGAACTCTGGCGGCCGGATCGGGCCGCGGGAGAGGAGGTACGGACACCAGGCCGGCGCCGAGCCTGCCACGGGTCGGTCCGCTGCCTGCGGAACCGGAACTGCGTACGGTCATCGACGGGCCGCCGACGGTGCCGGTGAGGGTGCGGGACAGCCGCCCGAGCGCGGACGGGGGCGAGGCCGAGGTGTTCCCGGAGCTGCTGCGCCCCGGGCCCTCGTTCCCGGACGAGGCCCCGGCTCGCGTGGCGCCCCCGGCACCCCTGATACGCCCGGTGCCGGCGCGTTGCGACACGGGCGCGCGCCCGCAGACGTCGCAGTACAGATCGCCGCCGCCGACGTCCTCGATGGTCCCGGCGCAGCCCGGGCGTCGGCACTTGCTCATGGTGTCCACCCTGTTCCCCATCGAATGTTCATGCGCGGGTTCACCGACCCGTTCGCGGGCCCGCTCCCGGGCAGCAGGGCTGCGAATTCCCGCGGGGCATCTCCCAGCCACCCGATCTCGGACACGCACTCAGCCCTTCGTCGGGAACTCGGCCAGCGGGCGCCGCAGGCCGACCACGGCGAGAGCGACGATGACGACCGCGGCGCCGGCGAGACCGACCGGCGCGGAGAGCGCGCTGCCGGCGCCTTGTGACGAAGCCTGTTCATACGCACTGGTGTTGATCTTGATCAGTTTCTGCAGTGCCGTGTCGAACTCGCCGAAGGCCCAGTTGGACTCCCCCGGCTTGTAGCTGACACAGAACGCGATCGCCCCGGTCACGTCCCCGGAGGCGGCTATGGCGCGAATCTTGCGGTCGTCCACTTCGTACACCTGGTAGCGGGCGACGACGGCCTCGGCCTGTTCGCGTTCGCCGCGGAAGGTGATGTTGCGGAACTCGTCGCCGAAGAAGCCGGTGAAGCGCAGGTCCTCCTGGTTGGCGCGGTAGCCGGCCATGGCGGCGGCGGCCTTCGCGTCGTAGGTGTGGATGGTGGCTCCGGGCAGCCGCATGAGCTGCTGTGTCTTGTCGAAGAAGTGCTGTTGGTGTTCGGCGGCGTTGGGCTGGTCCAGCAGGTAGCGGGACTCGTCGGCGTTGGCGTCGTAGGCGACGGCGCGGGCCCGGGTGAGGGCGACGACGGAGTCGTAGGCGTCGCGGCGGGCGACGTGCAGATGGTCCTGCTGGGCGGAGATCTGCGCGCTCGCGGTGATGGAGACGCCGACGGCGATCAGAACGGCGGCCGCCAGGGCCGGATTCACGATGCGTCGGAACCGGAACGTGAAGAAGAGGTGGAGGACGACGAGTACGGCGACCAGCAGCAGACCGGCGGCAAGGACACCGATCCGGGCCGAGGACAGACTGTCCGTGGTCGTGGCGTAGGTCGTGTTGAAGGCGATGTTGTTCGCCGTGACCAACTGGTCGGCCTCCGGCAGCAGGCGGGTGCGCATCAGATCGGTGGTGGACCGGTAGGCGGCCAGCGTGTCGGCGTCGGTTCTTCCCGCGGCGAAGGCGTGCTGCTTGCTGAGGATCAGGGCGTGGGAGGCGCCCTCCTCGTAACTGCCGAAGTCGGCGATGGCCTGGGCGACGGACGCCTCGGCGACCGGGTCGCCCTGGGCCGCGACGGAGAGATCGCGCAGGTAGACGCCTGCTTGGCTGCGCCGCTGGTTGTAGATGTGGGCGGCGGTGCTCCGGTCGTCGGCGAGGTCCTTGTCGGTGCCGAACATCAGCTGGTTGGCCAGCTGCGCGTCCATGTCGTTGAGCGTGAAGTACAGGCCGGTGGCGCTGGTGATCTGGGGTGCGGAGTGGTTCCGGATGTCCGACCAGGCGGAGCGCGTGAACAGTCCGGTCAGGACGAGCGCGATGACGAGCAGCGCCGAAACGCTCAACGCGGCACCGCGCAGCATTCTCAACCACTGAGGGACGGTCCTGGGGAGACGGCCGCGCCACAGTTGCGGGGTTCTGAGGCGCGGCCGTCGTATTCTGCGCAACGGTCGGCGTATCCAGCTGTCAGGGGAAACACGCGGTTCGCGATGCCGGCCCCTGGACGGCCGGGAGGAGTCGGGCCCCGTCTCAGCCGACGCCTGGGGCGGTGCCGCGGGGCGCTGTTCCGTGGCGCTGATGTCCGGCATTGCGTTGAGTCCCCTTCGCACTGCGGAGCGGCCTGCGCCGCGCCTTCCGCGAGGGCCACTCTTGCGTTTCGAACACGGAGTAGTCCTGTCTTGTCGCGTCTTTGACGCCGCGTCATCGGAATCTTGACGCGAGGCTGAAGGGGCGCCTGGGACAAGGGATTCGGGTGACGGAGCTGTCCGAGGATCACACCCAGGACTCCTTCAAGTCTGCTCTTCCGCCCCGCCAGTGACCGGGCCGACCATGGGCAAGCCCTACGACAAGACGAGCGGAGCGCGCCGGATCAACGGACTTCGGCAACTCCTGCCTGCCGGTGACGGTATACGCGAAACCCTGGGTCGTGTCCCTCGTCGTGGTGTTGGGGATCAACTGACGGGCGTGTTCGGGGTGTTGGGTAGTGCGGGGGTGCTTTCGGGGAGTTCGCGGTAGATCTCGCCCATGCTGCCTTCGGGGAGGTAGCGGCGGGGAAAGGCGATCCATTCGTAGTGCATCTCGAAGAGCACGGCGGTGACCAGCCGGATGAGTGCGTCGTCGTTGGGGAAGACCTGGACGACGTCGATCCTGCGCTTGATCTCCCGGTTCACTCGCTCCAGCGGGTTCGTGGACTGGATCTTCTTCCAGTGCCTGGGCGGGAAGTCCGCGAACGCGGTCAGATCATCCTTCGCCTCCAACAGCATCGCTTTGACCTTGGGGAACTGGGCGCCGAGCATGTCGGCGACGGTGTCCAGCTGAGTGCGCACGAGGCCGGCGGTGGGCTGGGTGAAGACCGTGCGGATCGTCGCGGCGACCATTTCACCGGAATCCCGGTCGATCACGCTGAAGACGTTGCGCAGGAAATGAACCCTGCACCGCTGCCAGGCGGCGCCGAGCATCACCTTGCGGACCGCGGCGACCGGCCCGGCGTGCTGGTCGGTGACGACCAGGCGGACCCCGGACAGACCGCGCTCTCGCAGCGAGCGCAGGAACTCCTTCCAGAACAACTCGCTCTCGCTGTCTCCGACCATCAGGCCCAGGACCTCGCGGCCTCCGTCCTCGGTGATGCCGGTGGCGACTACGACGGCCCGCGAGACGATCTGGTGGTTCACGCGCGCCTTGCAGTAGGTCGCGTCCAGGTAGACGTAGGGGAAGCGGACGTGATCCAGCGGTCGGGTGCGGAACGCGGTCAGCGGCTGGTCCAGCGCCTGGCAGATCCGCGAGACCTCCGACTTCGAGATGCCGCTGTCCCCGCCGAGGGCTTTGACCAGGTCATCGACACTACGGGTGGAGACGCCGTGCACGTATGCCTCCATGATGACGGCGTAGAGGGCCTGGTCGATGCGGCGCCGCCGCTCCAGCAGGCTGGGGAAGAAGCTGCCGGTGCGGGCCTTGGGGATCTCCAGGTCCAGGTCGCCGGCCAACGTGGTCAGCACCTTCTCTCGGTGCCCGTTGCGGATATTGGTCCGCGTCGGCGTGTGCTCGTTCCACTCCGCGCCGATGTGGGCACTCGCCTCGGCCTCGATCAGCTCCTGCACCATTCGCTCGGCGATGGCGCGGATGAGCTCGATTCCGTCGGTCGAGCGTAGTGACTCAAGGAGCCGTATCAGCTCAGACTGAGACAGGGCCATCGTGCACTCCTCGTGGTTGAACTGGGCGTTCACCAAGGAGAGTTACGCGGTGGCCCGCCTCCTGTTCAGGGAGCGGTACTCACCCATAGAAGTGCGCCCCGGGCAGACGCCCGCGCACTCCCGGCCACTGATCCCGTACACCACGACGAGGGACACCATCAAACCCTGCAGCAGCAGAAGCGACCTACGGCGCAGCACAGACGGCATCACCATCCGACGGTCATCGTCTTTGACGGGGCCGTGGACGACGAAGGCCACGGGGCGTTTGTTGCGCGTCACGCGGGATGAGGGTGACGGGAACTGGTCCTCATGACCAACGCCCGCAGTTGCTCACTACACTCCCACGGTGAACAACATACGGTGCACCCAATGCGGTGCGGTGGGGCTGGAGCCAGGCTTCGTCGAGGACTCCGGACAAGGCGCTCGCGGGTTCGCGCGGTGGATCGCGGGCCCCCTCAAGCGAGGTCCGCTCGGCAATGCCAGGAGGATGGGCCGACCGCACTGGCAGATCGATGCTTATCGTTGCCCCACCTGCGCACACCTGGAACTGTTCGCCGCCCAGCAGGACTAGCGGCGTGGTGTGCGAGGGACGGGAACGGCCGGGCCATGACGTGAAAAGTGCCGTACGGGCTGATGTCTTCGCGTACGCCCTCGATGCGATGCCTTCGCGCGCCGGGCACGCGCGACCAGCCGCTCACTGTGGGACGCCCGAGACTTGGGCGGGCACTACTGGCTCACCGCCTCCGGCGAACGCAGGGGCGTCATCGATCATCAGCAACCCTCGGCGCCCCACCGGCACTCGCCTACCTCGACACGTCCTGACCCGCCCATCGGGGTACCTGACGGACACCTGACGCCCCATCAGAACGAGCGTCAAATGAGCGTCAAGATACCTCGGAGAGCGTCATTTCAGCGTCAAGATATCGCCCGTAACGCCCACACCGCACATAACGCACATAACGCACAGCACTCAAACCTGCAGGTCAGGCGGCCTTTGCGGCCGGTTCAAGGATCGCGACGCACTCCAAGTGATGCGTCATCGGGAAGGTGTGCAGTTTGCCTCCTCATAGAAAACATGCAGGCCAGAGGTACTTTAGCGGACGAAATCGAACCTCCCAGAGAGCCTCGTGCGTCATACGTGCGTCACCGCCACAGCTATGCGTCAGATGAGCACGGACTCGATCGATACTCCCAGCAGGGTCCAAACGCCCAAGAGAAGCACCGCGGAATGGAGCGCCCCGCCGAGGAACGGCCGTACTCCGGCTCCCTACTGCGCTTCACCGACGCCGACGGCATGCGGTTGACCTGATTCGCCACCAACACTGCGGGCGAGGAGATCGCCGACCTCGAACCACGCCACCAACATGGATGTGTGGCCAGGCGCAGGCAGTTGCCCGCCGGGCTGCGCGTCAGAAGGGCCGTGGGGCGCCGGGCAGATGTTGCCAGCTGCGATGGGCCTCCAGCAGGTCCCCCTTCAGCGGGCGGATGCGAGCACCACACGGCTGCACTGCGCGCCGCCTGGCCACAGGCCGGGAATGGGCCTGGGCCTGGCACGTAATCGGCATCCGGCTCCCCGCCACCGTCGTACCAGACGTCGCGCTCCACGCTCCGCCCTGCGCCCGCCCCCGGCCGAGAGCCTTGCCGTCGACCTGCCCCGCACTCCCGCCCCGTCCAACCCGCCACGATTACGTCAGTCGATCCACGAGACCTCAAACGTGGCCATCAATCATTTCCAGGAGGATTACTCCGCCGCCACTTCGAGGAACTGGCGATAAACGAGGTCCAGTAGCGCCGCGTATGCATGTTGCGAACGGGCGACCTCCTGGTCGCCATCCGACGCGACGCGACCGAGCCGATCGATTCGATGCATAAGTTCCTCAAGCAATGCGAGGAGGTCAACCGGCGCCGGCTTGAAGATCCCGCGTTCCACATATCTGATTACCGTCGTTACGTACTCGTCGGCACCCGCCAGGTCGCTGTGCGCCAGAACCAGTTCCTTATCCGACCCACTGGGAGGGAACGGCAGGTGGCGCCACAGAGTATAGGAGTCCATAAAGCTCAACACTATCCATCCCCTACTCTTAGTGGGCGTTCGTATACCAGAAGGAAACCACTTTTCCATCTGGCCCGACAATGCCTCCCATACCCCCATTGGGATCCGTATACTTCACGCCAAAATGACCGTCATCAAAAGGCATCCTCTTGGCGTTCAATCCAGCCTTACCTCCCGGCTTGGACAATTGCGCCGCCCAGTCTTTTGAATCTTTCAAATATTGTTCGGGTGAGACATTCACTGGCGCACCATGCTTACCGTAGTGGTATTCAAAACTATCCTCAGGGGAGGCGAAAGTACCCTCATTCCAGACATCCGAAATCCCCTCTTCTGCAGAATCACTTCCGGATGACGCGTCGCTGGACGCTTCGGAGAATACTTTGCCGAGGTCGTCGGCGAGGCCCTTCGTACCATAGCCCGCCAGCGCGGCCCCGCCGGCGGCTGTGGCGACTCCGGCCGCTGCGGCCGGGGCTCCCACGAGGCAGCCTATGCCGGAGAGGCAGATGACGACCCCGCCGCCGGCCACGTCGGCCCCGACGTTGGTGATGAAGATCCCCAGGGCCGTCTCACCTGCGTGGATGACCAGGTTCGGGCCGTTGTCGAGGATGGCGTGGCCGTAGTTCTTCAGGCTCTGCCACCACTGGTGCAACTTCGACTTCTGCTGCTGTTCCTTGCGCTCGTAGTCCTGGATCGCATTGATGAGCTTGCGCTTGAAGCTGGGCTTCTTGTACGGCGAGTAGTCGGAGCAGTTGTGCGCATTGCAGCTGTCCCCGAAGCCCTGGGCGTTGGCGAGGTCCTGCGAGATGGGCGGAGCGCCGGGCACCACGGGCTTGTTCATGGTGGGGTCGGCCCACCAGTTGTCCAGGCCGGTCGGGTCGGACCCGGTGGTCGGGTTGTTGCCCGCGTAGTCGTACCCGGCGAGCTGGGTGGGATCGGCGGACTCCAGGACCGGGTCGGCGGACAGAAAACGGCCGTTGGCCGGGTCGTACTCGCGGGCGCCGAGATTCTCCAGGCTCGTGGCCGGGTCCGGGGTGCCGCCGATGTAGCCCTTGTCGCCGGGCCAGGTGGTGGGTGCGGTGCCGCGGGTGCCGCCGAAGGGCAGGTACTGGCGGCGGGTGACGGACAGCGTTTGGTAGTCGATGGCCAGGCTGTCCGTGCCCTGCCGGTCGGGGATCAGGTACTGGATGTCACCGGTGCTGGACCGCTCGGCGACCGTCGTACCACCGATCGAGTAGTAGCGGGTGCCGGACAGGACCGAGGTGGAGGTGTTCTCCACGAGTTGCTCGTCGCCCAGGAAGAGCGTGGCCTGCCCCGGATCGGTACGCAGCACCACGTTGCCGTCGGTGTCGTAGAGGTAGCTGGTGGTGCCGGCGCTGGTGGTGTCGGTGGCCAGCTTGCCCTGGTCGTTCCAGACCAGACTCTGGTCACCGGTAGCGCCCCCGGTGATGGTGCCGGTGTCACCGGACAGGTCGTAGGTGTAGGACGCGGTGTTCCTGGCGGCGTCGGGACCGGTCGCGGTGGTGCTGGTGAGGGTGTGAGGCTGGTCGGTGGCCGAGCCCTGGGGCGGGTAGTTGTAAGTGGTCGTGGTGTCGTTGGCCGTGGTGCCCGAGGTGTCGTGGTCCGTCTGGGTCTTACGGTCGCCGGCCGCGTCGTAGGTCCAGGACTGCCAGTACGCGTTCGGGCCGCCGACGGACACGCTGCTGCCAGGGGTGGGGGTGGCGGCGCACTGGTCTGTGGCGGTCCAGGCTGCGGACAGGCGGGTGGCGTAGTCGTACTGGTAGCACTGGGTGTCGGTGGTGGCGCCGCCGTTCTGCTTGTCGGTGGTGGAGGTGACCAGGCCCGCTCCGGCCGAGACGTTTCTACTCTTGTCCTCGTAGGTGTAGCCGGTGTCGTCGACCACGCTGCCGGCGGTGGCGTCGGTGGTCTTGGCGTCGGTCAGTGCCCGGGTCTGGGGGTCATAGGTGAGGGACAGTGCGACCCAGGTGCCGGAGGGGCCCATGGTGTACTGGAGGGGCTGGCCGTACTCCGAGTAGCCGACGGCCGTGACGTAGTCCCAGGAGACGGTGGCACCGTCACTGCCGGCGCTGGTGGGTCGGCCGTAGGTGTCGTAGCCGTAGTTGATGGTCTCGGCGGGCAGGCCGCCGGATGCCGGGTCGCCCTGGGAGGCGACGTTTCCGGTGAGGCTGTAGCTGTAGCTGGTTGTGTAGCCGGCAGCGGGGGCGAGGGCGGCCGTGTTGGAGGGCAGGTTCGCCAGAGTCTCCTTGCTGGCCGCGGGTTTGGCCAAGCCGTTGTAGGCCAGGACCGTGTTCGCCACCGACGGGCTGGTGGTGCCCTTCTGGTAGGAGACTGACGAGGTCGGGTACCCCTTCTTCAGGGTGTCGTAGGTCCAGGCACCGATCTCATTGCCGGTGGAGGTGGGCGCGCCGCCGGTGGTGTCGTAGGCGAAGGTCTTCCGGCCGTCCTTGTCGTAGGTGTATGTGGTCTGCTTGCTTCGGGCGTCCGTCACCGTCAGGAGCTGGCTGGCGTTGTCGTACGTCGAGTGCGAGGTGCCGGTGTCCGGGTCGGTGGCGGAGGTCTGGTTGCCGAGCAGGTCGTACGTCCAGGACCAGGAGTTCCCGGCGGCATCGGTCTCGGTGGCCTGCTTCCCGCTGGGGAAGTAGGTGTAGTGGGTGTCGGAGTAGTCCGAGGCCGGGTCGTTGACCGGGTCCGCCGCAGCACCCGCGTGGTACTCGTACAGGTCCGTGGTCTTGCCGCGGGCATCGGTCAGAACGCTCTTGGCGATGCCGCCGGCCGGGGGGACGGTGGTGGTGACATTGCCGCCGTAGGCGGTGGTGGTCCGCCAGGTCTCCGTGCCGAGGGCGTAGGAGATGGCCGCGGTCTGGCGGCCCGCGCCGTCGTACGCGAAGCCGGTCTCGGAGGGGATCTGACCGTCCTGCGCCTGGACCAGCGTGGAGCCGGGGACTCCGGTGGTGTAGTAGGGGTCGGTGGTCTTGGCGGTCAGGCCATCGGTGTTGTAGACGGTGTCGGTGATGAGCCGGCCACCGTCCTCGGTTCCGGTCTGGGCCTCCCGGGTACGCAGCAGTGCGTCGTAGAGGACTTCGCTGGTGCGGTAGGTGCCGTCGTCGTTGAGGGTCTGGGTGGTGACCACCGAGGGCGCGCTGTTGGACAGGACGTAGGAGTCCTTGTAGACGGCGGACGATATGCCCGGCTTGAACACGGCGGTCAGTCGGCCCAACGCGTCGTACTGCTCCGTCGTCACGTATCCGCCGGCGTCGGTGGACTTCAGCGGCAGCCCGCGAAGGGCGTCGTAGGCGATGGTCGTCGTGTACGTGAGCGGGTCGGTGACGGTGACCGAGGTGGGCTCCGCGCCGGTGGTCGGGGCGTAAACGGTCGATGTCTTGCGGTTGTCCGCGTCGGTGGCCGTCAGCGTGCGCCCGTACTGGTCCACCGTGCTGGTGGCCATCGTGGTGAAGGTGGGTGTGGAGCCGGTGTAGGCGATGGCCTGCTGCACCATGGTGGTGTCGCCGATGGTGGGGGCGGTACCGAATGCGGTGGAGAGGTCGTAGTACGTACGAGTGTCGGAGACCGCGTCGGCCGGCAGCGACGGAGTGGCCGAGCACTTCACCGCGACCGTGGTCTCCTCGTCCGGCGCGTTCAGGATCCACGCGGTGGTGTTGTCCGCGAACGTGGTCGTGGAGCAGAGGTCGTCCGAGGCAGTGGAGACATCGCCCAGATCATCGGTCTGGTTTACGCGTCCGCGGGAGTCGTGGGTGTAGTCGGTCTCCGTCTCGCGGGTATCGCCGGAGGACAGGGGGATGTAGACCCGCTGCCTCTTGTCGCCGGTGAAGTAGGCGTGCTGGACCGGCAGGCCACCGCCCACGATGTGGGTGGCGGTCGCGGCGGACGTCCAGGGGTCGGCGATGGTGTCGGTGACGACCTTGTCGCTGCCCGAGCCGTTGTAGCCGATCGTCTCGTACGTCGATCCTGCGTACTGGTCGAGGTCGTCGATGCCGGTATCGCCTCGGGAGTCGCTGACCGTCACCGACCGGGTGCCGCCGTTGGGCAGGGTGTCGCCGTCCATGCCCCGGAAGTAGGTGTAGTCGGTCTCGGTGACGGGATCAGGGGCCGTACCGGTGGTCACCTTCATGCCCTGGAAGCCGCGCCACTGGTTCCAGGTGCGCTGATCGGAGGGGGTGAGCGGATTGTCGTCGTAGTGCCAGGCTGGGAGGCCGACCGGGATGTAGTGGGTGGCGACGGTGTCGTTGACGCCACCACCCGTCGGATCCTGCTGGGTGACGCCGGTGACGATGTACTTGTTGAACCAGTCCTGGATCGGTGCGGTCTGACCGTCCGGGGTCCAGTAGGCCGGGAAGCACAGTTTGGTGTTCTGGCTCGGGTCGCTCGGGGTTCCGGATGTGCAGGCCGCCGAGGAGTAGGCGACGCTGATGATGGCGCCGGTCTCGGTGGTGATGGTGTTGAGCCGGTGGCGGGTGATCGGCGGGTAGCCGTTGGTGACGTTGACGCGGTTGGACAGCGCGGTGCCGGTGAGCGTCACCGCGTGGGTGGAGATCGAGGCCGTCGAGCCTCCCGCGCTGGTGTCCTGCCCGGTACGGGTGATCGAGGACAGCCACAGCGAGGCGGTGGTGGAGTCGCCGGTGGCCGGGAAGGAGTGGGCGAAGGTCCAGGAGTCGACGTTGGTCTCGGTGGTGCCGACCAGGGCCTGGGTCTGGATTCCGGTGAGTTCGTACTCCGACCAGAAGGTCGGGGAGTTAATCGAACAGGACGCGTCCTTGGCGCAGTTGAGGTCATACGGGACGTCGGGCCAGTTGGAGGCTGTCGAGGAGGAAAGGCCCGAGGTCGCACAGCCTGTGGCGGAGGTGGAGCAGCGGCCGTTGACGGTGAAGGTGACCTGGCCGGCCGGGGAGGTGGTGTACACCGTGCCGGCCCGCTGCCCGTACATGATCTTGTTGAGGTAGCCGCCGCGGATGTAGGAGGTGTTGGCGGTGGTGCCCAGGTCGCGGGCGTAGTAGTTGGTCTCGGTGGTGTAGAAGTACGAGATCGTGTCCTGGTGGGTATCGACGACGTAGTCGAGGTTCCAGCGGTAGGCCTGCTGGCACCAGGAGTTGGCGAACGTCGCGTTGTAGCAGGGCTGGCCGGAGGCGGTGGCGTAGACCGGCTCGGTCCACACCGAATTGGTGGCCGTGTTCCCGCTGGCGTATCCGGGCAGTTGGTTCTGCCCGAAGTAGTACTGGGTGCCGTCGTCCGTGGTGACGACCCAGTACTCGCCGTTCTGGGCTCCGTTGGTGGCTCCGGTCTTGTACTGCACCCGCTCGTTGGAGTCGTCCTGGGGATGCCAGTCGCCGTGGGTGTCGTCCTGAATCAGAGTCGTGGACTGGCCGCCGAGCGACAGCGTGATGGTGTTGTTGCTGGACCAGCAGTTGTCCTGGGTCTTGGTCGTGCCGGACGGGTTCTGATGGCAGGACTGGTAGGACCGCTCGATGTAGCCGGGGCTGTACTCGAAGCCGTCACCTATCCAGGAGGCCTGATTGTTCGTGGAGGAGGTCAGACCGTCCTGGGACTGCGAGTTGTAGTCCAGCGCGATCTTCGGTTCGAGCCCGCCCGGTACCGCCGGTGTGTCGATCGGGTAGGACCAGTTGAAGGCGTCGGTGCTTCCGCCGGCCTGCCATGACCCGGACGGCTTCAGTGACGTCGCGGAGTAGTCGCCGCCGCCTCCGCCCGTCGACGAGGTCGCCGCCACCACCACCGACGCTTCTTTGGCCGCGATTCTGCTCTTCACTGCAGGAAGGGTGATGTTCGCGCTCAGCCGGCGCGTGCTGCTGTCATTCGCGGACGTGAGCGGTGTCTGGGTGCGGCAGCGGGCCAGCCGCGGCGTGGTCAGGGCACACGCGGGCAGCGTCACCAGGTGCAGGCGGGATGCCCAGTCGGCGCCGAAGGCGGCGGTGAACGCCGAGTAGTCCAGTTTGAGGCCGACGCGGCTTTCGGCATTGCCGCCGTCACGGCGGTCCAGGCCCAGCAGGACGCCGTTCACACCTGCGGCGCTCGCTCCGCTGCGGGGCAGCACCCGCACACCGACGCCCGACGGAGTGGCGGCCGTGGTTTTCCCGGCCCGCGCGGCGTTGCGCTTCCCTGCGGTCTTCGCCGGACCTATCCACACCGGGAGCGACCCGGCACGTATCGCGGCGCCGGATGCCTGCTTCGTTTTCGCCCCGGTCCCGCTCAGGGTGACGTTCGCCGCACCAGAGGGCCATGAGATGTGCGGGGGGCGGTAGGACGGCATGGGCTTGGGCTTGTGGTAATGCGAGGTCACAGCGGTGACCGGCACCGGCTTGTCACGAGCGGGGGTGGGCGCCCGGTGCCGAGCTGCCGCGTCGGCCGGCGTTGCCTGTAGGACACCGGCGCATAACGCCATCGTGGCGAGAACCACGATGGGGGCGCGCAGTGCAATGCGGCTCAGACAGGTGCGTGCGGCCAGGCCCGTTCGGACTGCCTTGCTGCCCCGGCGTCTACCAGAAACCACAGCGTCCCGCCCCTCGGTGTCCATAACGATCACTCGATCCGAGCGGACGCTACCCATCCCTTCACGCTCGATGAACCCTCCTGCCCAGGCATGACTAGACCTTTACGTCGCTTACATGACAACATTCGGCGTTCAATCCGGCGGAATAATCGCCTCCAGCCGCCCTGCCCCTCTGGCCACGGACCGCAGCGGACTCCTAGCGTCGTGAACCACTGGATCTTCAGGTCATCAGACAGAGGTGGATCTCCCCATGCGATGGCACCACATACCTGGCGCGCGCAGAACCACCGCCAGCAGCAGAGCTGCAGTCACCGCCGCGCTTGCCCTGGTCGCCGCCACAGCGAGCCTGACCCCCTCCTATGCCGGCATTCCCGGGGACGCTACTGGGGGCGGGGCCGTCTACTCCTCCGGTGCATCCGCCCCGGTCACCAAAGACACGCCCGAGCAGTCGGATCTGCTGCAGTTGCCGAACGGATACGGCCCGTCAGCCGCTCAGCGTGAGGCGATGGAGACCGCTACAGCCACTGCCCGGAAAACCGGGAAGGCCGTCACGATCAGCTCGTTGACAACCCCCGTCCAGCAGGTGACCGTCAGTCCCGGCGGCGGATTCCAGTTGTCGGCCAACCCCGAGCCCGTGCGGACCAAGCAGCACGGCAGCTGGGTCGCCGTTGACATGACACTGCATCACGACAGCGACGGCACCTGGTCTCCGGCGGCGACCGCGTACGGCACGGTGTCCTTCTCCGGCGGTGGCCACTCCCCGTTAGCCACCACCCGCTACAACGGCGTGAGCATGGCCGTCTCCTGGCCGGGCACGCTGCCCGCTCCAGTCATCAAGGGCGGATCCGCGACGTACCGGTCCGTGCTGCCCTCGGTGGACCTGGTGGTCTGGGCCACCGCCGCCGGCGGCTTCACCGACACGCTGGTCGTCAAGTCCCCTGCCGCCGCCCAGAATCCGGCGCTGGCCACCCTGCGTCTGGGCACTCAGGTGACCGGCGGCCGTCTGACTCGGGGCAGCGCGGACAACCTCGCACTGCGTGACACCCGTGGCCGAGACCTGATGGACGCGGCCAGTCCGCTGATGTGGGACTCCAACACCACCCTGCCTACCCCCGCCGCCGGGAAAGCGCATACCGCGAGCAAGGCCAAGGTCGCCGCGGACCCCTCGGACGCCGCGCACCCCGGACTGGCCGCACGTGAGGCACCGGTGGGTACGAAGGTGTCCTCCGCCGGGCTGTCTCTCGTACCGGACGCGCGGATGCTGAAGGCCCACTCCACGGTGTTCCCGGTCTATATCGACCCTACGTTCAACTGGCACCCCTACGATCCGGCCGCCCCGTCCTTCGACGAGGTCAAACAGGGCTGCCCGAACAAGTCCTTCTACAACCAGACCGGTTCACTCGCCGACAACGGATACCTGGGGGTCGGCTACAACGGCTGGCAGGAGGGCTCCTGCTACACGGGCAAAGAGCACGCGATCTACCAGTGGAAGCTGTCCTCCACCATCTTCGGCGCGCATATCAACACCGCCACCGTCAACGCCACGGAGATCTACTCCGCGTCCTGCTCCAGCTCCTACACCGTCAACCTGCACTGGTCCGGCGGCATCGGATCAGGCACCGACTGGAACAACCGGCCCGTCTACAACAAATACTCCACCTCCGCCAGCTACGCGCGCGCCTACAACCCCACATACTGCCCCTCAAACGGTTCAGTGACCCACGGGTTGAACGTGCTCACGCCGATCGCTCACAACGCCGCCGGTCACTCCTCCACCTTCACCGCCACACTCAGCGAGGACTCCGCCGAGGCCGGCCACGACGACGGCGGTTTCTCCCGCTTCTCACACAACCCCAGCCTGGAAATCTTCTACAACCTCCCTCCCGCTGTCCCTTCCAAATCGACGATGGCCGCAGTCGCCGGCGCGGACGATGCGGCATGCGACACCACCGGTCCCGACTACCCGTTCATGGGCAAGACCATCGCCAGCACCCCACCCGTGCTGAAGGCGAAGGTCTCCGACGCCGACGGCGACAAGCTGCAGGCGACCTTCCAGTACTGGATCAACGGCTCCACCACCCTGCACACCGGGCTCAGCAGCGACAACCTGGCCAGCGGCTCCTACGCCGCCTACAGCCTGCCGTCGAGCTTCATCAGCTCGCTGACCAGCGGCCAAATCGTGGACTGGCAGGTCAAGGTCACCGACGGTGAGGACTCCACCGCCTACACCCAGTCCCCGACCTGCCACTTCGTCGCCGAACCCACCGCACCGAGCGCCCCCACCGTCACCTCGAAGAACAACCTCTACCCCAACACCGACAACGACGGGAGCGCAGGCGCCGCGGCCGGCACCACCGGCACCTTCAACGTGGCCACCAGCGGCGGGGCCAGCGCGACGAAGTTCGTCTACTCAGTCGACGTGCCGCCCGCCACGAGCAATCCGCCCGCTACCCAGATCGTCCCCGCCTCGAGCAACGCCGCCGCCGTGACCATCACCCCCTACTCCCCCGGCCCGCACACCCTGTGGGTGTACGCCGTGGACGCCGCGGGCGACGACTCCGGCGCCACCGGCTACCCGTTCCTGGCCACCGGAGACCCGAACAGCACCACCTGCACCAGCCTCTCCGCGTGCTTCAACAACACCGCCATCAGCGCCGACGCCAACCCCGGCCAGGCCGACATCGACGGCGTCGGCGACAGCTTCTCCGCCACCGACCTCACCACCGCAGGCTGGGCCAGCGGCGGCAAAGTCACCGTCAACGGGGCCACTTTCACCCTGCCCGCGTTCGGCTCCGGACAAAAGGACAACGTTCTGGCCGCCAACCAGACCATCCCCTACAGCGGATCCGGCAGCGCCCTGGACTTCCTCGCCACATCCACCTACTCCGGCCTGTCCACGCCTGGCGCCATCGCCAATGACGACACCGCCCCCTACGTCCCGGCCGGCACCCCGGTGAGCGGTTCCTACTGCTTCAACGGCACCGACCCGGCGGGAGCCTGCGCGGCCACCGGCACCATCACCTACACCGACGGCACCACCGCGAAATACGACCTGACCGTCCCCAACTGGAGCGTCAGCAACGACGCCATCGCCGCCGTAGTCCTGCCGCACCGCAACGACGTCGCGGGACAGGCAGCCTCCCCGCACAGGCTCTTCGCCTTCTCCGTACCCATCGACGCGGCCAAGACCATCGCCTCGGTGACGCTGCCCGATGTGGGCAATCACATCGGCTACCACACGCAGTCGCTGCACATCTTCAGCATGGCCACCCGCAACACCACCACCGGCACCCCTGAGGCCACCGGCACCACCGCCGCCGCACCGACCGGCCAAAGCTGGACCGGCGCCTGGGCCAACCCCAACGAGGGCCAGTACAACTTCCAGGGCGCGAACTTCTCCAACCAGACCTTCCGTATCGCCCTCCCCGCCTCGATCTCCGGCAACACCGTCCGCATCAAGCTCGACAACGCCCTCGGCACCAGCAAGCTGTCCATCGGCCACGCCACCATCGCCCAGGACTCCGCGTCCGGTGGCCCCTCCGCCGTACCCACCGCCACCCCCACCACCCTCACCTTCGGCGGAAGCCAGTCGGTCACCATCCCCGTGGGCGGCTCCGTCTACAGCGACCCGCTCACCTTCCCCGTCACCGCCAACCACTACCTCCTCGTCTCCTACCAACTGAGCAACTCCGTGCCGTACCTGGTCCAGCATTCGTTCGCCAACAACGCCTACCAGTACGTCACCGTCACCGGCGCCGGGGACAAGACCACAGACACCACCGGCACGCCCTTCGACGGCAGCACCGGAACCCTGCAGGGCTGGTTCACCGACCTCGTCACCAATGTCGACGTCACCACCAGCCACACCCCGACCGAAGCGGTGCTCGGTGACGGACTCATCGACGCCTTCCAGCCCAACACCACCCCCGTCGCCAGCGGAAGCCGCGTCTCCGACACCCTGGAGGGCGCGGAACCCACCACCCCGAGCCCCTACGGCACCATCGCCGAGGGCATCGAATCCAACGACCTCATGACCGACAACCCTCAGACCTACAACGCCAAAACCCTCGGCGGCCCCTCAGCTCTCTCCCGCATCGACCGCGACATCCTCGACCAGCCCGGCATCAGCAGCGTCGTGGTCTACGAAGGCCTCGAAGACCTCCTCGGCGGCAGTACCCCGGACGATCTGGAAGCCAACGGCTACACCGCCCTCGTCCAACAACTCCAGGGCTGGGGCATCTCCACCACTCTGACCTCCCTCACCCCCTGTGACGGCTTCGCCGGCGACGGTGCCGCCGCCAACGACCCCTGCACCAGCACCGTCGACGCCAACCGCTCCGACGTCAACGGCTGGCTCGACGACATGGACCTCGGCAGCCCCTGGTCCACACCGCCTGTCTACTTCGCCGACTTCGACACCGCTCTCGCCGTACCCGACACCAGCAACGGCGAGAACAAACTCGCCATGGCCGCCGACACCGGCGACCACGTCAACCTCACCAACTCCGGATACGCCGCCGAAACCCTCGCCATCCTCTCCCCTCACGACACCTGGGCCCTCGACGACGGCGACGGCTTCACCATCGCCAACGACACCGCCCCCACCGACACCCCCTACACCGTCAACGACACCACCGGCGTCGGCAGCAACACCCTGTCCCTCAACGGCACCACCACCTGGACCAACGACACCACCCGCGGCGAAGCCCTCTCCTTCGACGGCACCACCGGCTACGCCGCCGGCAGCAGCCCAGCGCTCAACACCACCGGCAGCTACTCCGTCTCGGCATGGGTGAAACTCTCCTCACTGCCCACCCGCAACGCCACCGTCGCCGCCCAGGACGGCACCCAGAACAGCCCCTTCTACCTCCAGTACAACTACGCCAACACCGGGTCCCCAGGCTGGTCGATGAGCTTCGCCAAGAGCGACACCGCCAACACCGGCTTCTGGAACGCCTACGCCTCCGGCGCGACCGCCAACACCTGGACCCACCTGGTCGGCACCTACGACGCCACCACAAAGACCGCCCAGCTCTACGTCAACGGCACCCTCGCCGCCACCGCCACCGGCGTCACCTCCTGGAACGCCGGCAACGCCTTCACCATCGGCCGCAGCCTCTACAACGGCACCAACACCGACCTCCTCCCCGGCCTCATCAGCACCGTCCAGGCCTGGAACTACGCCCTCACCCCCAACCAGGTGACGGCCCTCTACCAGCAAATCCCCTGACCGCTCCCGCCGTGGGTGCTCCCGGCCCGACAGCCAGGAGCGCCCACGGCGGCGAACCACATGAGCCCCAAGTTCTGCTGAGGCCCCTGCTCGTCCTGATTGGCCTCCAGACCATCACGCAGTGCCGGTATCTTCGGAAGCTGGCTCAAGAGGTCGATCGCCCGCACATTGCCATGTGCCCACGTCAGCCAACGCCGAGCTGCCACCAGCCCGCCTCATCCGGGATGCCGCGTCGATCTATAAGACAGCGCTCCGGAGCATCGGGCGACCATCGGTGACAGATTCAGGCACTACACCGCACTCCACACGGTGCACCCGCTCGGCACTCCAAAAGAGGTCGATCGGACCTGTCGAATCCACGAACGCGCAGGTCAGATGGCCTTTGCCGCAGGCTCAAGAATCGCCACACACTCCACGTGCGAGGTCATCGGAAACAGATCGAACGCCCGCAGCGTCCGCACCCGGTACCCCCCGTCCCGGAAGTACGCCAGGTCGCGGGCCAGGGCCGCCGGGTCGCAGGCCACGTAGGCGATGCGGCGGGCGCCCAGGGACGACAGGTGCTCGACCGTCCTGCGGCCCGCCCCCGCGCGCGGGGGGTCGAGGACGATGAGGTCCACCTCCGTGATACCCGTGCGCGGCAGGACCGACTCGACCTTGCCCTGCTCGACGCGGACCCGGGGGAAGTCGGCGAGGTTGTGGCGGGCGTCCTCCACCGCACGCTTGCCGGACTCGATGCCGAGGACCGCGCCCTTCTCGCCGAGGCGGTCGGCGAGGGCCCCGGCGAAGAGGCCCACTCCGCAGTAGAGGTCCAGCGCCATCTCGCCCTTGCGCGGCAGCAGGCCCTGCATGACCGCGGTGACCAGGGTGTCGGCCGCCTTCGGGTGGACCTGCCAGAAGCCGCCGCTGCCGACCCGGTGGGTGCGGCCGTCGGCGCGTTCGCGGACGAAGGCGCGGCCGTGGACGCGGTGGATGCCCCCGTCGTGCTCGTCGACGCGCATCACCGAGACGGGCCTGTCGAGTTCGACCAGGGGAAGCCGGGCGCCCGGGCGCGGCTCCAGGATGACCATGCGGTCCTGGGAACCCGTCGCGGCGATCGCCTCCACCGCGGCCATGCCCGACCAGTCCCGCTCCTCGATGCCGAGTTCGCTGACGCCCGGCGCCGCGATCATGCAGTGCTCGATCGGCTCCACCTCGTGCGAGCGGTGCCGGCGCAGTCCCGCGTTGCCGTCGGCGTCGACGGCGTACTGCACCCGGGTCCGCCACTGCGGCACCTCGCCCGCCGGCAGCTTGTCGCCCTCGGCGGGCATCACCGTGCCGTCCCAGCCGACGTCCTCCGGCGTGAGACCGGCCAGCCGCTGCAGCTGTTCGGCGATCACCTCGCCCTTCAGCCGGCGCTGGGCTCCCGGCTTCGCGTGCTGCCAGTCGCAGCCGCCGCAGCGACCGGGGCCGGCATAGGGACAAGGGGCCGCCACACGGTCCTTGGACGCGTCCAGGATGTCCACCGCGTCCGCCCGCAGGAAGCGGGCCCCCTCCTCGCCCTCGGTCACCCGGGCCACGACCCGCTCACCGGGCAGCGTGTGCCGGACGAACAGCACCTGGCCCTCGGCGGTCCTGGCGATGCAGTGCCCGCCGTGCGCGACCGGGCCGACCTCGACCTCGTACTCCGTCCCCACCAGCGATTTCTTCGGTTCTGCCTGCATGGCGGGGTGACTCCAGATCAAAGGGGGAGGGAAACGGCCCGGGCGAGGGCCGACGACAGCCCACCAGTCTACGTGGTCGCCGAGCCGGTACCTGCCGCGTGCGCACGGGGAGGGACGGCCGTCTCCGTCCGTCCCTCACCCGCCCGCCGACACCCGCCCCCGCGGTCACCGGCGCTCCCCCACCCACGGTCAGCCCCCGCTGTGCTCCTTGGGCCGGTGCTCCGCCGGGCCGCGTCGCACCGCGCCCGGTGCGTTCCACTCCTGCCGCTTGCGGGCCCGGTTCCTGGCCGCCTCCGAGGACTCCAGCTGGTAGGGCACGGAGGTCACCATCACGCCGGGCGTGAACAGCAGCCGGCCCTTGAGCCGCAGCGCGCTCTGGTTGTGCAGGATGTGCTCGTACCAGTGGCCGACGACGTACTCGGGGATGATCACGGAGACCGCGTCCCGCGGGGACTGGGCGCGCAGGCCCTTCACGTACTCGATGATCGGCCGGGTGATCTCGCGGTACGGCGAGTCGAGGACCTTCAGCGGTACGTCTATCCCGCGCCGCTCCCACTCCTCGCGCAGCGCCTTCGTCTCGGCCGGGTCGACGTTGACGGTGAGCGCCTCCAGGGTGTCCGAGCGCATCAGCTTGGCGTAGGCAAGGGCGCGGAGGGTCGGGCGGTGGATCTTGGAGATCAGGACGACAGAGTGGACACGGGACGGCCGTACCAGGTCGTCGTCCGGCTCCTCGGGGGCCGAGATCTCCTCGGAGACGCGGTCGTAGTGCTTACGGATCGCGGTCATCGTGGCGTAGAAGATGCACATGCCGAGCAGCGCCACCCAGGCGCCGTGGGTGAACTTCGTGACCAGGACGACGACCAGCACCAGACCGGTGAAGAACGCGCCGAACGCGTTGATCGCGCGGGAGCGGATCATGTGGCTGCGCTTGGCCGGGTCGTTCTCGGTGGCCAGGTGACGGTTCCAGTGCCGGACCATGCCGGTCTGGCTGAGCGTGAAGGACACGAACACGCCGACGATGTACAGCTGGATGAGGCGGGTCGAGTCGGCGCCGTAGATGACCGTCAGCAGGGCGGCGGCGCCGGCAAGCAGCACGATGCCGTTGGAGAAGGCGAGGCGGTCGCCGCGGGTGTGCAGCTGGCGCGGCAGGTAGCGGTCCTGGGCGAGGATCGAGCCGAGCAGCGGGAAGCCGTTGTACGCCGTGTTGGCCGCCAGGAAGAGGACCAGGGCGGTGGCCGCGGCGAGCACGACGAACAGGAAGCTGCCCTTGCCGAAGACGGCCTCGGCGACCTGGGAGATCACCGGGTTCTGGACGTAGCCGGAGCCGATCGCGACGCCGTTGTGGAGCAGGTCGGTGGCCGGGTTCTCGGCCATGCGGACCTTGGTGACCATGGCGAGCGCGATGATGCCGCAGAACATGGTGACCGCCAGCAGACCCATCGCGGCCAGCGTGGTCGCCGCGTTCTTCGACTTGGGCTTACGGAAGGCCGGGACGCCGTTGGAGATCGCCTCGACACCGGTGAGCGCGGCACAGCCGGAGGAGAAGGCGCGGAGAAGGAGGAAGACCAGGGCGAAACCGGCCAGGCCCTGGTGCTCAGCCTTGATCGCGTACGACGCCGTGGGCGCCCGCATCGTGTCCCCGAGGACCAGCCCCCGGAACGCACCCCACGCGATCATGATGAAGACGCCGCCGACGAAGACGTACGTCGGGATCGCGAAGAGCTTGCCGGACTCCTTCACGCCGCGCAGGTTCATCAGCGTCAGCAGCACGATCACGGTGACCGCGCAGAACACCTTGTGCTCGACGACGAAGGGGATCGCGGAGCCGAGGTTCTCGATGCCGGAGGCGATGGAGACGGCGACGGTCAGGACGTAGTCGACGAGCAGCGCGCTGGCGACGGTGAGGCCGGCCTTGGGGCCGAGGTTGGTGGTGGCGACCTCGTAGTCGCCGCCGCCGCTCGGGTAGGCGTGGACGTTCTGCCGGTAGGAGGCGACCACCGTGAACATCAGCACGACGACCGCGACGGCGATCCAGGGGCTGAAGTGGTACGCCGACACGCCCGCGATGGACAGGACCAGCAGGACCTCCCCCGGCGCGTAGGCGACGGAGGACAGCGGGTCGGAGGCGAAGACGGGGAGTGCGATGCGCTTCGGCAGGAGCGTTTCGCCCAGCCGGTCACTGCGCAGAGCGCGCCCGATCAGGATCCGTTTGGGCACGTCGGTCAGTTTGGACACGAGAGAGGATCGTAGGCCTTCGACCTGGCAGTCCTCCAGCCGCAGTACATGATCTGCCTCCCGAGTGAAAAAGGTGACTGCTGGAACTGCGGATTCCGCGGCCTTCGCCCGATCCGTGCCTAGATGGCAGACCCCGCCTGTCTTCGCACTTCGGAGGTCCCATGCCCGCGACCGCAGAGCTGATCGGTGCCGCGGTCGCCCTCGTCGGCCTCGGAATCCTCACCGCCTGGAGCGTGCGCAGCATCACTCGACGATGAGCCCCGCACAGGGGTGCCCGGCCGGGACGGTGCGTGTGTAGCTTGGGCCACGGTCTGAGACCCTGATGGGGCTGAGCAGTAACTTTTGGACACCGGAAGGACGGTCGTGCACATCGTCATCATGGGCTGCGGCAGAGTGGGTTCCGCTCTCGCCCAGACCCTGGAGCAACAGGGGCACACGGTCGCCGTGATCGACCAGGACCCCACCGCCTTCCGCAGGCTGGGCCCGGGATTCGGCGGTCGCCGGGTCACCGGAGTCGGCTTCGACCAGGACACCCTGCGCGAGGCGGGCATCGAGGAGGCCGGCGCCTTCGCCGCCGTCTCCAGCGGCGACAACTCGAACATCATCTCCGCGCGGGTCGCCCGCGAGATGTTCGGGGTGGAGAACGTCGCGGCCCGGATCTACGACCCCCGGCGCGCCGAGGTCTACCAGCGCCTCGGCATCCCGACCGTCGCCACGGTCCGCTGGACCGCCGACCAGATGCTGCGCCGGCTGCTGCCCTCGGGCGCCGAGCCGCTGTGGCGCGACCCCACCGGCGGGGTCCAGCTCGCCGAGGTGCACGCCTCCCCCAAGTGGGTCGGCCACAAGATCAGCAAGCTCCAGGAGGAGACCGGTGTCCGGGTCGCGTTCCTGACCCGGCTCGGTGAGGCGATGCTGCCCACCTCGCAGACGGTCCTGCAGGAGGGCGACCTGGTGCACGTGATGATGCGGACGGACGACGTCGACAAGGTCGAGGCCGCCTTCGCCGGGGGTCCGGAAGAGGAGGGCGGTCACTGATGAGGGTCGCCATTGCCGGGGCCGGTGCCGTCGGCCGCTCGATCGCGGGCGAGCTGCTGGAGAACGGCCACGAGGTCCTGCTGATCGACAAGGCCCCGACCGCCATCTCGGTCGAGCGGGTGCCGCAGGCGGAGTGGCTGCTTGCCGACGCCTGTGAGATCACCTCCCTCGACGAGGCGGCGCTGCAGCGCTGCAACGTCGTGATCGCCGCGACCGGCGACGACAAGGTGAACCTGGTCGTCTCGCTGCTCGCGAAGACGGAGTACGGCGTTCCGCGCGTCGTCGCCCGGGTCAACAACCCCAAGAACGAGTGGCTGTTCAACGAGGCGTGGGGCGTGGACGTCGCCGTCTCGACGCCGCGCCTGATGTCGGCCCTGGTGGAGGAGGCGGTGTCGGTCGGCGACCTGGTCCGGCTGCTGCGCTTCAGCCACGGCGACGCGAACCTGGTGGAGCTGACGCTGCCCGAGGAGTCGGCGCTGGCCGGCACCCAGGTCGGCGACGTGGAGTGGCCCGAGGACACCTCCCTGGTCACGATCATCCGCGGCACCCGGGTCCTCACCCCCTCCCGCGAGGACTCCCTGGAGGCGGGCGACGAACTCCTCTTCGTCGCGGCCCAGGCCCGCGAGGAGCAGCTGGAGGACCTGCTGTCGGTACGGCGGGAAGACAGCTGACGCAGGCAGGCAGAGAGAAGGGGGGGCCCCCCCGCGGGGGGCGGCCCTCTGCCGGACGAGGGTAATGTAGGGGGGGGGCGCGGCGGCCCGCGCCCGCGTGGAGCCGGTGTTGCACGTGTTGCGGTTCCGGCGGCAAGACTCCTGCCCCTGGCAGGCCTTGAGACGGGCGCCCTCCGCTGCGGAGGGCGCCCTTCTGCCGTACGTGCTTACTTGCGGTGGCGTCCGCTGCTGCCCGAGGTCTCACCGCTCTCCGCGGCCAGCGCGGCCTTGCGCTCCTCCTCGGCCTGCTCGGCCTTCTCCGCCGCCTCCATCTCCGCGAACACGTCGATCGGCGCCGGCGCCTTCGCCAGGAAGACCCACGTGAGCCAGACGGCGAGCAGGAACGGCGGGATCTTCAACGCGACGAGCACCCAGCCGAGTTGGGCCGTGTTCGCCCACCAGTACAGCGGGAAGAGGATCGCGCACTTGGCGAGCAGGATCAGGCCCCAGGCCCAGCTGGCCTTGGCGTACGCCTTCTTGCGGCCGGGGTTGCGGGTGCGCCAGGAGAGGTTCTCCTTGAAGACCGGGCCGAGGATCAGGCCGATCAGCGGGATCCCGCACAGGGTCGTGATGATGTACGCCAGCGCCAGGCCCAGCGTGTAGAGCATGCCGGGGAGGTAGAAGTCCTTGGCGTTGCCGGTCATCATCGCGAAGACGACACCGAAGGCGACGCCGAAGACACCGCTGAAGGCGTGCTTGACGGTGTCCCGCATGGCGAGGCGGACCACGACCAGCACCACGGAGACCGCGAGGGCGGCGATCGCCGACCAGTGCAGGTCCTTGTTGATGGTGAAGATCGTGACGAAGAGCAGGCCGGGCAGGACCGTCTCGACCATGCCCCGGACACCGCCGAACGCCTCGAAGAGCGCGGCCTCGGTCACCGCCCGCGCGTCTTGCTGCGGGGCGTCCTCCGCCTGCGTGTCTTCGGTCGGCTTGTCGAGCGACGTCACCGGCTACTCCCTACCGAGGGGTCTCAGTTCGTACTTGGGATTGAACAGCACCCGGCGGCCCCGGCTCAGCGAGATCCGGCCCGATGCGATCAGCCTGCGCCCCGGTTCTATGCCCACGATGGAACGCCTGCCGAGCCACACCACGTCCAGCGCGGCGGAGCCGTCGAACAGCTCGGCCTCCAGGGCCGGGACTCCGGCGCGCGGCCGCAGGGTGACCGTGCGCAAGGTACCAGTAACGGTGACGATCTGCCGGTCGTGGCAGTCGCCGATCCGGATGCAGCCCGTGGTGTCGGCGTCCTCCCGCAGCTCCTCCGACTCCAGGTCCTCCTGCGACGAGGAGAGCCGGTCGAGCATGCGCCGGAACCGGCCGGCCGGCTTTTCGGAACGAGGAACAGCACTCATGTCTGAAGCGTACCGGGGCCCACCGACACCGCCGTAGTCCAGCTCACTTCGCGACCCGGCTCACTTTTTCGACCCGGCTCACTCCTCGACCCAGCTCACATTTTCGAACCAGCTCACTTCTCGAACCGGTACCCCATCCCCGGCTCGGTGATGCTGCACCCCCCGGGGGGGGACAACCCCCGGACCCCCGGCCGACCCGCGGCTCACTTCTCGAACCGGTACCCCATCCCCGGCTCGGTGATGAAGTGCTTCGGGTGCGACGGGTCCGCCTCCAGCTTGCGGCGCAGTTGTGCCATGTACACGCGCAGGTAGTTGGTCTCCGTCCCGTACGACGGCCCCCACACCTCCTGCAGCAGCTGCTTCTGGCTGACCAGCCGCCCGGTGTTGCGCACCAGTACCTCCAGCAGGTGCCACTCGGTCGGGGTGAGCCGGACGTCCCGGCCGGCCCGGTTGACCTTCTTCGCCGCCAGGTCGACGGTGAAGCCCTCGGTCTCCACCAGGACGTCGTCGTCGCCGCCCCCGGCGAGGGGCTCGGCGCGGCGTACGGCGGCCCGCAGCCGGGCCAGCAGTTCGTCCATGCCGAAGGGCTTGGTGACGTAGTCGTCGGCGCCGGCGTCGAGCGCCTCGACCTTCTCGTCGGAGGAGTGGCGGGCGGAGAGGACCAGGATCGGCACCCGGGTCCAGCCGCGCAGCCCCCTGATCACCTCGACGCCGTCCATGTCGGGCAGGCCGAGGTCGAGGACGACCACGTCGGGGTGGCGGGAGGCGGCCAGTTCGAGGGCGGTACGGCCGTCGGGGGCCGCGTCGACCTCGTACTTGCGCGCCTTGAGGTTGATCACGAGGGCGCGCACGATCTGCGGCTCGTCGTCGACCACGAGCACACGGGTCATGAGGCCTGCCTTTCCGGTTCTGCCGTTGCTGCTGCCGCTGCGGTGACCGATCCTGCCGCGCGGAGGCTGAGGACCATGGTGAGCCCGCCACCGGGCGTGTCCTCGGCGTTCAGGGTGCCGCCCATCGCCTCCGCGAAGCCCCGGGCGACCGCGAGCCCGAGTCCGACCCCGGCGCCGCGCGGAGCGTCACCGTAGCGCTGGAAGGGCTCGAATATGCGTTCCTTGGCCTCGTCGGGCACGCCGGGCCCGCGGTCCACGATCCGTACCTCCACCCGGTCCGCGATGGCGCTGGCGGAGACCAGCACGGGCCGGTCGGACGGGCTGTACTTGACGGCGTTCTCGACCAGGTTGGCCACCGACCGCTCAAGGAGCCCGGCGTCGGCCTCGACCATCGGCAGGGTCTCGGGGACGTCCAGGTCCACGCTGCCGTCCGCTACCCCGACCAGTGCCATCGGGACCACCTCGTCGAGGTCGGTCTCGTGGACGATCGGGGTGACGGTGCCGGTCTGCAGCCGGGACATGTCGAGCAGGTTGCCGACGAGGTGGTCCAGCCGGTCGGCGCCCTCCTCGATGCCTTCGAGAAGCTCCGCGCGGTCCTCCTCGGACCAGTCCACGTCGTCCGAGCGCAGCGACGACACCGCCGCCTTGATGCCGGCCAGCGGGGTGCGCAGGTCGTGGCTGACGGCGGCCAGCAGGGCCGTACGGATCCGGTTGCCCTCGGCGAGCGCGCGGGCCTGCTCCGCCTCCTCCTGGAGGCGCCTGCGGTCAAGGACGACGACCGCCTGGGCGGCGAAGGCGGCGAGCACCCGGCGGTCCTCGGCGGGCAGCACCCGGCCGGTCAGCGCGAGGGCCATGTGGTCGCCTATCGGCATGTCGACGTCGGCGTCCTCGGGCCGCTGCAGGGCGGGCCCGAACCCGGCGCGGCCCGCGCAGCTCCACGGTTCGACGTCGCCCGCCCGCTCCAGGAGGGCGGCGGACTCCATGCCGAAGGTCTCCCGGACGCGTTCCAGGAGCTCCTCCAGGCTGGTCTCGCCGCGCAGCACGTTGCCGGCCAGGAAGGAGAGGATCTCCGACTCGGCGCGCAGCCGGGCCGCCTGGTGGGTGCGGCGGGCCGCGAGGTCCACGACCGAGGCGACGGACAGCGCGACCCCGAAGAAGATCACGATGGCCACGATGTTCTTCGGGTCGGCGATGGTCAGCCGGTGCAGGGGCGGGGTGTAGAAGTAGTTCAGCAGCAGCGACCCGAAGGCCGCCGAGGCCAGCGCCGGGAAGAGCCCGCCGAGCAGCGCGGCCGCGACCGTGAGGGTCAGGAAGAGCAGCATGTCGTTGGCGAGGCCGAGGTCGACGGTGTTCAGCAGCACCGCCATCACGACGGGGCCGGCCAGTCCGACCAGCCAGCCCGCGATGATCCGGCCCCGGCCGAGCCGGGCGCCCCGGGCCACCGGCAGTCCGCGTCCCTTGCCGGCCTCGCCGTGGGTGACGATGTGGACGTCCAGGTCGGGTCCCGACTCGCGGGCGACGGTGGCGCCGACGCCGGGTCCGAGGACGTACTGCCAGGCCTTGCGGCGCGAGGAGCCGAGCACGATCTGGGTGGCGTTGACCCCGCGTGCGAAGTCGAGCAGGGCCGCGGGGATGTCCTCGCCGACGACGTGGTGGAAGGTGCCGCCGAGGTCCTCGACCAGGGTGCGCTGGACGGCGAGTTCCTTCGGGGAGGCCGAGGTCAGGCCGTCGCTGCGCGCTATGTAGACGGCGAGCACCTCGCCGCCGGCGCCCTTCTCGGCCAGCCGGGCGGCCCGCCGGATCAGCGTCCGCCCCTCCGGCCCGCCGGTGAGCCCGACCACGATCCGCTCGCGCGAGCCCCAGATCGCCGAGACCCGGTGCTCGCTGCGGTACTGCTTCAGGTACTCGTCGGCCCGGTCGGCCACCCACAGCAGCGCCAGCTCGCGCAGGGCGGTGAGGTTGCCCGGCCGGAAGTAGTTGGACAGGGCCGCGTCGACCTTGTCCGACTGGTAGATGTTGCCGTGCGCCATTCGCCGGCGCAGCGCCTGGGGCGACATGTCGACCAGCTCGATCTGGTCCGCGCGCCGTACCGCCTCGTCGGGCACCGTCTCGCGCTGGCGCACGCCGGTGATGGACTCGACGACGTCGCCCAGCGACTCCAGGTGCTGGATGTTGACCGTGGAGACGACGTCGATGCCAGCGGCCAGCAGTTCCTCGACGTCCTGCCAGCGCTTGGCGTTGCGGGAGCCGGGGACGTTGGTGTGGGCGAGTTCGTCCACCAGGGCGACGGCCGGGGCCCGGCGCAGTACGGCGTCCACGTCCATCTCCGTGAACACGGCGCCCCGGTACTCCAGCTCCTTGCGGGGGACCTGCTCCAGGCCGTGCAGCATCACCTCGGTGCGCGGCCGGTCGTGGTGCTCGACGAAGGCGACCACACAGTCGGTGCCCCGCTCCACCCGCCGGTGCGCCTCGGAGAGCATGGCGTAGGTCTTGCCCACGCCCGGTGCCGCACCGAGATAGATCCGAAGCTTGCCGCGTGCCATGGTCCTATTGTCTTCCTGCAACTGCCGCCTACGCAGCGTCGACCTTACGGCCAACAATCCGGGCGAACGGGGCAGGGAGCCCGGCAGCGGGCATCTTTGACGTAACCCTGATGGGCGCCGGAGCCGCGGCTCCGGCGCCCGTCATCCTGCGCTCAGTTGGGGTTGTCGCCGTCGGTGAGGGTCTCCCAGGCGACGAAGAGGTTGTTGCTGCCCGCGGGGCGGTTGTTCAGGGTGAGCGTCTGGGTGTTGGTCATGGCGATGCCCAGGCGGTTGTGGAGGGCGTTGTAGCCGACCTCGGTGACGGGCCCGAGCCCGAGGTTCAGGGTGCCGCCGCAGAGCCAGCTGGGGACGGCGGTGCCCAGCTGGTACTTGGCCTGGAAGCCGAGCGCCTGCCGCAGCCGCTCGCCGACGTCCGTGCCGTACAGGTCGTCGCCCTGGATCCGGCTGGTCTCGGCGACGTGCGAGATCGCGGAGATGCCGTACCCGGTGTGCGTGAAGTCCCGGCAGGTCTCCTGGGTGAGGCCGGTGACGAAGGTGGACTGGCCCTGCCAGTAGGAGACGATCTTGGCGGTGGTGTCGAGGTTCTGGCTGGGCACGGTCTTGGGCACCGAGCCGTCGGAGGCCAGGTAGACGTACGCGGCCGTGCGGGTGCGGAACTTCGCCATGGCCGTGTCGTACGACGTCTTGTCCTCCAGGAAGACGGAGATGCCGACGGCGGCCTCCATCATCGACAGCTCCCAGTTGCCGTTGGAGTTGGAGCCCTTGATGACGGTGGGGAGGTAGACGTTGCGCAGCATGGTGGCGAAGCGGGCCTCGTTCGCCCAGGTGCCGGTGTACGTGTATCTGATGATCTCGGCGGCCTTGGGCCAGGAGGAGCCCGCCCAGCCCGTCTGGAGGGGCGCGTTGCTGTTGGTGTGGCTGGTGATGGTGGCCGACCAGGCGTCCATGATCTGGATGGCCTTCTGGGCGTAGCGCGCGTCCTTGGTGATGTACCAGGCGAGGGCGTCGGTGTAGGCGGCGATCGCGTCCTCGCGCTCGTCCGTGCAGCCGTAGTTGGGGTTCGAGTACGAGCCGCACTCGACGGTCGCCCAAGGCGTGGGGGTGCGGTTCAGGTCGGCGTACTTGCTCGCCAGCATCTGGTCGTAGGCCGCCTTCCAGGGCTGGGCGCCGGCCAGCACCTCGGTGCGGGCGAAGTCCAGCTGGGCCTTGGAGACGGTCACTCCGGGGTGCACGAAGGTACTGGGGGCGGAGTGGGCGGCGGGGGCCGAGAAGGCGCCCAGGAGCAGGGCTCCCACGGCCGCGAGCAGGGGGAAGCGACGCACAGCGACTCCGTTCTCACGTTCCTGTATGTGAACATGGGGCGCCTCTGTGAACATAGGCGTTGAACGGAGACCGTAGGTACGGACCAAGCTTCCGTCAAGGTGTGAAGGAAGCCGGAGTCATTCACACCGGAACGCCCGCGCATGTGAAAGGGCCGTACCCCGGGGTGCGGGGTACGGCCCTTGTCGTTCTTGCGCCGCTCTCGGCTCTGCTACCGGACCTCGGTGATCTCCGGTCCGCGCTGGAGCTGGCCCATGCCGCCGGAGAAGCGCGAGGACTCCTCCTGCTGGACGCCCTCGGGGACCATCTGGGCGTCGTTGGGCAGCTTCAGGACGATCGGGTCGCGGGGCGCCATCGGGCCCTCGCCACGGACCACGACGGTGTCCCGGAAGATCTGCTCGAGGAGCCCGGCCGCCTGCGGCTGCACCGCGCCCTGCCCGGAGATCACACCGCGCAGGAACCAGCGCGGACCGTCCACACCGACGAACCGCACGACCTGGAAGCCGCCCGTGCCGTCCGGCAGCTGCACCGGCACCTGGGCGCGCAGCTCCCAGCCGAGCGGACCCTCGACCTCGTCGACGATGCCGCCCTGCTGGGTGATACCGGTGGCGATCTCCTCGCGGACCTCGCCCCAGATGCCCTCGCGCTTGGGCGCGGCGAAGGCCTGCAGCTGGATGGCGCTGTCCCGGAGCACGACGGTCGCCGCGACGATCGCGTCGCCCGCGACCTCGACCCGGAGCTCCATGCCGTCCACGCCGGGCACGAACAGACCGCCCAGGTCCACCCGGCCCTCGCCGGCCTCGCGCACCTCGGTGTCGTCCCACGGCCCGTCGGGCCGGGGCTCCGGCTCCAGACGAACGCGCTCGCGCTCGCCCTCTTCCTCGTCCGCCTCGGTGTCGACGCTGTCGACGACCTGCTCGGCCTCGCCGGCCGCATCCTCGGCGGCACCCTTCTTCTTGCGACGTCCGAACACGTCACTGTCCTTCCCGGTCGGATACGACCGAAGCGTATCGATTCCCACCCGTCCGACCGCCCTCGGCGGCCTGACCGCTTGTGCCGCTCACGTCGCCCACCGCGGCATGACCGCCGGTGGACCCGAAGCCCCCCTCGGCCCGCGCCGAGTCGGGAAGTTCCGCCACCTCGTGGAAGCGGACCCTCTCGACCTGCTGGACGACCAGTTGGGCGATCCGGTCGAAGCGCTCGAACCGCACCGTCTCGCGCGGGTCGAGATTCACCACGATCACCTTGATCTCCCCACGGTACCCGGCATCAATCGTCCCCGGGGCATTCACGAGGGCCACACCGCATCGGGCGGCGAGCCCCGAACGAGGGTGCACGAAGGCCGCGTACCCCTCCGGGAGGGCGATCGAGACTCCCGTGGGCAGTACGGCCCGTTCTCCCGGCTCCAGCTCGCACGCCTCGGTGGTACGCAGATCGGCTCCCGCGTCACCGGGGTGCTCGTACGCCGGAAGCGGTACGTCGGGGTCGACGCGGCGGACGAGGACGCCGAGCGGGCTCGCCGGACGGGCCGGGGCCACGGGGTTCGCGGAGTTCACGGATTCACCTCGAAGGCGCGGGCCCGCCGGGCCTGGTCGGGGTCCTTCATGGCGGCCTGGATCTCTTCCTGACGGCCGTTGTCGACGAAGTGCTCGACCGGGACCTCGACGAAGAGGGCGTCGGCGCGGACGGCGACGGGTCCGGTGGGGCCGTCCATGCGTCCGGTGGCGGTCGAGTAGATCTTCCGGCCGGCCACGGCGACCACCTCGGCCGCCAGGTGGAGCGTGGTGCCGACGGGCACGGGCCGCACGAAGTCGGTCTCCAGCCGTCCCGTCACGGCGATCTTCCGCAGCAGCCAGTTGAGCGAGCCCAGCGTCTCGTCGAGGGCGGTGGCGAGCACTCCGCCGTGCGCGAGGCCCGGGGCGCCCTGGTGGGCGGGGCGCACGGTGAACTCGGCGGTGAGGGAGACTCCCTCGCCGGCCCGTGCCTCCAGGTGCAGCCCGTGGGACTGCCCATGACCACACCCGAAACAGTGTTCGTAGTGTGCACCGATGAGCTCACCGGGCGCGGGCGCGTCGGGGTGCCGCTCCGGTTTCCGGGCACTGGCGGGAGGCTGAAGAGCTGCGGAACTACCACTCACAGGCGCAGACCTTACCCGCGCGTCCAGTGAATCCGGACACCGTGCCAAGCTTGGCTCCATGCAGCTCTCCGCCACCCCGTACGAAGAACGCCTCACCGCCCCCCGGTCGTGGTGGTTCCTCAGCTTCCTGATCGGCGTCTCGTTCGCCCTGGTCCTGCTGCCGTTCGGCACCCTGCCGATGCTGGGCGGCCTGGTGGGCGGCACCGCGGCGGCAGCGGTGGTGGCCAGCTCGTACGGCTCCCCGCGCATCCGGGTCGTCGGCGACTCGCTGATCGCGGGCGAGGCGAGGATCCCGGTGTCGGCCCTGGGCTCGTCGGAGGTCCTGGACCCGGACGAGGCGCGCGCCTGGCGCACGTACAAGGCCGACGTCCGCGCCTTCCTCCTGCTGCGCTCCTACATCCCGAGGGCCCTTCGCGTGGAGGTCACCGACCCGGAGGACCCGACGCCGTACCTGTACCTGTCGACCCGGGAGCCGGAGGCCCTGGCGGCGGCGATCGAGGCGGCGAAGAGCCCGCAGGGGTAAGCGCCCCCGCTGGAAGTGCCGCGATCTGCCGACTGCGGTGCCGTCGCGGCCGGCCGCTCCCCCAAGTTCTCGGCTTCGCTCGAACCCGGGGGGACCCCCATCGCGGCGGAGCCGCATGCCGATACAGCGCCGCGCCCCTTCGGAGCGCTGTCGAACGCAGTGGACTTCGCCGGACCCGCTGAGCGCCCCGGCAGCCGTCTGCGGGCCCCCTCCGGGGCCTGCTTGAGCCGTCTGGCCGGTCTTGCCGTGATTCCGGGCCGCTCAGGCCGACTGGCCGGCCCCGCCGGCCGCCCTGGTCCTCCACGGTCCGGCCTTCTCCCGGCCGCTGATCTCTCTGCCTGCCGCTGATCTCTCCGCCCGGCACGACGGCGCTCCGCCTCTGCCCGCCGCGGCGGCGCTCGGCCACGGCGGCCGAGTCCTGCGGTGCCGACCCCGCGCGCGGCGGCCACGCGGAAATCAGCCGCCGAAGTCCTCCGGGAGCTCCGCGATCGCCAGCGGCTCGGCCGGCTTCTCCAGCGGCGGCAGCTCCGGCAGTTCCTCCCACGGCACCTGGATCTTTCTCAGGTCCGCCCGGATCCGCGCCGCGAGTTTTCTGGTGTCCCGGCGGTTCATGACCGCTCCCACCGCCGCGCCCACCATGAACGGCATCAGGTTGGGCAGGTCCCGCACCACCCGCTTCATGATCTGCTGGCGCAGCTCGCGCTTCATCTGGCCCCCGAGGGCCGTGTTGATCGTCGACGGCTTCATCACGTCGATGCCGCGCTCCCCCGACCAGGAGGACAGATACGCGGTGCTGCGGGCCTTCAGGTTCCCCGGCGGCCGCACCCCGTACACCTCGTGGAGCTCGGCGATCAGCTTCAGCTCGATCGCCGCGACCCCGGTGATCTCGGCGGCCAGTTCGGTCGGCATGGCCGGCGGCACCGGCAGCATCGCGGCCGCCCCGACACCGGCCCCGACCGCCGAGGTCGCACCCGCCGCGCCCGCCACCAGTTTGTCGGCGAGCTGCTCGGGCCCGAGGCCCGGGAACTGCCGGCGCAGGGCCGCGAGGTCGCGTACGGGGACACGCGGGGCGATCTCGATGATCCGGTCCGCGAGGTACGCCAGCCCCGCTTTCGCGCGGCTGCCGCCCTTACGGGCGCCTTCCCGGGCCATGTCCACGGCCTTGTCACGGATGGCCGCGGCCCGTCGCCGGGCGACGGGCGCGGTCTGATCCGCCGGCGCCGGGAGGTCACCCCGGCCGGCCGCCGGTTCGAGCGAGGCTCCCTGTTCGGATGAGCCCCGCTCGTCTTCACGCGCACGTGGGCCGTCGGACGGCCCCGAGTCCGCTCCCGGCAGCAGGGAGCGGCGCTTCCGAGGTGGGGTCGAGCCAGTCATGCCCGACCCGTCCTCAGTCGCAGTCGCGGCAGATCGGCTGACCGTTCTTCTCCCGGGCCAGCTGGCTGCGGTGGTGCACCAGGAAGCAGCTCATGCAGGTGAACTCGTCCTGCTGCTTGGGCAGCACCCGGACGGCCAGCTCCTCGTTCGAGAGGTCCGCGCCGGGCAGCTCCAGGCCTTCGGCGGCCTCGAACTCGTCGACGTCCACCGAGGACGTTGACTTGTCGTTCCTCCTGGCCTTCAGCTCTTCAAGGCTGTCCGAGTCGACGTCGTCGTCGGTCTTGCGTGGAGTGTCGTAATCGGTTGCCATGTCGCTCTCCCCCTCTGGGTGTCTGCGGTGTCTCCAGCGCACGTAACGCGTGAGAGGCCGGACTTGTGCCCGACCCGAGGCGGAGATTTTGCCTCACATCAAGGTCTGTTACTCAATCGACACCCAACCGGACCCCTCGAGAGTGATCAGGTTGAATGGCGATGGGGACCGTACACGGTCCTGTCGAGGCACTTCAAAGGCGCCTCACCCTGTACTTCCCGTGATCAAGACCCCTGAAAACAGGGATTTTCCCGCCTTTATTCCCCTAGCCATGATCACGGAGAGTAGATGGCCGGAAATCCGCCCTTGTGATCGATCACACACGGGGGAATGTGCCGCGCCGCTGGAAAATTCAGCGCAAAGCGAACATCCCCTGCGTGTGTCGCGATCTTGTAACGGCATCAGACCGGCAGCGTGACCCGCATCACGAGGCCGCCTCCCTCCCGGGGCTGGGCCGCGATGTACCCGCCGTGCGCCCGGGCCACCGACCGCACGATGGAAAGGCCGAGGCCGACACCCTTGTCGCTGCCCGTGCGCTCGGTACGGAGCCGTCTGAAGGGCTCGAAGAGGTTGTCGATCTCGTACGCCGGCACCACCGGTCCGGTGTTCGCGACGTACAGCACCGCCTGTCCGTGCTGGATCTCCGTGTTGACCTCGACCCAGCCGTCCTCGGGCACGTTGTAGCGCACCGCGTTCTGCAGCAGGTTCAGGGCGATCCGCTCCAGGAGCACGCCGTTGCCCTGCACCACCGCGGGCTTCCGTACGCCCCGGATCGTCACGCCCTTGGCCTCCGCCTCGGCGTGCACCTGGTCGACGGCCTGGGAGGCCACCTCCGCCAGGTCGACCGGTTTGCGCTCGACGATCTGGTTGTCGCTGCGGGCGAGCAGCAGCAGGCCCTCCACGAGCTGCTCGCTGCGCTCGTTGGTGGCCAGCAGCGTCTTGCCGAGCTGCTGCAGCTCCACGGGTGCGCCCGGGTCCGAGAGGTGCACCTCCAGGAGCGTGCGGTTGATCGCCAGGGGCGTGCGCAGCTCGTGCGAGGCGTTGCCGACGAAGCGCTGCTGGGCGGTGAAGGCCCGTTGCAGCCGTTCCAGCATGTCGTCGAAGGTGTCCGCGAGCTCCTTGAGCTCGTCGTCCGGGCCGTCCAGCTCGATCCGGCGGGACAGGTCCGAGCCGGCCACCGCGCGGGCGGTGCGGGTGATCCGGCCGAGCGGGGACAGCACCCGGCCGGCCATCGCGTAGCCGAACGCGAAGGCGATCACGGCCAGGCCCAGCAGGGCCAGCAGCGAGCGGCTCAGCAGGTCGTCCAGGGCCGCCTGGCGCTGGCGGTCCACGCACTGGGCGATCGCGGCGTTGAAGTCCGGGATCTGGATCTGGGTACCGGCGCTGGCGCTGGTGATCGCCGGACAGTTGTCGCTGGAGACCTTGATGTTCACGCCCTCGATGATCTTGAACAGCGGCTGGTTGCCGGTGCTGATCGCCTGGGCTGCGAGCAGGTAGATGATCGACAGCAGCAGGATGCCGGCGATCAGGAACATGCCGCCGTACAGCAGGGTGAGCCGTATGCGGATGGTCGGGCGCAGCCACGGGAGGACAGGCTGCGGCCTTCTGGGGTCCCAGGTGGGCTTGGGGGGTGCCTGTGGGGGTGCGGGAGTGGTGGCCACGGTCATCAGATCCGGTAACCCGAGCCGGGGACGGTGACGATCACCGGGGGCTCGCCCAGCTTGCGGCGCAGCGTCATGACGGTCACCCGCACGACGTTGGTGAAGGGGTCGGTGTTCTCGTCCCACGCCTTCTCCAGGAGCTGCTCGGCGCTGACCACCGCCCCCTCGCTGCGCATCAGCACCTCCAGGACGGCGAACTCCTTCGGCGCAAGCTGGACCTCCTTGCCGTCGCGGAAGACCTCGCGGCGGTTCGGGTCGAGCTTGATGCCGGCGCGCTCCAGGACGGGCGGCAGCGGCACGCTGGTACGGCGGCCGAGGGCCCGCACGCGCGCGATGAGCTCGCTGAACGCGAAGGGTTTGGGGAGGTAGTCGTCGGCGCCGATCTCCAGGCCCTCGACGCGGTCGCTGACGTCACCGGACGCGGTCAGCATCAACACGCGGGTGGGCATGCCGAGCTCGACGATCTTGCGGCAGACGTCGTCGCCGTGCACGAGGGGGAGGTCGCGGTCGAGGACGACCACGTCGTAGTCGTTGACGCCGATGCGCTCCAGGGCGGCTGCACCGTCGTACACGACGTCGACGGCCATGGCCTCCCGGCGCAGTCCGGTGGCCACCGCATCGGCGAGCAGTTGCTCGTCCTCGACGACGAGTACGCGCACGTCGCTTGTCCTTCCTCTGTCCACTCGCGTAGCGCGCACCGGCGCACGCGGGCAGGGGTCTCCATGGGGTGAGACCTCCATCCTGCCCTTTTCGGCCATAAGTCGGCAGTAAGACAGGGGTCTCGGCAGCGGGATCGGAGGCCGCCGGGCGGGAATGCGAGATTTTCTCCTGCGGTTGAGGTTTCCACGGAGGGGAGCGGGGGGAGGACGGCATGTACACCCCGCGATCACGCTCTGCATGTGCCGCAGCACCATGCGGTACGTACAACGCCGCTACAGCAGAGTGGACGTTGGGGGTGTCCGGCACCGTCGCCGCCCAGCAGGGCAGCGCTGGGCACCCGCAAGAGACGTGATCGCCCCTTCTGAACGGCACACCCCCGTGCCACCGACCCACGACCCAGGACGAGGGGGCGCAGCATGGACGCATTCACCGCAGGACTTCTGCAGCGCATAAAGGCGACCGAGTCCGACATCACGAGGGCTCGTGACGAGGGTGACGACTTCCTCGTCGAAGTGGAACAGGCCGAGCTCGACGACCTGCGCCGCCTCGCAGCCGAACACGGTGTGGAAGTCGGCGCGACCAGCGTCTGACAGTCCCGCAGCACGGCACCACGAGAACAGGGCCCCGGCGAATCCAGCGCCGGGGCCCTGCTCGTACCTGATCCTTTCCCACCGCAACGGCGTTCGATTCCTGCCGGCTGGCAAGGCGCGAGATCTTTTTCTCGAGACCGGCTGCGTGCACCCGGAGCGACGGCGCCTGCAGTTCTCGCAACGCCGCCCGGAATCTTTTCCCGCCGCCACGGCGCCGAGCCACGACGGCGGTCTCCGGCGGTGCCCGGCCGACCGTTCGCCGCTGCCGACTTCCCCGCTGTCGAAACGGGCTCCCCACCAGTGGTTGCTCCCCGCCGCGACGGCGCCCGGCCGGCACGGCGGTCTCCGGCGGTGCCGAAGCCCCTCAGCCCACGCGGGCGGCGCCCCTCAGTCGTGCCACGCCCCGAAGTCCTCCAGGAGCCGCTGGAGGGGCTCGAAGACGCCCGGGGCGCCGGCGATCGTCAGGTCGCGCGACAGGGGCTCTCCGGGGCGTCCACCGGTGCGGGCGCCGGCCTCGCGGGCGATCAGGTCCCCCGCTCCCCAGTCCCACGCGTTCAGCCCGCGCTCGTAGTACCCGTCCAGTCGGCCGCAGGCCACGTCGCACAGGTCGATCGCCGCCGAACCGCTGCGCCGGATGTCGCGGAGCAGCGGGATCAGCCGGGCCGCGACCTCGGCCTGGTGGGTGCGGACGTCGGTGACGTAGTTGAAGCCGGTCGACACCAGTGCCTGGTCCAGCGGCGGCGCCGGGCGGCAGCGCAGCTCCCGCTCGCCCTCCCACGCCCCGGTCGCCCAGGCCCCGCCGCCGCGCACCGCGTGGTACGTCTCGCCGCGCATCGGGGCCGCCACGACGCCGACCACGGTCTCCCCGTCCTGCTCGGCGGCGATGGAGACCGCCCAGGTCGGCAGCCCGTACAGGTAGTTGACCGTGCCGTCGAGCGGGTCGATCACCCAGCGGACACCGCTCGTGCCCTGCGTGGACGCGCCCTCCTCGCCGAGGAAGCCGTCGTCGGGACGGTGACCGGCGATCAGGTCGGTGATCAGTTTCTCCGCCGCGATGTCCATCTCGGTCACGACGTCGATCGGACTGGACTTGGTCCGGGCCACGGTGAGGCCGGCCGGACGGCCGTCCCGCAGCAGCTCGCCCGCGCGGGCGGCCGCCTCCCGGGCGAGGTCCAGCAGGTCCTTGTGCGGGGCGTCGGTCACGGGGCTCCTCACGCGTAGGGGCTGTCGGCGCCGGCCGCGGCGGGGCGGAGTGCACGGGCCGGGCAGCAGCCGACCGGGCAGAGGTTGTGGCTCGCGCCGAGCGTGCCCAGGGCGCACGGCATGGCCTCCCGCCCGTTCTCCACGGCCGCGCGCTCCAGCACCAGCTCGCGGATCGCGGCGGCGAACCGCGGGTCGTCCCCCACGGTCGCGGACCGCCGTACCGGCAGACCCAGCTCCTCGGCCTTGGCCGTGGCCTCCGTGTCGAGGTCGTAGAGGACCTCCATGTGGTCGGAGACGAAGCCGATGGGGGCCATGACGACGGCCGGGACCCCGGCGCCGTGCAGCGCCTCCAGGTGGTCGCAGATGTCGGGCTCGAGCCACGGGATCTGCGGGGCGCCGGAGCGGGACTGGTAGACGAGCCGCCAGGGGTGGTCGATGCCGGTGCGCCCGCGGACCGCGTCGGCGATCAGCTGGGCCACGTCCAGGTGCTCCTCGACGTACGCGCCGCCCTCGCCGTGCGCCTCGACCGGCCCCGAGGTGTCGGCGCTCGCGGTCGGGACGGAGTGGGTGGTGAACGCGATGTGGGCGCCCGCGCGGACGTCCTCGGGGAGGTCGGCGAGGGACTGGAGGACCCCGTCGATCATCGGGTCGAGGAAGCCGGGGTGGTTGAAGTAGTGCCGCAGCTTGTCGATCTTCGGGAGTTCGAGGCCCTCGGCGGCCAGCGCGGCCAGCGAGTCCGCGAGGTTCTCGCGGTACTGGCGGCAGCCCGAGTAGGAGGCGTAGGCGCTGGTGGCGAGCACCAGGACGCGGCGGCGGCCGTCGGCGACCATCTCGCGCAGGGTGTCCGTCAGGTACGGCGCCCAGTTGCGGTTGCCCCAGTAGATCGGCAGGTCCAGGCCGTGCTCGGCGAAGTCCTTGCGCAGGGCGTCCAGCAGGGCGCGGTTCTGGTCGTTGATCGGGCTGACCCCGCCGAACAGGAAGTAGTGCTGTCCGACTTCCTTGAGACGTTCGGTCGGGATACCGCGCCCGCGCGTCACGTTCTCCAGGAACGGAACCACGTCGTCCGGGCCTTCCGGGCCGCCGAAGGAGAGCAGGAGCAGGGCGTCGTAGGGGGTGGCATCGAGCGCGTCTGACATGAGCCGATCCTGCCACCCGGCGCTGACAGCCCGGAAACAGGAGCGTGAAGAGTCGGATTCGGGAGGTTTATCCCGGGTGCCGAGCGGGTGCAACACGGCGGCCGCGCTCGTAAGCTGTATCAGCCGCCATCACGCCTTACCTCGCACATCTGTCGGAGATCCCCGTGCCCAGCCCCTATCGCGCCCTGTTCGCCGCCCCCGGCAGCAGGGGCTTCTCCGCCGCGGGCTTCGTCGGCCGGATGCCACTGTCCATGATGGGCATCGGCGTGGTCACGATGATCTCCCAGCTCAGCGGTAGGTACGGGCTCGCGGGCGCGCTGTCGGCCACCATGGCGCTGTCCGCCGCCGCGCTCGGCCCGCAGGTGTCCCGGCTGGTCGACCGGCACGGCCAGCGCCGCGTCCTGCGCCCCGCCACCCTCCTCGCGCTCACGGCCGCGGCCGGGCTGCTGTTCGCCGCGCACTACGGGTGGCCGGACTGGGTGCTGTTCGGGTGCGCCGCCGGGATCGGCGCGGTGCCGAGCCTGGGCGCGATGATCCGGGCCCGCTGGGCGGCCCTCTACCGGGGCACCCCGCAGCTGCACACCGCCTACTCGTTCGAGTCCGTCGTCGACGAGGTGTGCTTCATCTTCGGGCCGATCCTCTCCATCGGCCTGTCCACGACCTGGTTCCCGGAGGCGGGCCCGCTGCTGGCCGCCTGTTTCCTCGCCGCCGGCGTCTTCTGGCTGACCGCCCAGCGGGCCACCGAGCCCGAGCCGCACCCGCGCGGGCACCACGGCGACGGTTCGGCGCTGCGCGCGCCCGGCCTCCAGGTCCTGGTGGCGACCTTCGTGGCCACCGGAGCCATCTTCGGGGCGGTCGACGTGGTGACCGTCGCCTTCGCCGACGAACGGGGCCACAAGGCCGCTTCCAGCGTCGTCCTGGCGCTGTACGCGGCCGGTTCCTGCGTGGCCGGAGCGGTCTTCGGGCTCATGCGGTTCGCGGGGAGACCGGAACGCAGGTGGCTGCTGGGCATATGTGCGATGGCCGTGAGTATGATCCCCCTCCTACTGGTCGGAAACTTGCCGCTTCTGGCCGTGGCGCTGTTCGTTGCGGGCCTGTCCATCGCACCGACGATGATCACGACGATGTCCCTCATCGAAAAGCACGTACCTCGCGCGAAACTCACCGAGGGCATGACCTGGGTGAGCACCGGCCTGGCGGTCGGGGTGGCGCTCGGCTCCTCGGTCGCCGGCTGGGTGATCGACGCGGCCGGCGCCCGTGCCGGGTACGGGGTTCCGGCCGTGTCCGGAGCCGTCGCGGTCGCGGTCGGTTTCCTCGGGTACCGCCGGCTCAGCAGGCCGGTCACGGGTCGGGGAGGCTCCGTTGGGCAGCACAGCGAGCGGGAAGAGCGGCACGTGGCGTAACTGGGGAGGGAATGTCACCGTCCGCCCCGCGCGGGAGGTCACGCCCGCCTCCGTGGACGAGCTGGCGGCGGCCGTACGGCAGGCGGCGGAGGACGGCCTGAAGGTGAAGGCGGTCGGCAGCGGCCACTCCTTCACCTCGATCGCCGCGACCGACGGTGTCTCGATCCGCCCTCAACTGTTGACGGGCATCCGCAACATCGACCGTAAGGCCATGACCGTCACGGTCGAGGCCGGCACCCCGCTCAAGCGACTCAATGTGGCCCTGGCCCGGGAGGGCCTGTCGCTGACCAACATGGGCGACATCATGGAGCAGACGGTCTCCGGGGCCACCAGCACCGGCACCCACGGCACCGGCCGCGAGTCCGCGTCGCTCGCCGCGCAGATCAGGGAACTCGAACTGGTCACCGCCGACGGGTCCGTGCTCACCTGCTCGGAGAAGGAGAACCCGGAGGTCTTCGCGGCGGCGCGGGTCGGTCTCGGCGCCCTGGGCATCGTCACCGCGATCACCTTCGCGGTGGAGTCGGTCTT
The DNA here is from genome assembly GCF_042720695.1 of Streptomyces sp. NPDC058457. NCBI lineage: Bacteria > Bacillati > Actinomycetota > Actinomycetes > Kitasatosporales > Streptomycetaceae > Streptomyces > Streptomyces sp. NPDC058457. The sequence continues at coordinate 2,389 of NZ_JBHXLU010000059.1, read as the reverse complement.
CCTCGTCACGGCCCGCGAGGAACCGATGACCTTCGACCGGGTGCTGTCCGAGTTCGACCAACACAGCACGGAGAACGAGCACTTCGAGTTCTACTGGTTCCCGCACACCGCGTCGACCAACACCAAGCGCAACAACCGCAGCGCGGGCCCGGCACAGCCGGTGGGACAGCTGGCCGGCTGGTTCGACGACGAGTTCGTCGCCAACGGCCTCTGGCAGGCGGTGAACATGGTCGGCCGCGCGGCGCCCGCGACCATTCCGTCCATCGCCCGGATCTCCACCCGCGCCTGGTCCGCACGGACCTACACGGACATCCCCTACAAGGTCTTCACCTCGCCCCGCCGGGTGCGGTTCGTCGAGATGGAGTACGCCGTCCCGCGCGCGGCCCTGGTGGACACGCTGCGGGAACTGAAGGCCATGGTCGACCGTTCGGACCTCAGGATCAGCTACCCGGTCGAGGTCCGCACCGCCCCCGCCGACGACATCGCCCTGTCCACCGCGTCCGCCCGGGACAGCGCGTACATCGCCGTGCACATGTTCCGCGGCACGCCGTACCAGGCGTACTTCACCGCCGCCGAGCGCATCTTCACCGCGCACGAGGGCCGCCCGCACTGGGGCAAGGTGCACACCCGGGACGCCGACTACTTCGCCGAGGTCTACCCGCGCTTCGGTGAGTTCACGGCGCTGCGGGACCGGCTCGATCCGGACCGGCTGTTCCAGAACGACTACTTGCGAAGGGTTCTCGGTCAGTAGCCGAGGAGCCGCCCGGCCCCGAACTCCCCTTCGCAGCCTCCCCCGCACCGGCCCGGTCATCAGAACCGGGCCTTTCGCGCATTCCCAACCCCTCCCGCCCTTCCCGCACTTGTTCGATCGACCACGCAGGAAAGGGACGTACGGACGAAACCAATAGTTCCGTTTCTGAGGATTGCGTGAAGTACGCCACGTTCAAGATCGCCCGAGATGGGCAAACAACGGCCGAGGAGCGGTTGTTGCCAGAAGTTGGGCGGCGCGCCAATCCACGCACGTGGCCCGAATGGAGTACTGTTGCGAACCCTGGGTCCGGTCTCCCGCCGGGGCGTCCGAGGCCTTGCAGGACCGCCGGGAGGGGGCTAGTTGCACAGGGTGACAGCTTTGGTCACTTAGCGTTGCGAATAGGTAACCGTGCCATAACGGCGGCCCAGGGCTCACGCCCGACACGCCGGGCAACTCGGCAAGGTTGTGGCAGGCTGCACCCGGGCAGGCCACACTCGACTAGCGGAAGCAGCGACGCACGTGACGTCGGCAGGCACCACCCGGGAGGTCCCCATGCCCGAACTGCGTGTCGTGGCCGTCTCCAATGACGGCACACGGCTGGTGCTCAAGGCTGCCGACTCTACGGAGTACACCCTTCCGATCGACGAACGGCTCCGTGCCGCCGTACGCGGCGACCGGCCCCGGCTCGGCCAGATCGAGATCGAGGTCGAGAGCCATCTCCGGCCGCGAGACATCCAGGCGCGGATACGGGCGGGCGCGACCGCGGAAGAGGTCGCCCAGCTCGCCGGGATCCCCGTCGACCGGGTGCGGCGCTTCGAGGGTCCGGTACTGGCCGAGCGCGCCTTCATGGCCGAGCGGGCCCGCAAGACGCCCGTCCGCCGGCCCGGCGAGAACTCCGGGCCACTGCTCGGCGAGGCCGTACAGGAGCGGCTGGTGCTGCGCGGTGCCGAGAAGGACACCGTGCAGTGGGACTCCTGGCGCCGCGACGACGGCACCTGGGAGGTCCTGCTCGTCTACCTGGTCGCGGGCGAACCGCACTCGGCGAGCTGGACCTACGACCCGCCCCGGCGGCTCGTCCAGGCGGTCGACGACGAGGCACGCTCGCTGATCGGCGAGTCCGACGACCTCGCCGTACCGGAGCCCAGCTTTCCGTTCGTGCCGCGCATCGCGCGGCTGCCGCGCGACCGCCCGCTGGACCGTTCCGGCGACCGGGACCGCGAGCGGCCGAGCCTGCCCGCACAGTCGTCCGAACCGGCCGAGGAGAGCACGGGCGAACGGGACTCGCTGACCAGCCTGCTGGAGGCGGTGCCGAGCTTCCGGGGCGACATGGTGGTCCCGGAGCGCCCCGCGGAGGTCCCGGAGGAGCCCGCGCCGGAACCGGCGGCGGAGGAGCCCCCGGCCCCGGCGGCCTCGGCCGGCTCCGCCTACGCGGACGTTCTCATGCCCCGCTCCGTCGGCAGCCACCGCGACCGGCTGATCGGCGCCACCGACCGCCAGGCCGAGGCCGACGGCGTCCGCCCCGGCCGCCGGGCCGCCGTACCGAGCTGGGACGAGATCGTCTTCGGGACGCGGCGCAAGAAGCAGGAGTAAGCGCGGCAGAAGGCAACAGGAAGAGGGAGGCACGCGTGCGTGCCTCCC
>NZ_JBHXLU010000058.1:0-76805 GCF_042720695.1 Streptomyces sp. NPDC058457 | reverse complement strand
CCCATTGGTGGTCGCCCGCTCCTTTGTTTTAACCCCCCCCCCCCCCTCCGGCGGGCGCGGCGCCCCGGCCCCCCGAAACCCGCGGCCCCCCGCGCCCGACGTTCCGAGGAGGAACTCCGTCGCCTTGGCCCGCAGGGTCTCCACGGACTCTTCGGCCAGGACGGTCTGTTTGAGCGCGCCGCCGTACATGGGGGTGGTCTTGAGCGGTAGTTCGAGCAGGGTCTCGTCTCCGGTGGCTTGGTACAGCGCGAGCCTCAGCGCGTTCAGGTCGGCGTCGTCCAGCGCGCGGCCGATGAACGCCTCGTCCACGTGCGGTGACGCTCCCGTCGCGAGCCTGCCTTTCCCGGCCATACGGCTCCTTCCCTGCCGGCGTACCCGTGCCTGACGGGCAACCACATATCAAGGTTATTGAGTTAACTTAATCTACTCATGGATGGAGCTTCAAGACGCGGGTGAGCCGAACTCCACTCACGCATGGGGGAGTTCGGCTCGTCCTCCGTATGCCCTCAGGCCGCCGCGGGTACGGCCGTCTGCTGTCCCAGTACCTCGCGTTCCTCGGACCTGACCGCTCTCAGCAGCACGATGATCATCGCGATCTTCCAGACGACGAACGCGATGGACGGGATCAGGACCGTGAACACCCCGTCCCAGGCGAACGGACCGTCGGTCGCCACGTACACGAAGACCCCGGGGAAGAAGGAGACCGCCAGCACGAGGTTCAGCCAGCCGAACCACCGCGGGAACACCGGCTCGGGCCGCCGGTCGATGAGCGCCGACAGACCGATCACCGCGACGTTGATGACGAAGATGACAGCGACTCCCACGTACGTGAGCCAGAACTGGTCACTGAGGAGCTGCATCAACTCGGGGCTGCGGTGCGGCCGGTAGGCGGCGGTGGCCAGCACGGCGAGCGGGTAGACCCATCCCGTCGGCGCGACGACCGCCGTCGTCAGCTGGATCATCGACAACAGGCCCCAGCCGCCTTCGATCCGGCGCATCTGCAGGCTCGTGATGACCGCGAACGGGTAGAAGAACGGAGCGAAGACACCCATCGTGACCACGGCCCAGAGGATGCCGGTCCGGTGTTCCGTCAGGAAGTCGGCCACCTGCTGCGCGTTGTCCGAAGGCGAGACGGGCGGCGAGAGGTGCCCGAAGACCGAGAACGCGAGCGTGTTGGCTATGACCACCACCACGCCGCACCAGACCGACAAACGATAGAGCTTGAACTTCAGCTTTTCGTCCATGGGATCTCCCTTGATCCGTCGCATGGTCGGGTACTGCCTGGGTGCCGAGGACATGGGCCACCGAGGCGAAGAGGGCACGGCGATCCGGGAGACGGCGATCCGAGGCACGCCGTTGACGCAGAGAGCCGGTGATGCCGCCGGAAGAGGCTCCGCAAGCTGCGGGGGATCCCTCGGATTCCGGGGACGCGGACGTGCGGAAGCGCGGGCTCGTCAGCGTGTTAAGGCAAGCGTGCCGGCGCTGATGCGGGAGTTCGGCTGCCTCGTCCTGGTGAGGTCATGGTCGCGTCGCATCGCGGCTCTCCTGGGTCTCAGTCCGTCCCGATGGGCGCGATGCCCGGTCGGCTGGATCCAACAGGAGGAGAGTAGGCGGCGCCGATCAGCCGTCGGCCCCGAGTCCCGCTGACCGGGACACGTCTTGCGAAGCCCGTGGTCACCCGGGCAGGGCCCGCACCGTCACATGGAGATTTCCGCGAGGCAGGTGCGGGCGACGCCCCGGATCAGGCGAAGAGATCCACCACGGGCTTGTTGTGAAGATCGTCCTTGAGGAGGTAGGTACCCGCGACCTTCATGTGCGTGCGCCAGTGCCGCTCGGCGCCCTCGGCGTCCCGGGCCTCCAGCAGCACCACCAGACGCTTGTAGGCCTTGATGGCCCGCTGGAAACGCTCGGGCGACTCCGTCTTGTCGAAGTTCCGCGCGACCCGCATCTCCAGATGGGTCGCCACGATCTCCTGGAGGACCGCACCCTGGACGGCCAGGGTCTTGTTGCCGCAGCGCTCCATGATCAGTTCATGGAACCGGTACGTCAGCCGCGACCACAACGCCGGGTCGGGCACGGCGTCGTCCTTCGACTCCACGGCCGACTGGAGTTCCGCCACCACCTCGCTGAGGTCGGTGAGGTCCTGCTTCGTGCGGCGCTTGGCCAGCATGCGTGCGCACGCCGGCTCGGCGATCATCCGGGCCTCGTAGACGTCGTCGACGGTGGTCCCCTGCATCTGCAGGAGCAGTCCCACGTGACGGGCCGCCACGGAGAAGTCCGGGGCCATGACCTGAGCGCCACCCCGGCTGCCGCGGCGGACGCTGATGAGCATCTCGGCTTCGAGGATGCGGAAGGCCTCGCGCAGGGTGGGCCGCGAGACGCCGAACTGCTCCATGAGCTGGATCTCGGGCGGCAGCGTCTCGCCGGGCGTCAGCTCGCCCTGGACGATACGACGGCGCAGTTGCGCGGCGATCAGCTCCGCCGTCTTGGGCGCGCGGACCGTCTGACCGACTGGCCCCAATGTGGCACTCATGACAATGAGTGTACTTGCTCGGAGAACCTCATTACCGGGAACGGGGCAAGGACGTCCGGCCGCATACCGCCCGGGCCGCTCGTCCGCTGAGCGGGACGGCCGTCCGCCCTTGACAGCAGAATCAGTTTACTGATTTATCCGATCACTGTTAGGGTCAGGACGCGTGAGGGGCACGACGATGTCGATGGATGCGCGATGAGCCTCAGTCTCGGTGAGGAACAGGAGGAACTGCGCCTGCTGGTGCGCACGTTCCTCGACGACAAGGCCACGAGCCACCGCCCGCCGCCTCCCGGCACCGGCCCACAGGAGTACGACGGGGGCCTGTGGCGCCAGCTGTCCGGTCAGCTCGGCCTCACCGGTCTCACCGTGCCCGAGCGGTTCGGCGGTGCCGGCCTCGGCCCCGCCGAACTCGGCGTCGTACTGGAGGAGATGGGCCGTGCCCTGTTCCCGAGTCCCTTCTTCGCCACTGCCGTGCTGGCCGGTCAGACGCTGACGCACTGCGGTGACGAGGTGGCGATGGACCGGTGGCTGCCGGGCGTCGCCTCGGGGGCGCTCACCGCGACGCTGGCGACGGCCGAACCGGACGGTTCATGGGAGGCGGATCCGCCCGCCACCATGGCCGAGCGGGGGCCGGGCGGCTGGGTGCTCTCCGGCACGAAGACGTACGTCGTGGACGGGCACACCGCCGACCTGCTGCTCGTGACCGCCCGGTGCCCCGACGGCGTCGGGCTCTTCGGCGTCCCGGCCACCGCGCCCGGTCTCACCAGCATGGTGCTGGACGCCCTGGACCCGACCCGGCCGCTGGCGCGGATCCGCTTCGACGCCGCCCCCGCGACCAGGATCGGGGCGGGTGACGCCTCCGGGTCGCTCGCGGCCGTACGGGACCTCGTGCGGGCGGCGCTCGCCGCGGAGCAGGTCGGCGGAGCCGCCGCGTGCCTCGACATGGCGGTCGGACATGCCAGGACACGGGAACAGTTCGGGCGGCCCATCGGCTCCTTCCAGGCGATCAAGCACAAGTGCGCCCAACTGCTGGTCGAGGTGGAGTGCGCCCGGTCGGCGGCCAGGTTCGCCGGGTCGGTCGTGGGCACGCCGGGCACCGAGGCGGCGATCGCGGCCGCCGTGGCCCGCTCCTACTGCTCGGAGGCGTTCACCCACGCGGCGAAGGAGAACATCCAGATCCACGGGGGAATCGGCTTCACCTGGGAGCACCGCGCACATCTCTATCTGCGCCGGGCCAAGTCGTCCGAGCTGCTGTTCGGCACGCCCCGCGAGGAACGGGCCCGGCTCGCCCGGCTCACCATGGCAGAAGGAGCCCGCCCATGACGTCCGCTTCGGCCCTCCCCCTCTCCCGGAACCCGGAGTCGCTCGACGTCTTCCGTTCCCGGCTGCGGGACTTCCTCACCGGCCACGGACCCGGGCGGCGTCCACGGGATCCCGAGGAGCGCTTCGCCTGGACCCGCGCCTGGCAGGCCGCCCTCTTCGACCACGGCTTCGCCGGACCGAGCTGGCCCGAGGAGTACGGCGGGATGGACCTGCCGTTCGCCCACCAGGTGGTGTACCAGGAGGAGCTGGCACGGGCCCGGGTACCCGGCCCGGTCGGGACGGGCCTGGGCATCGCCGCTCCGACGATCATCAAGTACGGCACCGACGAACAGCGCCGGCGCTGGCTGCCGTCCATGCTGCGCGGGGACACCGTGTGGGCGCAGGGCTACTCCGAGCCGGAGGCCGGTTCCGACCTGCCGGGCCTGCGCACCACCGCACGCCGTGCGGGCGACACCTACGTGGTGAACGGACAGAAGGTGTGGACCAGCCACGCCGCCAGGGCGGACGTCTTCTTCACGCTCGTGCGGACGGGGACGCGCGAGTCGCGACAGCGCGGGATCACCTACCTCGTCGTCGACGCCCACGCTCCGGGCGTGGACGTCCGTCCGCTGCGCGACCTGACCGGCGGGCACCTGTTCGCGGAGGTGTTCTTCGACGAAGTCCGGGTACCGGTCGCCGACCGTGTCGGGGAGGAGAACGGGGGCTGGCCGCTGGTCCGCACGAGTCTGGGGCACGAGCGTGCCGCCGGCGCCATGAACCAGGCCGCGACCTACCGGCGCGTCCTCGGCGAACTCCGGCAGCTCCTCGCGGAACGCGGCGCGCTGGACGACGCGGACGTGCGGGACCGGATGGCCGACTTCGAGATCCGGGCACGGATCATGCACTACAACGGACAGCGCACGATCTCCGACATCCTCACCCATGGGGAGCCGGGCCCCGTCTCCTCCGTGTCACGTCTGCACATCTCCCAGTTCGAGCAGGACATCCACGAGTTCGCCGTCGACGTGCTCGGCCCGGCCGGCCTGCTGGGACCCGGGTCCGAGGAAGCGGTGCAGCGCGGCAGGTGGCTCTACGGCTTCCTGCGCACACGGGCGTCCACGATCGGGGCCGGCACCGCCGAGATCCAGCGGAACACCCTCGCCGAACAGGTCCTCGGGCTGCCCCGCGACCCCGGCATGCCCTCGGTCTGACAGGAGACATGATGAGGCTGGAGACACGATGAGGCTCGACACCAGCGCCGAACTCGACGCCTTTCGCGCCGAGGTGCGCTCGTTCATCCGTACCCACGCCCCCGGCAGGAAGACCCACTCGGGGGTGCGGGCGCCCGCTCCCGCACTCGTCCCGGAACTGCGCCGGTGGATCGCCCGGCTCCATGACGCCGGCTATCTCGGCCGGTCGTGGCCGGCGGAGTACGGCGGTCTCGCCGATCCGCGTCCCGAGCCCGCCTTCGTCGTCGCCGAGGAACTGGCACGGGCGCGGACCTGGGGGCAGATCGGAGCCGGCGCCCTCGCCGCGGGCGCCCTGCTGGCCCACGGGACGGAGCAGCAGAAGCGCCGATTCCTGCCCCGGCTGCGGTCCGGCCAGGACCTGTGGTGCCAGCTCTTCAGCGAGCCGGAGGCGGGCAGCGACCTGGCGGGGCTGCGGACCCGGGCCCGCCGGGACGGCGACCACTTCGTGGTCGACGGCCAGAAGGTGTGGACGACCAACGCCCAGTACGCCGACGTCGGATACCTGCTCGCGCGCACCGATCCCGGGGCGCCGAAGACCCGGGGCATCACCGCGTTCGCGCTCGACATGCGCGCCCCGGGAGTGGAGATCCGGCCGCTCAGGGAGATCACCGGCACCGCCGACTTCAACGAGGTGTTCCTGGACGGGGTACGCATCCCGGCCGACCGGGTGATCGGGGAGGTCGACGGCGGCTGGCGGGTCGCCGGTGCGAGCCTGGCCCAGGAGCGGGGTTCGGTGGCCGCGCGGAGCGCCGAACTGCTCGACGATCTCGGCGGTCTGCTGACGCTGGCGGCCCGGCCCGGTCCGGAGGGGCTGCCGCCTCTGGGTGACGCGGCCGTGCGCGATCGCCTGGGCCGGCTGGCGACGCGTGTGTACGTCGCCGACCTGATGAGCAAGGCCGTGCAGTCCCGGATGGCGGCGGGGACCGACGAGCCGATCGATCCTGCGACGGTCAAGGTCTTCTTCAGCGACACCAACCTGGACGCCGCCTCGCTGGGGGTCCGACTCCAGGGGCTGGACGGCCTGCTGGTCGAGGGCGACGGCGGTGCCGTGGACGGGGGCTACTGGCAGGACGCCCTCCTCTACGCCCGGGCCTACACCATCGCCGGGGGCGCCAACGAGGTGCTGCGCACGACCATCGCCGAGCGGGCCCTGGGCCTCCCCCGGGAGCCGCGCTCCTGACGTGGACCGGCCGGGACGGTCCACGTCGTACGCACGCGAGTCACAGCGAAGAGAGGCGGAAACCGTGCTGAGCGTTGCCGAGTTCGACACCTTGGCCGAGCAGGTCAGCAACTGGAAGCGGTGGGGCGCGGACGACGAGCGGGGGACGCTCAACTTCATCACCCCCGAAGTGGTGAGGCAGGCGACGGCCTCGGTGGTGACGGGCGAGAGCTTCTCGCTCGCCATGTCGCTGTCGCTGGACGGCCCGCAGAACGGCACAGGAGTCCCGGGGCGTATCAATCCGGTCCGGACGATGCTCGCGATCAACACGTTGATGGGGGACTCCCCCGACTCGGTCGCCTACAGCGACGACATCGTGGTGACTCCCACGCAGGCGGCGACGCACTGGGACGCGCTGTCGCACTGCAGTCACCGCGGCGTCATGTACAACGGCATCCCGGCGGACGCGATCGACGCCTCCGGCGCCACGCGGCTCGGCATCGAGGCGGCCGGCACCGTCGTTTCGCGGGGCATCCTCCTGGACGTGGCCCGGCACCAGGGCGTCGGCGTCCTTCCGGGCCGGTTCCCGGTGACGCGCGCCGTCCTGGAGGCCGTCGAGGAGGCCCAGGGAACACCGGTGGAGGAGGGCGACATCGTCCTGGTCCGGACCGGGCAGGTGACGCACTTCCTGGCGGCGGACGTCCCGAGCTATCGCCGGCCGGTACCCGCGCTCGACTACGACGCCCCCCTCTTCTTCCACGAGCGCCGTGCGGCTGCTGCCGCGATCGACAACATGCCCATGGAACTGCTGCCGTCGAACGTCGAGGACGTCATGCTGCCCGTGCACGTCCTGTGTCTGGTGATGATGGGCATGATCCAGGGACAGAACTGGGTACTCGAAGACCTCGCGGCGGCCTGTGCCCGGGACCGCCGCCACACCTTCCTGCTGAACGCGACGCCCGAGCGCTTCCTGCGCAGCACCGGCGGCCTGGTGAACCCCGTGGCCATCCGCTGACAGCCGTACGTACGGCGCACGGCCCCCCGGGCGGGCGACCGCCGGGCGGGCGACGCGCGCCTAACGGCCCGTCCACTTGGGTTCCCTGCGCTCCACGAAGGCCCGTGCTCCTTCCTTTGCGTCCTGCGAGGCGAACACGGCGTCGGAGAACGGGGCCTGTCTGCGCCACACCTCGTCCTGCGGCCACCCGGGGGCAGCGCTCGCCACGGCCTTGGCGCACCGGACAGCCAAGGGCGCGTTCTCGGCGACGCGTCCGGCGAACCGCATCGCCGCCTCCAGCGCCTGTCCCTCGGGCACGACGCGGTTGACCAGTCCCAGCCGCTCGGCCCGCTCGGCGTCGATCGGGTCGCCGGTGAGCAGCAGTTCCATCGCGACGGAGCGCGGCAGCCGCTGCGGCAGCCTGATCATTCCGCCGCCCCGTGCCACCAGGCCGAGCCTGACCTCGGGCAGCCCGAAGCGCGCCCCCTGCGCCGCCACCACCAGGTCGCAGGCGAGGGCGAGTTCGCAGCCGCCGCCGAGCGCCCAGCCCTCGACCGCGGCGATGATCGGCTTCTCGGGGGGTGCCTCGACGAGCCCGCCGAAGCCACGGCCCGGCAGCGCCGGACGCTCGCCGAGCGCGAACCGTTTCAGGTCCATGCCCGCGCAGAAGGTCCCGCCGGCACCGGTCAGGACGGCGACGGACAGGTCAGGCGAGTCGTCCAGGCGGTCGATTGCCTCGGCGACGAGGTGGGCGGCCGCCAGGGTCATCGCGTTCTTCTGCGCCGGTCTGTTGACGGTGATGACGAGGACCCGGTCGTGTGCGTCCACCAGGACCTCGGGGGCGGCGCTCACCTCGGGCCCATGCGCAGGGCGCCGTCGAGGCGGACGGTCTCGCCGTTGAGGTAGGGGTTGCGCACCATGGCCAGTGCCAGGTCGGCGTAGTCCGCGGCATGGCCGAGGCGCCTGGGGTGCGGGATGGTCTCGGCGATGCTCTGCCGGATGTCCTCGCGCAGCCTTGCCAGCATCGGGGTGTCGAAGGTCCCGGGCGCGATGGTGTTGACCCGGATCGCCCAGCTCGCGAGGTCCCGGGCCGCCACCAGGGTCATCGCGTGCACGCCGCCCTTGGAGGAGGCGTACGAGGTCTGGCCGATCTGTCCCTCGAAGGCCGCCGCCGACGCGGTCAGCACGATGGCACCGCGGTCGCCGTCCTCGACGGTGTTGCCGGCCATGGCTGCCGCGGCCAGCCGCAGGACGTTGTAGCTGCCGACGAGGTTGACCTCCAGGACCTGACGGTAACTGTCCAGCGCGGCGGGCGCGCCGGACTTGTCGAGGATGCGCAGCCGGTCCCCGCCGCGGCCCGCGCAGTGCACGACGGCTCGCAGGTTGCCGGTCTCCCGGGCCGCTTCGAGGGCGCCCCGCAGGCTGTCCTCGTCGGTGATGTCGGCGGGCACGAACCGGACTCCGCCGCCCATCGCGGCAGCCGTCCGGGCACCGGCCGAGCCGGGCAGGTCGGTGATGACCACTTTCGCTCCCGCCTCGGCGAACGCCGCCGCGGTCGCGGCTCCGAGGCCGGAGGCACCGCCGGTGACGAGTGCGGTGATGGCGTCTAGCTGCATGTGTCCTCCTGCATGCATCCTCCCCAACAATCAGGCATGTCAAATAAAAGATTTGTCTGTTTCAGGAGCGCTTTCAATGCACCGATGCGGGCCGCCCATTGGCCTCACCTGGACAGTACCGATAGAATCAAGTAACTAATTTAGCTTAAACGTCTGCCTCCCCGTAGAAGGGCGCCATGACGAAACAGGCCCGCTCGCATCCCGCCGGGCGCACCTTGCCCCTGCTCTCGAACTGGCTCCGTCACGTGATGGGCATCGACCCGAACGCGACGGCACTGACCTTCGCGGAGTCGAGCCTTCCGTGGTCGTACCTCGCCGACGCCACCCGTGATCTGGACACTCTCCTGAGCAGCCACCCCTCCGCTCGACGGGTCGGCCTCGTGCTGCGCAACAGGCCGGCCCAACTGGCCGCGCTGCTGGCGGTGATCGCCACCGGCCGACAGGTCGTCACCCTCAGCCCCCATGTGGGCGAGACCGGTCTCGGCGACGACATCCGCTCGCTGCGCCCGGACGTCGTCATCGCCGACGAGGAGGACTGGGCCCGGGACGCCGTCCGGGAAGCCGCCGAGGACATCGGCGCCGTCCCCCTGATCGCCCGCCGGCAAACAGGCCTGCGACTCCGGCCGGACTCCTGGACACCCGCGCCGCCCCGGCTGCCCGCGGATGACGTGGCCGTGGTGATGATGACCAGCGGCACGACCGGCAAGCCCAAGCGTGTCTCGCTCACCTATCCGCAGCTGACCGCCGCCTTCCAGGCCGCCGGCACCATGCTCGACGACAGCACCGGTCCGCGTCTGCGCCGGGGATGCGTCATCCTGTGGTCCTCGCTCGCCCACATCAGCGGGCTGTACTTCGCGATCGCCCATGCCGTCGACGGCCGGTCCGTCGCCCTGATGGAGCGGTTCCAGGTCGAGGAGTGGGCCCGGTTGGTATGCCGGCACCGGCCGCGCCAACTTCGCCTGCCGCCCACCGCGATCCGCATGGTACTACGCGCGGATCTCCCCGCCGACACCTTCAGCAGCGTGCGGGCGATCGGCTCCGGCACGGCACCCCTGCCGCCTGAACTGGCCGAGGAGTTCGAGGCGCGGTACGGCGTGCCGGTCCTCGCCACCTACGGCGCCACCGAGTTCGCCGGCGCCATCGCGGGCTGGTCGCTCGCCGACCACCGCCAGTGGGCGGGAACGAAGCGCGGCAGCGTGGGCCGCGCGCACCGCGGCATCGAACTGCGTGTGGTCGACCGTACGACACAGGACGTCCAGACACCGGGCGGCATCGGACTCCTGGAGGTCCGCGGTCCCCAACTGCCCGTCGCCGACGGGGGCTGGCTGCGCACGAACGACCTGGCCTCGCTGGACGAGGACGGCTTCCTGTTCATCCACGGCCGCGCGGACGACGCCATCAACCGGGGCGGCTTCAAGATTCCGCCGAGTGTGATCGAGGACGCACTGCACCAGCATCCCGCCGTGAGTGACGCCACCGCCGTCGGGCTGCCGGACGAACGTCTGGGTGAAGTACCGGTCGTGGCGGTCACCTTGTGCGCACAGGCCAGCAGGCAGGACCTGCTCGACCATCTGGCCAGCCGACTGACGCGCTATCAGATGCCGGTGGATCTACGGATTCTGGACCAGCTGCCGCGGACCCCCTCGCTCAAGGTCGACCGACCCCGGCTCCAGAAGCTCTTCACCGCCGGAGGAACGTTCCTCGACCGCGGCTAGGGCCGGTCCATCCGCTCGCCCGGCAACCGCCCGCCCACCGAACAAGGAGAGATGGTGACCACGTTGACGGACCGGCCGGACTACGGCCTCCTCACCGACGATGCCGTGGAGCGCTCACGCCGCCGCATCGGTGTCCCCCAGCGCCGCCTGCCACCGCACAACCTGGAGGTGAGCACCGACGGAATCCGTCACTTCGCGCTCGGGTACGGCGACGACAATCCCCTGTGGTGCGACCCCGCACACGGCCCGGCCACCCGGTGGGAGGGCACGATCGCACCGCCGAACTTCCTCTACACCATGGGCGAGAACGCCGTCGAACCGGACGACCGGGCCAAGGCGATCCTCAAGGGTGACCCGTTCGCCGGACTCGGCGCCTACCAGGCGGTCATGGAGTTCGAGTACTACCGGCCGCTCCGTCTCGGCGACCGCTGCTCCTGCCTGCGGGCCCAGGTCGGCGTCCAGGTCAAGCCGAGTTCCTTCGGGGGCAGGGCCGCCCATGTCACCAACGACTTCCTGTTCGCCGACGGCGCGGGCCAGGTGGTCGCCCTCCAGCGCGGCACCTGGATCCACACCGAACGGCACACCACCAGGAATCGAGCCGACGGAAAAGAGGGCCTGGAGTTTCCCCCCTACACCGCCGGGCAACTCGCCGAGATCGACGCCGCCTACGACGCCGAGGAGCGGCGCGGGGCGAACACCCGCTACTTCGAGGACGTACACGTCGGCGACGAGCTCCAGCCCCGGGTCAAGGGGCCGCTCACCGTGACCGACGTGGTCGTCTGGCACGTGGGGTGGGGCATGCAGCTGACGCCGCCGGGGGCCTTCGCGGTCGCCCGGCGGGTACGGCGCAAGGCTCCCGGGCTGTACCCGCCCAACGCCCGGAACATCCCGGACACGGTGCAGCGGCTGCACTGGGAGCCGGAGCGCGCGCGGGAGCTGGGCATCCCGATGAGCTACGACTACGGCGGCATGCGCGAGACGTGGCTGACGCACGCGCTGACGGACTGGATGGGCGACGACGGCTGGCTGTTCAGGCTCCGCTGCGAGCACCGCAGGTTCAACTACGTCGGGGACACCACATGGGTGCGCGGAGTCGTGGTGGACAAGGTGCGGACCGACGTCGGCAACGAGGTGCACATCGAGGTGGCCTGCCACAACCAGCGCGGGGAGGTCTCGACACCGGGACGGGCCGTCGTTCTGCTGCCGACCCGTCAGGCCCCGGTGCGCCTGCCGAATCCCCCGGCGGACACCCTCGGCGACCTGCTGGACGCGGAGATCGCGCGGTTCGCCGGCTGACGGGGCAAGGTCCGGGTCAGCGCAGGGTCCACCTGGGTTTGACGAAGGTCTCGCGCGCGACCTGCGGCTTGCCGAGGGGATTGCCGATCGTCGTGTAGTGCCAGCCGAGTGCCTGGGCCGCCTCGCGGTCCAGGCCGTGCGTCTCCCAGATGGCCCGGACGGTTCCCTGCACGGCCGCGGGCGGCTTGGCCGCGATGGTGCGCGCCAGTTCGTCTGCCCGGCCCCACAGTTCCGGGTAGGGCACCAGCTCGGACACCAGACCGATCTCACGCGCCCGCGCGGCCGACATCCGCTCGTCCAGCCCGAGCAGTGCCCACCGCAGCGCCTCGCCCAGGGGGATGCGCCGGGCCAGCCCGATGGGCTCCAGGGCCGATGTCATGCCGTAACTCACATGCGGGTCGAAGAAGGTGGCGTCGTCCGCACCGATGACGATGTCGCAGTCGTTGAGCCAGTAGAAGGCACCGCCGGCGACCATGCCGTGCACGGCGGCGACGACCGGCTTCCACACCCGGTTCTGCTTGGGACTCAGCCCCCGCCCCGGGTCCTCCTGGCTCCAGACGTTCCCGGCGAGATGGATCCGGTCCTCGACGTCGGTGCCCGTGCAGAAGGCGCGTTCGCCGGCGGCGCGCAGGACCACCACGTGGACGGCGTCCTCGGTGCGCACGCGTTCCCAGACGTCCCGGAACTCGTCCACCATGGTCTGGTTGAACGCGTTGAGCTTGTGCGGTCGGTTGAGGGTCACCGTGGCGACGTGTTCCGCCACCTCGAACAGCACGGTCTCGTACTCGGGCTCATCGGCGCTGATCTCCTGGTCCGACATCATCGTTCCTCTCGCCCGCCGGGTTCGCGGCCCTGGGGTCCTCCGGAAGCTGGCACGCCAGATAGCTTAATCATTACACTCAATGAGAGGCTAGTGATCCGTAACCGGTACGACCATGGAAGGGCCGGTCGATGGTGGACTTCGAACTCTCCGAGGAACAGGCCGCACTGCGCGAGGCGTCGCGGGATCTGCTCACCTCGTACTGCCCTCCGCACCTCGTCCGGTCGGTCCTCGACGCGGGCCTGGACGTCGACGAGAAGCTGTGGAACAGGGGCGCCCGTATGGGCTGGACGGGCCTCGCGACTCCCGAAGCCCAGGGAGGCGCGGCGCAGGGGCTGGCGGAGCTCTGCCTGGTGGCCGAGGAACTGGGACGCGCCGCGGCACCGGGCCCGTTCGTGGAGACGGCCCTGGCATCCATGTCCGCCGCCTGGGGCGGCCCCGACCTGAGCGACCTCGCCGTACGGGCCGCCACGGACCTTGGCGAAGGGCGGCTGAAGGCGGGGTTCGTGCACCACGGTTGCCTGACCGCACGCCGGGAGGGGCGGGGCCTCGTCCTGACGGGCCGGGCCACGGCCGTGCACGCCGCCGCCTGCACCGACTGGCTGCTGGTGACGCTCACCGGGGACGAGCCGTACGTCCTCCTGGTCCCGACGGCCGCCGCCCGTACGGAGCGGCGCACCACCCTGGATCTGACCCGTTCCTGGTACGACGTCGTCTTCGACGACGTGACCGTGCCGGCAGGGCAGGTGCTGTCCGACCGCCCAGGCGACGCGACCCGGGCGGTGGACGCGATGACGGTCCTCACCGCCGCGGACGCGCTGGGCGTGGGGCAGCGGCTGCTGGAGATGACGGTCGCTCATGTCACCGTGCGCGAGCAGTTCGGACGTCCGCTGGGCAGCTTCCAGGTCGTCAAGCACAAGGCGGCCGACATGCTGATCACCCTGCGGGGCCTGCGGGCCGCCACCTACTACGCGGCTCTGGCCTTCGACGCGGGCCACGACGACGCTCCCATGGCGGCCGCCGTGGCCAAGGCCTTCGCGAGCGACCGCCTCCCCGATGTCGCCGGGGAGGCCCTGCAGTGCCATGGCGGCATCGGCTTCACCTGGGAACACGACCTGCACCTGTATCTGCGGCGGGCGACGGTGGACTCGCTGGTCCACGGCACCGCCGCCCACCATCACCAGCGGGTACTCGCCCACCTGGAACGCACGGCGGTCACCCGGCAAGCCGCTTGAGCAGTTCCATGTCCTCGACCCGCCGCTCGTGGGTGACCGCGATCGGCGCGGCGTTCAGCCCCGTGACCCCGCTGTCGCGGAACGCCGCGACCCGGTCCGCGACCAGTCCGCGCGGTCCCACCAGGGCCACCGCGTCGACCAGTTCCCCGGGGACCGCGGCGGCCGCCTCGTCCTTGCGGCCGCCCTGGTACAACTCCTCGATCTCCGCCGCCGGCCCTTCGAAGCCGTACCGCGCGACGAGGGCGTTGTAGAAGTTCCGGCCCCGGACTCCCATGCCGCCGACGTACAGGGCGATGTACTCGCGGACCCGCTGCCGTCCGGCCGCGAGTTCCTCCGCGTCGTCGCTGACGAGGACCTTGACGTCGGCGACGATTCGGAGCGGCGGCAGCCCGGCCCGGCGCCGGGCCCGCCCGGCCTCCAGGGAGGGACCGAAGACCTCCTTGGCCGCCTCCGGAAGGTACAGCGTGGGCTGCCACCCCTCGCACAGCTCGGCCGCCAGTTCCACGCTCTTGGGCCCAAGGGCCGCCAGGACGATCGGGATGTCCGGCCGGACGGGATGGTTGACGAGCCTCAGAGCGCGGCCGCCCCGGCCCGTACCCCCGCGCTCGGCGGTGAGCGGCAGCTGGAAGACCCGGCCCTCGTGCCGCAGGGGCTCGCGCCGCCAGACGGTCCGGCAGATCTCGACCACCTCCCGGATCCGGGTCAGCGGGGATGTGTGGGGCAGCCCGTGGAACCCTTCGACCACCTGGGGGCCGGACGCGCCGATGCCCAGCTCGAACCGTCCTTCCGACACGAAGTCGAGTCCGGCCGCGGTCATCGCGAGGAGCGCGGGGGTGCGGGAGTACACGTTGAGGATGCTGGTCGCCAGGCGCATCCGCTCGGTGCGGGCGGCGAGGTGGCCCAGCTGGCTCACCGAGTCGAAGGTGTACGCCTCGGGCAGCAGCACCGAGTCGACTCCGGCCGCCTCGAAGTCGCCCAGCCGCCGGGCGGCTTCGGCGAAGCCGCCCGAATAGCTCATCAGCAGTCCCACGTCCATGAGGAGCCTCTCTTGTTCCGCCGGGGCCGGGGCATGGACCGGCCCCGGATCGCGGCGGTACGGGTTACGGGGCGTTCAGGCACGGGGTAGGGACGGTCAGGCGCGGGCCTCCTCGGCGGACTGCTCCGTCGCCCCCGCCCGCCGCAGCCGGTCGCGCAGCTCGAACTTGCGGACCTTCCCCGACGGGGCCCGCGGGAGATCGGGGACGACCACGATGCGCTCGGGCGTCTTCTGGGGTGCCACCCGGTGCCGGGCGAACAGCTCGCGCACCTCCTCGACATCGAGTGTGCCGCCGTCGAGGACCACGAAGGCGGCCACGCGCTCGCCGTATCGCGGGTCGGGTTCGGCGACCACGGCGGCGTGCCGGACCCGCGGATGGGTGGTGAGGATGTCCTCGACCTCCTTGGAGGCGATGTTCTCCCCGCCGCGGATGATGATGTCCTTGATGCGGTCGGTGATGGTCAGGTGGCCGTCCTCGTCGAGCCGTCCCACGTCGCCGGTGCGGAACCAGCCGGCGGGCAGGAACGCCGCAGCGTCGTACGCGCGGTCGCGGTAGCCGACGAACAGGCTGGGACCGCGGGTCACCACCTCACCCGCCTCTCCCACCGGCAGCGGACGCAGTTCGTCGTCGACGATCCGCACCTCGTCGCCGAAGCGCACCAGGCCGTCCGTCAGGGACCGTTGGCGCACCGAGGCGTCCAGCGGGGAGGTCGCACACCGCGGGTGCTCGGTGCTGCCGTAGGCGCGGGCCACCACGATGCCCGCGTCGTCGGCCTTGGCGACCAGCGTGGGCGGGACGTTGGCGGCACCGATCTGGACGAACCGCAGGCTGGAGATGTCCCGGCCGTGCTCCTCGGCCGCCCTCATCAGCGCCTCCACGTGCAGGGGGGTGCCGCTGGTGATGGTGCACCGGAACTGTTCGACGAGTTCGACGGCCCGGCGTTCGTGCCACCGGTCCATGTGCACCGTACCGGTGCCCCCGACGATCCCGCTGCACGCGGCCAGCAGCCCAGCGACATGGCCGGAGGGCCAGGGGATGAGGCGGGTGTCGTCCGGACCGGCCTCGTTCATCAGGTCGCCCTTGCGCAGCTCGTGCAGCAGGGTGTTGTGGGTGTGCTGCACGCCCTTGGGCGTACCGGTCGTCCCCGAGGTGTAGATCACCGCGCACACGTCGTCGGCGGCCACCTCCACGCGCGCCGGCGCACCCTCCGTCTCGGCGAGCAGGGTGCCCCAGGGGACCGCGTCCGGTGCCATCCGGTCGCCGATCATGACGACCTGTTCGAGGGCGGGCCCCGCGTCGAGGCGGGCCAGGCGGTCGACGAAGTCGATGGAGCGCCATGCGTCGGGCAGGACCAGCACCTTCGCCCGGGCGTCGCGCAGGATGACCCCGACCTCGGCGGAGTCGTAGATGTGGGTGATGGGGAGCACGACCGCGCCGGCCAGCCAGGTGCCGAAGTACGACACCAGCAGCTCCAGCCGGTTGGGGACCTGTACGGCGACCACGTCACCGGGCCGCACCCCGAGCCGGCGCAACCCGGCCGCCGCACGCCTGCCCAGCGCGAGTACGTCTGCCAGCGTGACCGTGGTCGTCTCCGTCTCCGAGGCGAACACGAACCGCGTCCCGGGCACCCGGCGGCCGGCGTCCTCCAGGGCATCGGCCATGGTGCGCGAGGAGTAGTGGCCCTCCCGGTACCAGCGCTCCTGCAGCACGGCCAGGTCCTGCCGCCGCTGCTCGGGGGTCACGCTCACTGCCGTCTCCTCCGGTGTCCGCGTTGCGGTCATGTCAGTCGGCCAGTTCGAAGACGGTGGCGTTGGCGGTGCCGCCGCCCTCGCACATGGTCTGGAGGCCGAACCGGATGCCGTGGCGGCGCATGTGGTGCAGCAGCCGGGTGGCGAGGACGGCACCGGACGCACCGAGGGGATGTCCCACCGCGATGGCCCCGCCGAGCGGGTTGACCCGGTCCGGATCGGCCTTCACCTCGCTCTGCCAGGCGAGCGGTACCGGCGCGAAGGCCTCGTTGACCTCGAAGGCACCGATGTCCCCGATCGACAGGCCGGCCCGCTGCAGCACCTTGTGGGTGGCGGGGATGGGCGCCGTCAGCATCATCACCGGGTCGTCCCCGACGACCGCGCCCGCGCGGATCGTCGCCAGCGGGCGCAGTCCGTGCCGGCGGGCCAGCTCGGCGGTCGTGATGAGCAGTGCGGCGGCTCCGTCGGAGATCTGGGAGGCGTTGCCCGCGTGGATGACCCCGTCCTCCTGGAACGACGGCTTGAGCCTCGCCAGGGTCTCGGGTGACGTGCCCCGGCGCAGCCCCTCGTCCTGCTTCAGATCCGGTGCCGCGTCCACGGTGACCAGTTGCTCGTCGAAGACCTCCGCGTCGACGGCGGCGGCGGCCAGCGCGTGCGAACGCGAGGCGTACTCGTCGAGCCGGTGCCGGTCCAGTCCCCACTTGCGGGCGATCAGCTCGGCCCCGGTGCCCTGTTCCAGCCGGTCCGTCCGGTAGCGGTCCAGCACGGTCCGCCCGTAGGGCAGGCCGGTCTGCCGGGCGGCTCCGAGCGGGACGCGCGACATGGACTCGACGCCCCCCGCGATCACCCAGTCGTAGGCTCCCGCGACGACAGCGTGCACCGCCGATTCGACGGCCTGCTGGCTGGAGCCGCAGGCCCGGTTGAAGGTGACGCCCGGAATGCTCTCGGGCCAGCCGGCCGCGAGGGTCGTGAACCGGGCGATGTTGCTGGACTGGTCGCCCAGTTGTGTGACGCACCCCCACATCACGTCGTCGATGTACTCCGGCGGGATCTCGCTGCGCTCGACGAGCGCACGCAGCACCACCGCCGAGAGGTCGACGGGATGCACCTCGCTCAGCGCCCCGTTGCGCTTCCCGATGGGAGTGCGCACCGCGTCCACGATCACTGCCTGACGTGCCGTCATCTCTCCTCGCTCCCACATCGCAGGTTCCGCGTGTAGACCCGGTCGGGCTCGCGGGGCCGGTCAGCGCGCCGGGCCGCCCCCGGGTTCGTCCGCCCGCCACCGTGCGAGCGTGTCCTCCACCGACGACGCCGACGGCGCACGCGCGAACCGCCGGCCGCCCAGCGTCGGCCGCCATCCCGTCCGGCCGCCCGGCGCGGGCACCAGCGCGTTTCTGGCGCGAAGGTGCGGATGCCCGGCGGCCTCCGCAAGATTCAGCACGGGGCTCAGACAGGCGTCCGTCTTCTCGGCCGCCGCCGCCCATTCGTCCCGGGTGCGCCGACGCACGGCCCGCTCGATCTCCCGCCGCAGTTCGGGCCAGTTGGCCGGGTCCTCACGGATCCCGGTCCACACGGGGTCGAGGCCCAGCAGCTCCACGAGTGCCGCGAAGAACGGCGCCTCCAGGGCACCGATCGCGACGTGCCCGCCGTCGGCGCACGGGTAGGCGTCGTAGTAAGGCGCCCCGGTGTCCAGCCTGTTGGTGCCGGCGACATCCGACCACGTGCCCCTGGACCGGTACTCGTGCAGCATGGTCGTGAGGTAGGTCGTTCCGTCCACGATGGCCACGTCGAGCACCTGCCCCGCCCCGGTGCGGCCGCGTTCGCGGAGCGCGGCCAGGACGGACATCACCAGATACATGCCGCCCGCGCCGAAGTCCCCCAGCAGGTTGGCGGTCGGGACGGGTACCTCGCCGCACCGGGCGGCATGGTGCAACGCACCAGTGATCGCTATGTAGTTGATGTCGTGCCCCGCGGTCGGCGCCAGCGGGCCGTGCTGTCCCCAGCCGGTCATGCGGGCGTAGACCAGCCGCGGGTTGGCCTTTCGTACGTCCTCCGGCCCCAGCCCGAGCCGTTCCATGACGCCTGGGCGAAAGCCCTCGATCAGGACGTCGCACCGCTCGGCGAGCCGCAGCGCCTGCCGGCGGCCCTCGGCCGACTTGACGTCGAGTTCGATGACGGGCCGGTTCTCCGCCAGCGCGGGCCTGGCGGTGCGCGGCCTGGTGACGGCCAGTACGTCGGCCCCCAGATCGGCGAGCAGCATGCCCGCGAACGGTCCGGGCCCCAGGCCCAGGAACTCCAGGACCCGCAGATCGCCCAGGGGTGGAACCGCTGACATCGGTCCTCCTATGATGACTCCCGCGCCATAGGGTATATCAGTTAACGATTTTAGATAATGACCTGGGAGCGGACGATGCCGTACAGCTTCTACGAGGACGACCACACCGCGTTCCGCCGGACCGTGCGCAGCCTGGTGGAGCGCTCGGTGACGCCGCATCTGGAGGAGTGGGAGGAGGCACGTCTCATCGACCGCTCCGTCTGGAAGGCGGCGGCCGCCGCGGGTGTGCTGGGACTGCGCATACCCGAGCGGTTCGGCGGGGCGGGCGCCGACGACTACCGTTTCCGGTGCGTGATCCAGGAGGAGCTGGCCGAGGTCGGGGCGGCCGCCCTGGCATCCGGCTTCTCGATCAACGAGGACATCGTCGCCTCGTACCTGGTCAGGTTCGGGACCGACGAGCAGCGGGAGCGGTGGCTGCCCGGCATGGCGGCGGGCGAGGTGGTCGCCTCGATCGCCATGACCGAGCCGGGCGGCGGCAGCGATCTGCGCGGGATACGCACCACCGCCCGACGCGAGGGGGCGGAATGGGTCCTCAACGGCGCCAAGACGTTCATCACCAGCGGTTCCAGTTCCGACCTGGTGATCGTGGCCGCCCGGACCGGGGAGGCGGCCGGCCGCTCCCGGCTCTCCCTGTTCCTCGTTCCGTCCACCGCACCGGGATTCCAACGGGGGCGCAAGCTCAAGAAGTTGGGCCTGCACGCCCAGGACACCGCCGAGCTGTACTTCGACGACCTGCGGCTGCCCCCCGAGGCCCTGCTGGGCGAGGAGGGGGCAGGCTTCGGCCAGCTCACCGCCCAACTTCCCCTGGAGCGGCTCTCGATCGCCTGGCGTGCGGTGGTGGCGGCAGAGGCGGCCGTGCGCTGGACGGTGGCGTACACGCGGGAGCGCCGGGTGTTCGGGCGGCGGCTCGTCGACCTCCAGAACACCCGGTTCCGGCTGGCCGAACTGACCACGGAGGTCGAGGTGACCCGCGGCTATCTGGAGCGCTGCATCCTCGACCTCAACGAGGGGACACTCGACGCCGTGACCGGGGCCAAGGCCAAGTGGTGGGCCACGGAACTCCAGAACCGGGTGGTCGCCGCCTGCCTCCAACTGCACGGTGGTTACGGCTACATGGACGAGTACCGGATCTCACGGGCGTACGCCGACGCACGGGTGCAGACACTCGTCGGCGGCACGACCGAGATCATGAAGGAGATCATCGGCCGTGACCTGGCCGGACCGAAGCCCAGCGGGGACGCCTGAGCCGGATGCCCCGGCTCGCGTCCGCCGCCGGTCGGGCGGGCGTCTACGAGGACGCGCCGCCCGGCTTCTCGCTGAACTGGTGCCCGAGGAAGGCGCCGGTCCACGCCATCAGGTCCCCGGGCACGTAGTAGTCCTTCTCGTCGTTGATCACGTCCCAGTTCTTCACGACGTCCTCGATCGTGGCCGGACCGTCCTCGTGCACATAGCCGGGCGTGGACCCGATGAAGAAGCGCGCGAAGCGGCTGGCCCCCGCCGCGTAGATCTCGCCGTTGACCGGGCAGGCCTCGTGGGCGAGATAGGCGACGATCGGCGACACCGCCTCCGAGGGCATGCCCGCCTGCTGGGCGGCGGCCTCGGCCGCGGCCTCGTCCTCGATGCCGCCCATGCGGGTCAGCGCGGCCGGCGCGACCACGTTCACCTTGATGCCGTGCGGTTCGCCGGCCAGCCGCGCGCTGCGGGCCAGACCGACCACGCCGCCCTTGGCCGCCGCGTACGACAGGTTGTTGTCGAGGCCGAAGAGACCGGCCGACGTCGTCAGAACGACGCGGCCGTACCCCTGCTCGACGAAGTGCGGCCAGGCGGCCTTCATGGTGTTGAACGAACCGAGCAGGTGAACGGCGAGATGACGTTCGAGGTTGTCGAGGTCGACCTCGGGCAGACCGGCCCACCTGATGATGCCGGCGTTGTTGATGACGATGTCGATACGGCCGAAGGCGTCCAGCGCGGAGTCGATGATCGCCTTGCCGCCCGCCTCGGTGGAGACGTCGTTGGTGTCGGCGACGGCCTGGCCGCCGGCCGCGACGATCGAGTCGGCCGCTTTCTGCGCCGGACCGGCGTCGGTCCCCTCGCCCTCCATCGATCCGCCGAGGTCGTTGACGACGACCTTCGCTCCCCGTTCGGCGAGCAGACGGGCATGGGCTCGCCCGATGCCCCGCCCCGCACCGGTGACGACGGCCACGCGACCTTCGAAGCTGAACTCACTCATGGGTGACTCCTGTCGTACTGCGCTGTCCCGCCATGCCTGTCTTCCGGGTCTCCCGGGGCTTCCGGGCCGCCACGGCCGGCTACTCCGCTATGCGGATGGCGAGTGCGGGGCACACCGCAGCCGCGTTACGGACGTCGTCCGCCAGCTCCGCCGACGGGTTCTCGTTCAGCAGGACGACGATGCCGTCCTCCTCACGCTGGTCGAAGACGTCCGGGGAAGCGTTCACGCACTGTCCGGCGGCGACGCACTTCTCCTCGTCGATGAGGACCTTCATGAAACCTCTCCCATTCGTGTCAGGGGGTGGAGACGGGGGTGTGCAGGGCGTCGACGACCTCCTGGCGGCGCAGGCGCGTCTGCTTGGGCATGTTCCAGCCCAGCACGCCGGTCACCGCGCCCTCGCTGGAGTACCGGAGGACGAACCGGCGGGCAGCGACATCGCCTTCGACGAC
The DNA here is from genome assembly GCF_042720695.1 of Streptomyces sp. NPDC058457. Taxonomy (NCBI): domain Bacteria; kingdom Bacillati; phylum Actinomycetota; class Actinomycetes; order Kitasatosporales; family Streptomycetaceae; genus Streptomyces; species Streptomyces sp. NPDC058457. Next base: position 55,086 of record NZ_JBHXLU010000058.1, on the reverse strand, counting down.
CTCCACGTCGGCGCCCGCGGGCAGCAGCCCGTGGACCTGGAGTTTCGCCTCGAACTGGTCGGTCCAGAAGTAGGGCACGGGCGCATACGGCCGGTCCTCGCCGAGCACGACGCCGGCGACGGCCGCGGCCTGTTCCGTGGCGTTCGTACGGTTTTCCAGACGCATCAGGCGGCCATAGCCCTCATGGCGGAACCGGGCCACGTCACCGACCGCGTAGATCCCGTCCGCCGCACGGCAGCGGGAGTCGCACACGACGCCGTTGTCCAGGGTCAGGCCGCTGTCCGCCAGCCAGTCGGTCGCCGGCGACGCCCCGATGGCGACGACGACCACGTCCGCCGTAAGGGTCTCCCCGGTGCTCAGTTCCACCCCGGTGACCCGCCCGTCCCGGCCGCTCAGCCCCGCGACCCCGGCCCCCAACCGCAGTCGTACGCCGTGCTCCTGATGGAGTTCCGCCAGCAGACCGGCCACCATCGGGCCCACTTGCAGGGCCATCGGCGCGGACAGCGGACCGGTGAGGGTGACCTCCAGCCCCAGCGTGCGCGCGGTGGCCGCGATCTCCGATCCGAGCACGCCCTCGCCGACCACGACCAGCCGCGCGCCGGGGCGCAGCTCTGCCTTCAGGGCGAGTGCGTCGTCAAGACCGCGCAGCACGTACACGCCCGCCAGGCCCTGCTGGCCGGGCAGGGTACGAGGCCGGACGCCGGTGGCGAGGACGACCGCGTCCGCGGACAGCTCCCGTCCGGACGCGGTGCGCACGGTCCGGGCCGCCGGGTCCAGCGCGACCGCCTCGTCGCCGAGGACGAAGTCGGCGGCGAGACCGGAAAGGACCTCCTCCGTGCGCAGCGTCGCCCGCTGCGGTTCCCACGCACCGGAGAGGACCTGCTTGGACAGGGGCGGCCTGTCGTACGGCGCGTGCGGCTCGTCGCCGATCACGGCGATCTCGCCGGTGTACCCCTTGCGTCGCAGCGACTCCACCGTGGTGAGCCCGGACGCCGACGCGCCCACCACCAGGATCCGTCCGGGGGCGGTCATGCGCTCACCCCGGCGACCTGGACGCCGTACTCGATCCTCATAGCTGACTCCGATGTTGCTTCATACGTTCCCTCAAAATAGACCAGACGGTCTAAATAATAAAGCGGCAGAGTGGGATGTCACGCGAGATAGCGTCCGCCGTTGGTGCTGAGGGTCTGCCCCGTGACGTATCCGGCTTCTTCGGAGGCCAGATAGGCGACCGCGTAGGCGACGTCCTCGGGCCGGCCGGCCCGCTTCATCGGCATCGTCTGCGCGACCGCGTCCACGTCGATCGGTCCTTGGCGTACCAGGGGGGTGTCGATGAAGCCCGGGGGCACGTGGTTGACGGTGATGCCCTTGTCCGCGAACTCGATGGCCAGCGCCCGGGTGAGGCCGATGACCCCGCCCTTGGAGGCCGCGTAGTGCGCCATGGCCGGGGCACCGGTCTGTGCGGACGAGGACGAGATGTTGACGACGCGGCCCCAGCCCGCCTCCAGCATGTCGGGCACCAGTTCCTTGGTGACCAGGAACGGCCCCTTGAGATTGATCCCGATCATGCGGTCCCAGGCGTCCTCGGTGATGCCGGTGAACGGCTGGTAGGCCGTGATCCCCGCGTTGTTGACGAGGATCGTGACGGGCCCCAGCTCCGCCCGGGTCCGGCCCGCCGCCGCGGCCACGGCGGCGGCCTCGGCCGCATCCCCTCCTACGGCGATCGCCGTTCCGCCCGCCTCCTGGATCGCGGTGACGGTCTTCTCGGCCCCGCCGAGATCCAGATCCCACACCGCGACCTTCGCACCCTGCGCCGCCAGCACCGTCGCGACCGCCTGGCCGATACCCCGGGCGCCGCCGGTGACGACGGCGACCTTTCCCTGCAATGACATACCCCTGCTCCTCGCTCGTGTGACACCGCGCGGCAGGCCTCCGACAGACCCCGCCGCCCGGCCGACTGTGCGCCCCGTACATTCGTCCGGCGCCCCATGGAGCACCGCCCCCGTCAGTCGGGGAGGGCCTCCCGTGCGGCGTTCCGGGCCGCCGTCGCGGCCGGGAAACCCGCGTAACCACTGGCGTGGTAGATGACCTCGGCGATCTCGTCCCGGGTCAGACCGTTGGTGACGCCGATCCGGAAGTGGGTCCGCAGTTCGGTCTCCGCGCCGAGCGCGATGAGGATTCCCAGGGTGACCAGGCTGCGGTCACGCGGACCGAGCCCCTCACGGGCCCACAGGGATCCCCATACGCTGGTCAGGCCGATCTCGACCAGTTCCTCCCCGAGGCGCCCGTCCCGCAGGTCGATGTCCCCGTCGGGGAACACCCCGGGCAGCGCGTCTCGCATGGCCTTGAGCCCGGCACCGCGCAGATCGGTCGGCTCTTCGGCATTCTTGGCCGTCATGGGCGACTCCTGTTGGCACGACACTGTGTCCTCCCCGCGCCCTGAAAGTTAGTCCAATCGGTCGGTATAATCAACGACCAGGACAGGAATCGCCTGTCGCCAGGCCGCGAAGGAGTTCGCGGCGGACATTCAGAGGGTCGACCACCGCCCCGCAGGCATCTCCCCACGGCACGGCCATTGATCGAGCCAGGGCCCTGCTCTACTCTCACCTCAATCTTCGATCGATCGGTCGAAATAACAAACTCGGGCTCACGCGGGCGGAGCAGCCCCCTGTGCACTGTGGAGGGCAGATGAGCAAGACGACGAAGACAACGGCCGCGGCACCCGGAGGTCAGGCCGATCCGGCCGACCTGCTGGACGTCGTGGTCATCGGCGCGGGTGTCACCGGCATCTACCAGCTGTACCGGGCTCGCGAGGCGGGCCTCTCGGCGAAGCTGCTGGAGGCCGGCAGCGGTGTCGGCGGTGTGTGGTACTGGAACCGGTATCCCGAGGCACGCTTCGACTCCGAGAGCTACACCTACGGCTACCTCTTCTCCAAGGAACTGTGGGAGGAGTGGGAGTGGTCGGAGCAGTACGCCGGACAGCCGGAGATCGAGCGGTACTTCAACCACGTGGTCGACCGGTTCGGCCTGCGGCGCGACATCGCCGTCAACGCCAAGGTGACCTCGGCCGTCTTCGACGAGCCGTCCGGCACCTGGACGGTGACGGCGGAGAACGGCACCACGCTCCGGGCGCGATTCCTCGTCGCGGCCACCGGAAACCTCTCGGTCCCCTTCATCCCCGGCATCGCGGGCCGGGAGGACTTCAGGGGCGAGCAGCACCACACCAGCCGCTGGCCCAAGAAGCCGATCGACTTCACCGGCAAGCGGGTGGCGCTCGTCGGGACCGGCTCCAGCGGCGTCCAGATCGTGCCGGCCATCGCCGACGAGGTGGCCTCCCTGACCGTCTTCCAGATGAAGGCGGACTGGGTCACACCGCTCAACAACAGGCCGATCACGGCCGAGGAGCAGGCCGGGCTCAAGGCGGACTACGAGCGGATCCGGGACACCCTCAGCACCTCTCCCAGCGGGTTCCTGCACGCCATGAACCCGGTCATGGGCGCGGACGTCAGCCCCGCGGAGCGCCAGGAGTTCTACGAGAAGGTCTGGAACAGCCCCGGTTTCACGAAGCTGACCGAGCACTACCGCGACATGACGTTCAATCCCACGGTGAACGCCGAGTGGTGCGACTTCATGGCCGGGAAGATCCGCGGCATCGTGAAGGACCCCGCGACGGCGGAGAAGCTGATCCCCACCGACGGCGGCTACGGCGCCCGGCGCCCTCCGTTCGGCACCGGCTACTTCGAGGCGTACAACAAGCCGACCGTCTCGCTCGTCTCCCTTCCCGAGGAGCCCATCGTCCGGTTCACCGCGACGGGCATCGAGACCTCGACGGGCCTGCGTGAGTTCGACATCGTCATCTGGGGCACGGGCTACGACTTCGGTACCGGCGCGCTCAACCGCCTGGGGGTGCGTGGCAGGCAGGGTCTGGCGCTGGAGGAGCACTGGGCGAACGGCCCGCGCACCTACCTGGGGATCGCCGCGGCCGGGTTCCCCAACTTCTTCTTCCCCGGCGGCCCGCACGGCGCACTCGGCAACAACCCGCGCTACGCCGGCGACCAGGTGGACTTCGCGCACGAGGCCCTGCTGCACGCGTACCAGCAAGGCTACGGCGTGATCGAGGTCAAGGCCGCCGCGGAGCAGGAGTGGACCGATCTCATGAACAACAGCGACAACATGTCGATCTTCCAGAAGGCCAGCTACTTCTACGGGGCCAACATCCCCGGCAAGGCGGTCAGCCAGCTGCTGAACCCCACCGGGCGGTGGAAGCTCCAGGAGCTGATCCAGGAGGTCCGGGAGAACGACTTCAACACCTTCGACCTGTCGAAGGCGGGCATCTCGGCCGACGCGTGACACCTGCTCGCCGCCACGACCACGCCGGTGCCCCGGGAAACGGATCCCGGGGCACCGGCGTGCGAGTGCGTACGGCCATGCGGGTCCGTCGGCCGGATCCCGCCGCTCACGCCACGATGCGCGCGGCAACGCGAAGGCCCCGCATCAGGCCGCCCGCCCGGCTTCGGAGAAGATGAACGCCCCGTACGCGTCACCCATGGTCTCGCCGGCCGGCCCTCCCAGCGGCGATCCCGGCAACGGGTGCGGCCGCCACGGGAACGGCGCCCCGGCCATCAGGTCCGTCCACTCCTCCTCGGCCGCGAGCCCCACCTCGACGACATCACACCCGTGATCGCGGGCCCGCACGAGGGCACCGGTGATGAAGTCCACCTGATCGCCGGGGTGACGAGGGTTGTCGGGGACGCAGTGCGGGCCGCCGGGGAAGAAGAAGTTCGGGAAACCCGCGGTCATGACACCGAGATAGCTCCGCGGGCCGTCCGCCCAGTAGCCCGCCAGTCTGAGGCCGTCCCGGCCACGCACCCCGAGCCGCTTCAGTGTGCCGCCGCTGAACGCGTCGTCCCCGGCCACGATGAGGCCCCCCGCGCAGACACCGCTGTCGCTGAACGCGGACGAGCGGTTCTCCGGTACATGCGAGGCAGTTGACTCCTGGCGGGCGACCCGGACGCCACGCCCGGTGTCCCGGCCCTTCCGGTGTCCGGCCCCGGCCTGCCGGCGGCCGCCCGTGCAGAGACGGCCGGGTGCCGGGAGGGCCCCGGTGGCGGCGACCAGGAAGCGTGCCCGGTACTCGACGGCGTCACCGGTCAGCACCGACCAGGTCCCGGTCGGATCGTCGTACACGGCCGAACCCACCGTGGCCCCCAACCGGATGTGCGGGCGCAGGTCCTGCCGGTCGACCAGATGGTTGAGATAGCCCTCGATGACCGGCTGTCCGGCGCCCTCCCCGGGCCGCTGCCACGCGGCTCCCAGCTCTGCCGAGAAGAGGTGTCCGCGGACACTGCTCTCCGCCTCGAAGCGCGCCTCGAAGGAGTTGTTCCAGTACCAGATCCCGCCGACGCCGAGGCCCGCCTCGAGCAGCACCGCGGAAAAGCCCTCGGCTCTGGCACGGTAGAGCTGGTAAAGGCCTGTAGTACCGGCACCCACGATCAACACGTCGGCCTCGGTTCGCCAGTCCACTCAACATCCCTCCTCGTGCTGAGCGGTCGCCCACCGCCAAGCAGGACACCAGAGGTTAGACCGATCGGTCGGTGAATTAAATCCCCGTCACACTATCGGCGCGCGCAGAGGTAGGCAACGCCCGGAACACGGGTGACGGGCCCCGTGTCACGCCTTGCCGGAGGAACGCGGAATCGGCACGGGAGCGGCGGTCTCCCGCTTGGCGAGGAAGTCGCTCACATCGTCCTCGATGTCGTCGAACCGGCGGCCTGGACCGGCGAATCCCGCAAAGAGCGTCGCGCAGTACTCCCGGGACAGGCGCCGGGCGTCCCACTCACCACCCGGCTTGACCCACTGGTAGGTGTGGTTGTGCATGTTCAGGAACTGCAGGGTGGCCAGCCTGGGATCGACCGTGCGGAACGATCCGTCCTCCATCGCGGCGACGAGCAGCCGCTCGACGACACCCTCGAATTCGCGGCGCTGGCTCAGCAGGCGGGTGCGGTTCTCCCCGCGCAGGTTCCGGTAGTCGTGTTCGTAGACCCGGACATGGTCCAGCCGGGCCAGGATGTTCTCCAGCAGCGTCTGGGACAACAGCCGGAGCCGCAGCACCGGATTCTCGTCCAGGGCGGCGATCCGGTGCACACCGGCGAGCATGGGACGCATCACCCGGTCCTGGATCTCGACGAGCAGATGCTCCTTCGAGCCGATGTAGTAGTAGAGCGCGCCCCTGGCCAGCCCCGCGACATCGCCCACCTCCGCGATACCGGTGGCGGCGTACCCCTTCTCGGCGAACAGCGCGGCCGCCTTGTCGATGATCTCCTGACGCTTGGTCTCGTAGCCTGGTCCGTGCCCTGGTGGTCTTGCCATGATTCAGCATTCTAGGGACTGCGAACAGAAAACCGAGGGGCGGGTCGGACGAGAAAGAGCTTTGGATCACTCGGTCCATTGCGGTTCAGACCGCGGCGATCCGGCGCAGGGTCTCGGCGATCGTGTCCTGTGAGGGCAGCCACGCACGCTCCAGGGAGGGCGCGTACGGGGCGGGCACCGGGGGCGGCGCCACACGGGTGACCGGTGCGTCCAGATGCCAGAAGCCCTCGTCGACGGCGAGCGCGGCCAGTTCGGCGCCGACCCCGAAGTCCCGCACCGCCTCGTGGGCGATCACCAGACGGTTCGTCTTGGCCAGGGAGGTGAGAACGGTCTGCCGGTCGAGCGGCGCCACCGTGCGCAGGTCGACGACCTCGACGCTGACGCCCTCGCCGCCGAGCACCTCGGCGGCGGCGAGACAGTCCTGAACCATCCGGGACCAGGAGACGAGCGTGATGTCGGTGCCCTCGCGCACCACCTTCGCCCGGCCGAGCGGGATCAGGTGATCGGCTGGAGGCCGTGGTCCCTTGAAGCCGTACTGCAACCGGTTCTCGACGAAGACGACCGGATTGGGGTCCTGGATCGCGGCCCTCAACAGCCCGTAGGTGTCGGCGGGGTTGGAAGGCATCACCACGGTCAGTCCGGGGATGTGCGCGAGCAGCGCCTCCAGGCTCTGCGAGTGCTGGCTGCCCGAGGAGCGGCCGGCGCCGAACTGGGTGCGGACGACGAGCGGCATGGAAGCACGGCCGCCGGTCATGAAACGCAGCTTCGCCGCCTGGTTGAGCAGCATGTCGAGGCAGACACCGATGAAGTCCATGTACATGATCTCCACGACCGGCTTCATCCCGGCCATGGCGGCACCCACCGCGGTACCCAGGATCGCGCTCTCGCTGATCGGGGTGTCGCGCACCCTGCCGGGGAACGCCTGCGCCAGACCCCGGGTCAGCCCGAAGACGTTGCCGCCGGCTCCGACGTCGATCCCCGCCACGAACACCGCTGGATCCGCGGCGAGTTCGTGCTCCAGGGCGAGCCGTACGGCGTCCATCGAACGGAAGATCTCTGCCTCGCCCGGCAGAGGGGCAGGCTCGGGTACGACGGCACGCGGAGCGGAGACGAAGTCGTGGAGGGTCTCCGGGCCGGGCTCGGGCAGGCTCCTCGCCCATTCCACCGCCGCGTCGATCTCCTTGTCGATCTCCTCGTCCACCGCGTCGGCCTGGGACGCGTCCACCCCGGCCGCCGCCAGGTGCCGGCGGGCCACGAGCAGGGGGTCGCGCTCCTTGGCCTCGGCGACCTCCTCCGGGCTGCGGTAGCGCTGCGGGTCACCCTCGTAGTGGCCGTGCCAGCGGTAGGTCTCCGCCTCCAGCAGGACCGGGCCGCCGCCGTGCCTGATCCGCTCGACCACGTCGGTCATGATCCCGGCCACCGCCAGGACGTCGTTGCCGTCGACGTGGGCGTAGCCGATCCCGTATCCGGCGGCGCGGGCCGAGAGCGGCGCCCGGTGCTGCTCGGCGGCGGGCGAGAACTCCGAGTAGTGGTTGTTCTCGCACAGGAAGACGACCGGCAGGTCCCAGACGGCGGCGAGGTTGACCGCCTCGTGGAACATGCCCTGCGCGACCGCGCCGTCCCCGAAGAACGCCACCACCACGTCCCCCGCGTCGCGCAGCTTGGCAGCGGTCGCCACTCCGGTGGCGATGGGCAGGCCCGCACCGACGATGCCGTTGGCGCCGTAGATGCCGAGACCCGGGTCGGCGATGTGCATGGAGCCGCCGCGGCCGTGGCAGGTGCCGGCCTCCTTGCCCATCAGCTCGGCCATCATCGACGCCGTGTCCAGCCCCTTGGCCAGCACATGGCCGTGGCCCCGGTGGGTGGAGGTGATGCCGTCGCTGTCGCGAAGAGGCCAGCAGGCACCGACCGCGCCGGCCTCCTGTCCGATCGACAGATGCAGGAAGCCCGGGATCTCGGTGGCCTTGTACAGGTCCGACGCCCGCTGTTCGAACCGGCGGATGCGGCTCATCCGCCGGTACATCTCAAGGAGTTGTTCCGCGTGGGTGGATTTCACTCCGGTCATCTGCGGTGCCAGGGTCATGGTGCGTCCTCACTACTCCTGCGTCCCCTTGTGGAGCTGGTGTCCGGCCCCGCGCCGCGGGGCCGGAGCCACCCGGATCTCATGCCCGCTCGACCAGTGCCCTGGCGATGACGTTGCGCTGGATCTCGTTGGTGCCCTCGCCGATCTCGAGGATCTTGGCGTCCGCGTAGAAGCGGGAGATCTCCGACTCCCGCATGTAGCCGTAGCCGCCGTGGATCTGTACCGCCTGGGAGGCCGCGCGGTTGGCGACCTCGGAGGCGTACAGCTTCGCCATCGCCGCCTCCGTGGCATGCGGCCGCCCCTGATCGGCGAGCCAGGCGGCGCGGTAGACCATGCAGCGGGCGGCCTCGAACTCCGTGCCCAGATCCGCGATCTTGTGGGCCACCGCCTGGAACGCGGCCAGCGGACGGCCGAACTGCTCGCGCTCCTTGGCGTGCTGGACCGCGAGCGCCAGCGCCGCCTTCGCCAGTGACATGCCCAGCGCCGCCACACTGATACGGCCCTTGTCCAGGACGGACAGGAACTGGCGCAGTCCCCCGCCTTCCTCGCCGATGAGATGGTCCTCGGGGATGAAGCAGTCGGTGAAGACGAGTTCCCGGGTGTCCATGGCGTGCCAGCCGAGCTTCTTCAGCTTGCGGCCGACGGTGTAGCCGGGCGTGTCCGTCGGCACGTAGAAGGTCGCGAACCGTTTGCGTCCCCCGTCGTCGCGTCCGGTCACCGCGAGCAGGGTCACGCCCTGGCTGATGTCCGTACCGGCGTTGGTGATGAACATCTTGGTGCCGTTGATCACCCAGCCGCCGTCCGCGCGGCGGGCGGTGGTGGCGATGCCGGCCGCGTCGGAGCCGGCCCCGGGCTCGGTCAGGCCGAACGCCCCGATGGCCTCGCCGCGGGCCAGCGGAGCCAGCCAGCGGTGCTTCTGCTCCTGAGTGCCGTAGGCGAGCAGCGGCAGCGTGGCGATCGTGGAGTGCGCGTTCCAGGAGGAGGCGACGGACTGGTCTGCGGCACCCAGTTCCTCCATCACCGCCACATAGGAGACCAGGTCCGAGCCGGCGCCGTCGTACTCCTCGGGCACCAGCATGCCCATCAGCCCGAGTTCGCCCAGTTTGGTGAAGATGTGGGTCGGGAACTCCTCGTTCTCGGACCACTCGGCGGCGTGCGGGGTGATCTCACGGGCCGCGAACTCGCGGACCATCTCCTGCAGCGCGCGTGTCTCTTCCGGCAGGTCGAAATCCATGTCACAGCCCCTTGGGAGTCAGCAGAACCTTGAGATGCCGGGCCCGGTCCGCAGTCAGGTCGCCGAAGACCCCGATGCCCTGTGCCAGCGGGAACCGACCGGTGAGCAGGGGTGAGGCGTCCAGGCGCCCGGTGCTCATCAGGTCGATGACGCGGGGGATGTCGAAGTTGTAGCCGAGGGTTCCCAGCACGGCCCGCTCGTAGAAGACCAACTGGCCCATGTCGATCTCGACGTTGCCGTGCCCGACCCCCGCGAGGACGACCCGGCCGCCGCGCCGGACGGTGGCGACCGCCTGCCCCGCGAGCGCCGCCACACCCGTGGCGTCGATCACCGCGTCCGGGCCGATACGGCCGGTGCGCAGGAACACCTCGCGGCGTACGTCCGTCTCGCCCGGGTCGAACGCCTCCGTGACACCGATCTCCAGGAGCCTTTCCCTGCGCTCGTTCAGCGGCTCGCTCACATACAGTCCGGCCGCTCCCGCGAGACGCGCGGCGAGCACGACCGCGAAGCCGATCGGACCGCCGCCGACCACCAGCACGTTGTCCCCCGGTCGTACTCCGGCCCGGGTCACCGCGTGCAGTCCGACCGCCAGGGGTTCGGCGAGCGCGGCCATCTCGTCGGTGACGTTGTCGGGCAGCCGCACCAGCCCGGCGAGGGGCACGGTGACGCGTTCGGCGAACGCGCCGGCGGAGGCGAGTCCCACGGAGCCGCTCCTGGGACAGATGTGGTACTCGCCGCGCAGGCACCAGTAGCACACACCGCATCGCCAGACGGGATCGGCGGTCACCCGGTCGCCGACCTCGATGCCGGGCACCTCGGAGCCCAGCGCGAGGACGGTTCCGCTGAACTCGTGCCCCAGGGCCAGGGGCGGCTCCGCTCCGGTGAGGGGGTGCGGACCCGTGCGGATCATGTGCGGGCCTTCGAGGAACTCATGCAGATCGGTGCCGCACACACCGCACCAGGAGACCTCCACGACCGCTTCGTGCGGTCCGGGTTGCGGTGGGTCGGGTACCTCGTCCAGCCGCAGGTCCCGTGCACCGTGCCAGCGCAGTGCCTTCACGCCCTACGTCCCTCCGTGTCGTCGTGGTCCGTCTCGCCGCGGTCCGGCCCGGGGCCTGCGAACGTCGCCTTTCCCGGGCCGTGTTCGAGGAAGGAGCGGAGTCCGGTGGCCGCGTCGGCGGTACCGAAGACCCCCGTGAACAGGGACCGCTCCAGGGCGAGTCCGGTGGACACACCGGCGTCGGCGCCGTGGTCCACCGCCTCCTTGATCGCTTCCAGAGCCGCGGCGGGACCCTCGGCGAGCCGCTTCGCGTAGCCGAGGGCGGCGGCGAGCACCTCGTCGGCCGGGACCACCTCGTCCACCAGGCCGATCCGCAGCGCCTCCTCGGCACCCACCCGGCGGCCGGTCATCAGCAGGTTCTTCGCCCGTGCCGGGCCGAGCAGACGCGCCAGTCGCTGGGTGCCGCCGGAGCCCGGCATGATGCCGAGCTGCACCTCCGGCTGACCGAGCAGGGCGTCCCGGGCCGCCACGCGGTAGTCGGCGCACAGCGCCAGTTCGAGGCCGCCGCCGAGCGCGTAGCCGGTGATCCCCGCGACGACCGGCATCGGCAGCCGGGCCACCTCGTCGAAGGTCCGTTGCAGGGCCCGGTTCCAGCTCCGTATCTCCTCGGGTCCCATCGCCGCCAGCGCCTGGATGTCGGCACCGGCCGCGAACAGCCGCTCACCGCCGTAGAGCACCACGGCCCGGACGTCGCGGGAGTCGGCCAGCTCGCGCACCGCGGCCGCCAGCTCACGCCGCTGCTCCGAGTCGAACGCGTTCATCGGTGGGTTTGTCAGCCGGAGGAGCACGACCGGTCCGTCGGCCTCCCATCGAATGCGTGGCACAGAGACCCTCCTCCTCGGCGGGAAATCGCTCCGCACGGCGGTTGTCGGTGGCTGCGGAGCGCCGTAAAGTGCGGCTACGGTTTTATAGACCAATGAGTACACGAAAACTTTGTAGTGGGCAACCGACCGGTCGGGACAATGCCGGTCGCCGAACGAGAGAGTCGCCGTGCACAATTTCGCGAGCATCCTCGACTACCACTTGGCCCAGCGGCCCGACGCCGTGACCGTCGTACAGGACGAACGGCACCTGACCGTGCGCGAGCTGCACGAACGGGTCAACCAGCTGGCCGCGGGCCTGTCCGAACTCGGCGTGGGCCGGGGCGACATCGTGGGGCTGCTGCTGTACAACCGGCCGGAGTTCCTTGAGCTGGTGTACGCCGTCAACCGGATCGGGGCGGTTTTCCTGCCGCTGAACTACCGGCTGTCCGAAGACGAATGGCAGTACATCCTCGACCACGCCCGTGCCAAGGTGATCGTGACCGAGCCGGAGTTCGTCCCGGCCGTGGTACGGATCGCCCCGGGGCTCGGTCACCTGGAGCACCGCATCCAGCTCGACGCCGATCCCACCGCACCCCCGTGGACGGGTTACGAGGAGCTGCTGGCCCGCCACAAGGGCGCCCGGGTGGAACCGGTGGACGTGGTCCCGGGCGATCTGCAACGTCTGATGTACACCTCCGGCACCACCTCACGGCCCAAAGGCGTGTGCATCACCTTCGGGAACGTGCAGGCCAAGAACCTCGCCCACATCGTGCACTTCGGGCTGACCGCGGCGGACACCACACTGGTCTGCGGCCCGCTCTACCACGTCGGAGGGCTGGACATGCCCGCCCTCGGAGTGCTGTACGCGGGCGGCTCGGTCGTCCTGCAACGCAGGTTCGACCCGGAGGGAGTGCTGCGCGCGATCCAGGATCACAAGGTCACCAACGTCTGGCTGGCGCCGGCCATGGTCAACGCCGTCCTGGAGGTCCCGGACCGCGAGACGTACGACACCGCGTCCGTGCGTTTCGTCCTGGGCGGTGGCGAGAAGACCCCCGAGCCGGTGTTGCGCCGGATCATGACCGCGTTCCCCAACGCCTGGTTCGCCGACGCCTACGGCCTGACCGAGACCGTCTCCGGTGACACCTTCCTCGACCGTGAGCACTCCCTGACGAAGCTCGGATCCGTCGGCCGCCCCGTGCCGCACACCCGGATCCGCATCGTCGGCGACTCCGGCGAGGAAGCCCCCACGGGCGAGCTCGGCGAGATCACCCTGCGCGGCCCGAAGGTCTTCGCCGGCTACTGGCGCGACGAGCGGGCCACCGCCGCCGCCCTGAAGGACGGCTGGTTCCACACGGGGGACATCGGGCACGTCGACGAGGACGGCTTCCTCTATATAGACGACAGGAAGAAGGACATGATCGTCTCCGGCGGGGAGAACATCGCCACGCCCGAGGTCGAGCGGGTGCTGTACGAGCACCCCGCCGTCCTGGAAGCCGCCGTGGTCGGCCTGACGCACCCCCGCTGGGGTGAAGTCCCCCGCGCCTTCGTCGTCTTCCGGCCCGGTGCCGCGGCCGGATCGGAGGAACTGGGCGAGTTCTGCCGGGCACGCCTGGCCAAGTTCAAGGTGCCCACCCGCTTCGACGTCGTCGACGCGCTCCCCCGTACCCCCTCCGGCAAAGTCCTCAAGCGGACCCTGCGCGACATCCCCGTGGAGGAGCAGGCATGACCGACGTGAACACCCGACTGCGCCTGGACGGCAAGACCGTATGGGTCACCGGTGCCGGGAAGGGCCTCGGTCGCGCCATGGCGGTGGCTCTCCACCAGGCGGGGGCCACCCTGGCCGTGACGGCACGTACGGCCGCCGATCTGGAGCAGCTCTCCGGCGAACTGTCGGCCCACGGCGGCAAGGTGCTGGCCGTGCCCGCCTCCGTCTCCGACTCGGCCGCCGTACGGACGGCGGTCGGCCGCGTCATCGAGTGGGCCGGCCGCCTCGACGCCGTGGTCAACTGCGCGGGCATCAGTCCGCACTTCACCCGCAGCGAGTACGTCACCGACGAGGACTGGCAGCAGGTCCTCGACGTGAACCTGGCGGGCACCTTCTACTGCTGCCGCGAGGCCGGGAAGGTGATGCTGGACCAGGGCTCCGGGTCGATCGTCAACGTCTCCTCGGTGCACGCCGGCACCGGTTTCGAGCGGATCGCCGCGTACGCCGCGAGCAAGGGCGGCGTCGAGGCGCTCACCAAGGCGCTCGCCGTCGAGTGGGCCGAACACGGGGTGCGTGTCAACACCCTCGCGCCCGGCTACTTCCGCACCGATCTCAGCTCCGGCCTGCTCGACAGCCGCTGGGGCGAACGGATCGTCCGCGGAACTCCCCTGGGCCGGGTCGGCGAAGCCGACGAGCTGGGCGGCGCCGCGGTCTTCCTCGCCTCGGACGCGTCCCGCTTCATGACCGGCTCCACGGTCACGGTCGACGGGGGCTGGACGGCCTGGTAGCGGGCGCGGTTCCGCAACCGACCCGCGCCTCCACCGCCCCAGCGGCTTTTCCTGACCAAACCATTGATTGTACCGACCGTTGGGTCTATTTTACGGGCAGCCACATCGCTGGTCAGGAGAGACCCGTATGTTCAATGAGGATCATGCGAGCAGCGGTGTCGCCGGTCGTCCTCCCCCACGGGGCGCCGGCCGCACACACTCGAGCCCGCACCCGGGCCGCCCACCCCGGACTCGCCGCAACACTCGCTCCGAGCGATCCCCCACCCAGGGCTGTACAACGCAACGCGGACACTGAACGGCCCGGCACACCGCGCCCCAGATCCCGCACCACAGCCCTTCCTCGCCGCCGTTCCGATACCACGGCATCGACCGACGCGGTCGGTCAGGGCGGCGACAAGAGCCGACGAGCCTGCGTCGGCCCCGACCGGCCGGTTCCCTCCGCCAGTCCGGCCTGACACGGCAAACCGAACGCCCTAGCCGAGCCGCTCCCGTCTTTCCAGGCCGCGGTCACTCGGAACGGCACCATCCACAGGGGTCGATCCTGCTCCCGGCGTCCCTCCGGCCGCCCGGAACAAAGCCGCTCCCTGGACCTCCGCTCACCCACGGAAGGCCCTTCCATGTCCCAGACACAGATCACACCACCCGAGACGTCGGAGAGATCCCGCTCGAACCCGCACAACGTGCTCATCGTCGTCGCCCTTTTGTGGGCCGTGCAGCTGGTGTCCCTCGTGGCCGCGCTGTCGGGCGTCACCCAGGCCGCGGTCGCGATCCACTTCCAGACCACCCAGATCGCCTGGTTCACCCTGATGACCCTGCTGAGCGGGACCTTCTTCCTCCCCTTCGTGGTCAAGGGAGCGGCGCTGTTCGGCAAGAAGCGTGCGCTGGTCGTCGCCACCGCGCTGGGCCTCGTCGGAGACCTGGTCGCCGCCGTCGCCACCGACTACCGCACGCTGCTGATCGGGCGCGGCATCGCGGGCGTCTACGTGGCGGCCACTCCGATCTGCTACGCCATCACCCGTGACGTCTTCCCGCGCCGCTGGGTCGGGCTGGCCAACGGGATCATGGCCGGCGGTGTGGGTCTCGTCGCCTTCGGGGGCCCCTTCCTGTCGGGCTGGCTGCTCGACAACCACGGTTTCCGCGGCGTTCTCTGGTTCATGGCGATCAGCACGGCCGTGAGCCTGCTCCTGGTGACGTTCCTCGTCCCGGAGAGCCCCGTCCGCGAGCGCGGCGGCCGGATGGACTGGGCCGGCGGAATCCTCCTCGGCGGCGGCGTCACCCTCATCGTCTACGCCGTGGGCGAGGGGGCGGACTGGGGCTGGGGCAGCGGCAGGTTCATCGGATTCGTCGTGGGTGCGGTGGTCGCGCTGATCGCCTTCCTGCTCGTCGAACGCCGGGTCGCCGAGCCGCTGTTCCCGCTGGCCATGACGCGGCGCCGCACCGTGTGGACGGCGCTGCTCGCCACCTCCGTGGCGGCCGGTTCGCTCAGCGCCGTCGGTGTGGTGATCCAGCTGCTGGTGCTGATGCCGAAGATCCCCCACGTCTCCGACGGCCTGGGCTGGTCCGGAACGCACAACGCCATCGTCACCAGCCCCATCAGCGTCATGATCATCGTGGGTGCCGTGGGGACGGGCATGCTCGCCCGCCGCTCGGACAGCCGGATCCTGCTGGCCATCGGGGCAGCGCTGGCCGTCCTCGGCTACGGCATCGGCACGCAGTACCACCACACCGCCGCCCAGATCATCTCCTGGGGCGTGGTCGCGGGACTCGGCACCGGCATCGTCGTCGCCGTCGTACCGATCATGGTCATCGAAGTGGTCAGCCCGGAGGAGCAGGCTCTGGCCAACGGCGCGCAGAACCTCGCTCAGGGGGTGGCGCAGATCATCGTCTCCCAGGTGGCCTACGTGGTGATGGCACAGCACGGAATGGTCCTGAAGGGCACTCAGTTCTACCTCGACAAGGGTTTCACCAACGGGATGTGGCTGGTCGTCGGCTGCTGTGCCCTCGGTGGACTGTGCGTCGCCCTGGTCCCGAAGGCCGAGCGTCTCCAGGACGCGGAAGTCGGCCAGGCCGCCTGAGCAGGCCCCGCACCGCTACGCGCGGCGCGGGGCCCCGAACCGGTGTCGGCGCGGGTACGCCATGAGCGTCGTCCGCGTCTGCTGTCGGTCGTCGCCGGAATGCTGATGGATCAGCGCGGCCCGACGCGGTCACGTGCGCCGGATGACGAGCACGGCCACGTCGTCGAGGTGGTCCACCGCGACCGCCGAGTCGAGGATGCGGTCGGCGGTGTCCTCGGTGTTCAGTCCGTCGTGGAGGGCCGCGCCGGCCAGTGTTCCGGCTCGGTCCAGTCCGTCCTCCAATGTGAGACCCGGTCCTTCGACCACTCCGTCGGTGACCATGACCAGGGCGCTGTCCTTGTCCAGGGTGAAGGTCTCCTCGCGGTAGTCGGTGCCGGGCACGACTCCGAGGACCGGCCCGCCCGGCAGCTCGCGGATACTGTGGCTGCCGTCCTTGCGCGCACACAGCAACGGCACGTGGCCGGCGCTGGCGCCGGTGACGCGTCCGTCGCGCGGGTCGATGTGCAGCATGGTGCAGCTGGCGAACCGTGCCGCGTTCATCGTGACGAGCAACTCGTTGGTACGCGTCAGAACGGTTGCGGGATCCGGTTCGTGGTCGGCGATCGCGCGCATGGAAGCACGTACCTGTCCCATGGCCGCGGCGGCGTCCACGTCGTGTCCCTGGGCGTCGCCGATCTCCAGGGCGACCGTGCCGTCGGGCATCACGAAAACGTCGTACCAGTCTCCGCCGATGTCCAGCCCGTCCCGGCTCGGCCGGTAGCGGGCGGCGACCTCCAGGCCCGCGAGGTGCTCGGGCAGCGCGGGGAGCAGGGTCTTCTGCAACGCCGTGGCCAGCTCGACTCGCGCCTGCTGCAACCTGATGCGCCTCAGTGCCTGGCCCGCCAGGTCGGCCAGCGTACCCATCAGGGTCCGCTCGTCCAAGGACGGCCGGTATCCGCTGCCGTAGGTCACCAGCCACGCCCCGAGCGGTTGATTGCCTGCCTCGCTGAGGGGGGTGATCAAGGTGACGTAGTCGGAGCCGAGTAGGTGGAGCCGCGGAAACACGGCCCCGTGTGGCCAGCGATGGAGGTAGTCCTTCTGGTCGAGGATGAGCTGCGGCTTGCCGGTGCGGATCGACTCGGGCAGGGCACTCGGATGGTCCAGGGACATGCCGTGCAGGACGTCGACCTCCCACATGGCTATCCCGGCATCGGTGGAGACGCGCAGGCGGCCTTCGTCGACGAGCGCGAGCAGGGCGCCACTGGCACCGAAGGTCGCGGCGAGCCGGGTCAGGGCGACCTGCTGCAGCTCCTGCTCCGTGGCTGCGGTGATCAAGGCGGAGGAGAAGTCGGCGATGTCCTTGGCCCGCTGTCGCTCGGCAGCCAGTGCGGCCTGCGCCTCCTCCTTGCGCTTCTCCTGCCTGGTGTCGTCGCGGAGCATTCCGAAGATCCGCTCGGGGCCGCCGAATCCCAACTGGATCCGACGGGTCTTCGCGGCCAGTTGGTGCCAGTCCTCGTGCTGGGGAAGGTATCGCAACCTCACCCAGGAGGACTGCTGGGTGGAGGCCGAGCGCAGGAGCTGCCGCAAGGCCTCCCGGTCGTCAGGGTGGACTGCCGAGATCACGGTGGAAAGCGACATGGTGGGATCCGGAAAGAGCGCCACCAGGGCGGGTGCGCCCCCGAGCCACTCCAGCCGGTGGTCATCGGGTGAATACATCCACAGGCCGAGGCGGGCGGCCGAGGTGGCCAGCCGGAACGGGATCACCAGGCTGGCCAGGTCGTTTCGCGCATCCAGTGCGTGCACCCACACCAGCTGCCCGTCACCGGTGGGATCCTTGACCGACTGCGCCTCGATCAAGCAGGCGACGGGTGCTCCGCCTCGCCCGGGGAAGTCCAGCACCCGCATCGCGACCGTCTTCGTCTTGGCGGCGGCCATCATGAGACTCTCGGCCGAGATCCGCTGGCTTGCCGGCCACAGATCACCGAAGGCGCGTCCCAGGCACTGCTCCGCAGACCTGCCCAGCGCTGTGGCCATCGCAGAGTTGAGGCTGCGGATCGCACCGTCCAGCGTCACGAGAGCCGCCGGTTCAGCCCGTCGAAGGAGTTCGTCCGAGGCGTCCATCTGTGACTCCCTGGCACATGACAGAACAGTCTCTTCAGTCATTTTCGCGCATCATGCCGCGATGTCTCGATGAAGGACATGTCTGACCGCCGCGTTGGCTGACGGCGGCAGGGAACTCGCAACGGTGGACGGCCGGCCGTGAACAGGTCTCGACCGGGTCATTCTGCTCCTGGTCGTCGCCGTCACTTTTGCCGCCGATCCGGCCTTCTTCGTCACGCTTCCCGTCTCAAATGCCGGGGTCGAGTTCCTGCTCGGCCCACACGGTCTTCCCGCCGCTTGTCAGGCACCTGGCTCCGTGGCGGCGGCAGAGCTGCGCGACGATGTAGAGACCGCGGCCGCCTTCGTCGCTCGTGCCCGCGTGGCGCAGCCGGGGGAGGGTGTCGCTGGTGTCGGAGACTTCGCAGGTCAGGGCCTGGTGTCGGATCAGGCGCAAGCGGATCGGGCCGGTGGCGTGGCGGACGGCGTTGGTGACCAGTTCGCTGATGATCAGCTGGGTGGATGCCTCCAGACGTTCCAGTCCCCACTGGGCCAGTCGTCGGGTGACCAAGGTGCGGGCGCGGTGGACGACGGCAGGGTCACCGGGCAGTTCCCAGCAGGTGGTCTGGCTTGAGCTCAGCGCATGGGTCCGTGCGACGAGCAGCGCCGCATCGTCGCACGGTGACTGGGCCGGCACCGTCTCGATCACCGAGGAGCAGAGACCTTCCAGCGACCGGCCGGGATGTGCCAGGGCGTCGCCCAGGCGCTTCATGCCGACGTCGATGTCGTGGTCGCGGCTCTCGATCAGGCCGTCGGTGTACAGGGCGAGCCGGCTCCCCTCGGGAAGTTCCAGTTCGACGGCTTCGAAGGGGACCCCCAGCCCGACGCCGAGCGGCGTTCCGGTGGGCAGGTCGGGGAAGGTGACCTCGCCGTGGGGGTCGACGACCGCGGGCGGGGGGTGCCCGGCGCGTGCCATGGTGCACTTGCGGGTGACGGGGTCGTAGACGGCATACAGGCAGGTCGCACCGGTGACACGGGTCGGGTCCTGGGAGTCGGCGTCTTCGGCGGCGAGGCGCCGGACCGTGTCGTCGAGGTGGCTCAGCAACTCGTCGGGGGGCAGGTCGAGGTCCGCCAGCGCGTGTACCACCGTGCGGAGCCGGCCCATGGTCGCCGCGGCGTTGATGCCGTGACCCACCACATCGCCCACGACGAGCGCGGTCCGGGCTCCGGACAGCGGGATGACGTCGAACCAGTCGCCTCCGACACCGTTGTCCACATCGGCCGGCAGATAGCGCGAGGCCGTCTCGATGGCCGTGCCCTGCACCACACGCTGCGGGAGCAGGTTGCGTTGCAGGGTCAGGGCCGCGCTGCGCTCCCGTGCGTACCGGCGAGCGTTGTCCAGGGCAAGCGCCGTACGACTGACGAGCCCCTCGGCCAGGAGCAGGTCGTCCTCCTGGAACGGCGCGGGTTCCTCGGTCCGGATGAACACCGCCGTGCCCAAGGAGGCATGCCGGGTGCGGATGGGGACGACCATCAGGGAGTGCATGCCGCTGTCGCGCATGGTCCGTGCCCGGTCGGGGTC
This sequence comes from Streptomyces sp. NPDC058457, assembly GCF_042720695.1. Lineage (NCBI taxonomy): Bacteria > Bacillati > Actinomycetota > Actinomycetes > Kitasatosporales > Streptomycetaceae > Streptomyces > Streptomyces sp. NPDC058457. The sequence continues at coordinate 35,311 of NZ_JBHXLU010000058.1, read as the reverse complement.
CCGGTCGAACCAGGTGCCGGGAGAACCGTCCAGAACCGGTTCCAGATGGGAGCGGCCGGAAGACAGGACCTTGGTGAAGGGCGAGCTCGGTGGTACGGCGACCAGCTCACCGCGCGCCCACGGGGACTCGGGGACCCCGGGGTGGATCGAGGCCATGCCCGCACGACGGAGGGTGCGGCGGCGGTTGTCCATCGGGCCGATGCGGGCGAAGGGCGCCTCGCCGAACTGGATCGACTCGGCCAGGTCGACGTTGACGTAGTCGGCCAGCAGGGGCACCGCGAGGTCGGCCAGCTCCTGACCGATCTGCATCACGTCCAGGCTGTTGCCCATGCGCGTGCTCGCCTCGCTGAGGATGGCCAGGCGCTCGCGAGCCCGCTGACTGCCGGTGACGTCCACACTCGTGCAACACACCCCCATGGCCCGGCCGTCGGCGCCCCGCAGGCAGAAGTACGAGGCCGCGATCGCATGCTCACGACGCGGATCCACCGACGGCCACGCCCGGTACTCGTGAACCGTGGCGATGCCGCTGTCCAGGACCTGTCGCATCACCGTCTCGAGCCTTTCGGCTTCGATGCCGGGCAGCGCATCCGGGAGACGGCGTCCCAGCCGCTGATCGCGAGGAATGCCGTCCTGCCGCTCCATCGCGTCGTTGGTCCAGGCACAGCGCAGATCCTGGTCGTGAACGACGACGCCCATCGGTGTACGGGTGAGAAGCGAGTCCCGAACCCATCCGGTGGTCGCCACCGGGGAGAGCGAGGCGATGTCGGTGCCGGAGACGAGCCAGCGGATGTCCCGGTCTTCCCCCCACAGCAGTGAGAACCGCAGGCTCGCCTTGATGGCGCGGCCCTCACGGTGACGGACGGTCGCGGTGCCGGACCAGCCACCCCGGGCAAGGCACTCCTCGTTCGACGCCCAGTCCAGCAGCGTTTGACGGGTGAGAGGCAGGAGCTTGGAAACGGCCTGGCCGACCACTTCCGTGGCCGGGTAACCGACAAGCCGCTGCGCCGTGCTCGTCCACCCCACCACCGTCCCCTCGGCGTCGATCATCGCGATGGCCGCGTCGGGCGTCTCTCGGGGGTCCAGTCGCTCACAGAGACTGCCTTGATGCGTCTCGGTCACCGGTTTTCTCCCATCGCGTGGTTTTCGAAAGCTCGGGCCAAAGACAGCAGGGCCGATCGTCACACCAGCCCACGGTTGAGCTGCCCTCCTGACGGTTGCCTCCTGGCGATCCGGCGGCTCTCAGCTGACGCGGGCCGCCGCTCCTCGCCGTCCGAGGGGTACGGGACCGTGCCGTCCGGATCGCGACAGCAAGAACGAGGGTAGGAGTGCAAAGCAGGGAAAACGCCGGGCACAATGCACCATCTTCTGGTCGACGCTTGTGACATAGAAACAAATCACTCACCGCTCGACGGTGCCGAAATATGGCGGACACAGGCCAGTGACTGCATGACACCGGCCGCCTTGTACTCTTTGGAGCATGGGCGTGGAGAGTCCGGAGCCTGCACGGGAACTGTCCGTGAGTGCGGCACACGTAGAGTCGAACCTCGCGGAGATCTCCCACGACGTATGGGAACACTTGCTCATTGAAATCCCGCAGGTCAGGGGAGAAGCCGCCGTCGAAAGAATCTTGCTGGCGAGCGTCAAGGAAAATGTTGCCACTTTGCTGCACATCTTCGAGAACGACATCCCCCTGGAAAATCTTGAGGGGCTCGCTGCGGCCAATGAGCACGCCAGAAGACTGGCTCAGCGGGATATCCCTGTCAGTGCATTGATCCGGGCCTACAGACTCGGGCACTGGCGTTTCCTGCAATGGTGCCTGGACGAACTTTCCCTCCGGGGCGCCGACGACGTTGTCTCCGCCGCCACCAACCGGCGCATGCTGAAAGTGAGCTTCGGTTACATCGACAGGATCACGGAGCATGTCACCGACGTGTACTACCGGGAGCGGGAACGCTGGCTGATGGGCCGGACCGCCATGCGTGCCGCGCGCGTGCGGGACATCCTCGCCGGGAAAGAGGTGGACCTCGACGCGACGGAAGCCGCTCTCGGCTACCGCCTGCGCCGGCACCACCTCGGGCTCGTGGCCTGGATGCCGACGCCGACGCCCGGCGGAGCCGGAGCCGGACTGACCCGGCTCGACCGGCTCACCCACGAAATGGCAGAAGAACTCGGCTGTCCCACCGGACCGCTGTTCGTGCCCCGGGACGAAGGACTGGCCTGGGCTTGGCTGCCCTTCGGTTGTCACAGCGAACCGTCCTGGGACCGATTGTCCGGTCTGGTCGAAAGCGGCGAGCCCTCCGTGCAGGTGTGCGCCGGAAGCGTGCAGCGCGGGATCGGGGGGTTCCGCAGCACGAACAGGGAAGCGCTACGCGCACAAGAGCTTGCGACGGCGGCGAGTCCCGGCCGTCGGCTCACCGCGTACGCTCAGGTCGCTCCGATCGCGTTGATGTGCGACAACCTCCCGGATCTGCGCACCTGGGTGGGGAGAGTCCTCGGGCCGCTGGCCGTCGACGACGAGCAGTGCGCACTGTTGCGAGAGACTCTGCGCGACTTCCTGGCAACCGGCTGCAATTACACCGCCACGGCGAGCAATGAGACCCTGCACAAGAACACCGTGCACTACCGCATCCGCAAGGCGGAGGAGATCATGGGGGCACTCGACCCGAGCAGGACATACCGACCTTGCGATCGCCCTGCTCGCCGTCAAGTACCTCGGCGCCTCGGTCACGCAGCCGCCCGAAGGCGGAACGGAGGTACGACAGCGCGGTGGAAGTCCTCGGCGTCGCCGCTGAGGGCGTCGGGTTCACGGACCCTGGCGTCGTCGACGGCACATCCGGGGCGCCCGCCCCGATCAGCCGGTCCGGCGCCTCTCCACACCGGCACGTGGTGCGCCTCAGCAGCACCACACCGGGCCGGCGTTCCAGCTCCCGGACCACACGGGACAGCAGCGGAAAGCCGCCGCTGGTTGTGTCGGCGGGAAGCGGCTCTGGCCCACTTGTGGGGCTCTGTCGCTGATTTGGGGGTGGTGGCTGTTTGATCAAGGTGACAGGAGGATTCGGCGTCGCAGGAGGTCGAAGTTGGCCCGGCCGTACATCTGTCTCTTCAGCAGTTTGATCCTGGTGACGTTGCCCTCGACCGCTCCCGAGGTGAAGGTGGTGGTCAGGGCGGCGAGTACGGCTGCTCGGTCGCGCCGTATGCCGCGGCCAGGGTGCGGAGTTCTCGTTGTCCGTCGAGGCGGACATCGGCGAGCCAGACGTCGGGTGCCAGGTGTTCGCTGCGGCGTTCGCGCACCATCGAGGCCAGGCGGCGGGCGTACTGGGTGGTCGTGGCCAGGGTAGGGCTGCGTTCGCACAGCTCGTCGAGGCACTTGCGCTCGGTCTCGGTGAGTTGCTCGGGCCTGCGCATGATCCAGTCGGTGACCCTGCGGACGGTCAGATGGGGCAGCGGGGCATCGGTCGGGATCGTCCCGGTGCGATAGGGCCGCAGGTGGCGGCGGACGGTGTTGACGTCTCCGCGGTAGCCCAGCTGCTGGATCTCCCGGGTGAGTGCGGCAGCGTTGGAGCAGCCCTCCATCCAGCGGTGATGCAGGTAGAGGCGGTAGTCGTCGATCATGCTCGGTCGGTGGGTCGCTGCGACGAGAAGCTGCTCGACATCGGCGGCCCGGGCGAAGCGCAGGACGGTGCCGCGGCTGAGGCGGAGCTCTCGGGCGATGGCCCGCAGGCTGTCGCCGCGTTTGGTCTGCTTATCGGCCGAGGGCGTGTTCTTTCCCGGGATTCGTAATGTGCAGGTGGAGTGTGTGATGGAGCTCGTGGACGGGACACTGGTCCGCCTGTCCAGCACATGCTCATCGAGAACGTGTCCGGACTGCGGTGTCGCATCCCACCGGGTCCACAGCCGCTACGGTCGTCAGCTGGACGACTGTCCCGTCGCTGGCAGGCCGGTGCTGGTTCGGCTGACCGTCCGCCGGTTCTTCTGCGATACTCCAACCTGCCCACGCAGGACCTTCGTTGAGCAGACCGACGGTGTGAGCGAGCCCTACCAGAGGGCCAGCTCAAGCCTGTGCTTCGTGCTTCGTTCCGTGGCGGCCGAGCTGGGTGGACGGCCTGGGGCACGGCTGTGCCGGAAACTCTCGGTTCCAGGCCGGATGCGACTCCTCGGGCATCTGTATGCTCCGGCCGTGCCCGACCGGGCCCCACGCGTGCTCGGCGTGGACGAGTTCGTCTTCCGCCGCGGCCGTCGTTACGGAACGATCCTCGTCAATGTCGAAACCCATCCGCTCGTCGACGTCCTGCCAGACCGGAGTTCCGAGACGCTGGCCGCCTGGCTCCGTGACCATGCCGGTGCCGAGGTCGTGTGCCAGGACCGGGCCAGCGCCTACACCCGTGCCGTCAAGGAGGCCGCCCCTGGCGCCACTGAGGTGGCTGATCGCTGGCACCTGCTGCGCAACCTGTCTCTCGCCGTCGAACGGGTCTGCCACGAAAACCGCGCCTGCCTGCGGAAATACGCTGAACAACAACGGCAGACCCACCCGCGGCAGCTCACCTTGGAGCTCGTGCCGACCACGCTGATCGTGGACCGGGTCCGACGCCGGCACGAGGTGATCACCAGCATGGTCGAGACCGGCTACCCGATCAGTGAGATCGCTCGACGTCTCGGACTCGACCGCAAGACCGTCCGCCGCTACCGCGACACCGACTTCGACGTTCTGCTCGCCTAGGCCCGCGACCGACGGAACGTGCCCCTCGACCGCTTCAAGCCCTACCTCCAGGCCCAGTTCGCCGACGGCCACACCAACGCCAAAGAGTTGTACGACCAGATCTGCGAACGCAGCTTCTCCGGCGACTACTCGACGCTCTCCCGCTACGTGCGAACACTGCGCGACGGCACCGCCGTCCCTGCCCCCGCACCGGTCCCGAGCCCACGCACCATCAGCGGATGGACCATGCGACCACCCGAAAAGCTCTCACCTCGTCAAGCCGCTGAGCTGGAACGCGTCCGGCTGGCCTGCCCGGACATCACCGAAGCGTGCAACATCGCCCGTGCCTTCACCGAACTCGTCCGAAACCGCCGCGGCCATCTGCTCACCGAGTGGATCCGCCAAGGCGAACAATGCGGTCAGCCGTCGATCCGGTCCTTTGACAGCTTTCTCCGTCAGGACCTCGACGCCGTCACCGCCGGACTCACCCTCGCCTACAGCTCGGGCGTAGTCGAAGGACATGTCTGCAGAGTCAAGCTCCTCAAGAGAAGCATGTACGGTCGCGCGTCCTTCGCGCTCTTGCGAGCTCGCATCCTGACACGGCACTGGCCTAGGCATTCACGAGAATCGCTGCCAGAACCGTTTTCAACGAGCCCCATCAGCCCAGATGCGGTCCAGTCGTGTCGGTTTCCTTTTCTGGGGCAGGGGTGCGTGAATGAGGAGCGCGGGCTGGCTGGGTCAGAAGTGGTCCTTGGCCCAGCGGAAGCTGTCGCGGACGGTCTGCTCGTTGTCGATCGGCTGCAGCCCCAGATCGCGGGTGGTGGATGCGGTGTCGGCGCGCAGGTGCGGGGCTCCTGCGTAGATCTGGATGATCTCCGGGCGCATCAGGGGCGGGCGGCGGGTCAGCCGCGAGACCCAGGTGGCGGCCCGAGCCATCGGTTTGAGGACGGCCGGGGACAGGGTCCGCGGGGTCTTCAGGCCCAGCTCGGGAAACATCTGCTGGGCGGTCTTGACCATCTCGGTGGTGGAGACGGGCGTGGTGTTGCTGACCAGGTAGCGGCCCATGTCGCGGCCCCGGGTGGCCGCCAGATGACAAGCCTTGGCCACGTCGCGGGCGTCGATCAGCAGCAGGTGGAGGCCGGGGTCGACGGTGAACTTCCCGGCCAGGATCGTGGTGAACAGCTCCACGCTTCCAGTGGGCGTGGAGAACCCGGGACCGGTGATCGCCGACGGCAGCACCGAGACGAACTCGATGTCCGTGCCGTCGACCAGCTGCCGGGCCAGTTTCTCGGCCTGGGTCTTGGAGTATTCGTAGGGGTTGATGTTCAGCGGGTTCCAGGTGTCGGCGCTGAACGGTCGCACGCTGGCGTCGACCGTAGTCATCGAACTGACATAGACGATTCTGTGGACGCCGGCTTCGAGGGCCGCCTCGACGAGATGGCGCGTTCCGTCGAGGTTGACACGCACGATCTCGTTCTCCGGATCTTTGGCCCAGACACGGAAAGCGGCGGCGACCGAGTAGACGATGTCGACCCCCCGCATGGCCGCCACCAGCGAGGCGCGGTCCATAAGCTCGGCCCGCACCAGTTCGACATCCAGCGCGCGCAGCCGGTCCGACCGGGCGCCGGTGTCCCGAACCCCTGCCCGGACCGTTTCCCCCTGCGCCAGCAGGTACTGCACCAGGGTGAAACCCACGTGCCCGGTGGCCCCGGTCACCAGGCTGATCTTGCTCTCGCTCATGCGCCCAGTGGACCCCAGCCCCTCCCCGGAAGGGAAAGACCCGCCCGGTCTGCGGGTATACCCTGAAGGTATGGAAGACCTGGACCTGCGGGACCTGCGCTACTTCGTCGCGGTCGCCGAGGAACTGAACTTCACCCGCGCCGCCGACCGCCTTGGCATCGCCCAGCCGCCGCTCTCCCGCGCCATCCAGGCCATCGAGACCAAACTGGGCGTACGGCTGCTCGACCGCAGTGCCCGCCCCCCGGCCCTCACCGCTGCCGGCCGCGTACTGCTGGACCAGGCGCGCCCGGCCATCGCCGCAGTCACCGCCGCCGGCCGCCGGGCCGCCCGAGCCGGCACGGAGCGCCCACAGCTGGCCGTCGTGATCAAGACCGGTAGCGCACCGGCCCTGGTACGCGACATCGTCACCCGCTACGACAGCGAGGGCACCTGGCCGCCCGCCGCGATCTCCATCGGAGGCTGGGGCGAGCCGACCGCGATGCTGCTCGACGGCCGCGCCGACGTCGCCCTGCTGCGCGGCCCCCTGTTCGATCCCCTGCTGGACAGCGAAGTCCTGCTCACCGAACCACGCATGGCCGTACTCCCGGCCGGCCACCGCCTGGCCCGGCGCGAGCGACTGCGCCGGATCGACCTGGACGACGAACCGGTCCCTCACTGGCCCGGCGCCACGGCGGAGCAGGCCGCCTACAACGCGGCCACCGACACGTGGACCGCTCACGCGGTGCACGCACCCCCTGGCCCGAGGGTGGAGAACATGGACCAGATGCTCGACGCGGTCGTGCTCGGCCAGGGCGTGGCCTTCCTTCCCGCCTCATACGCCGACTCCGCGGCCCACCCCGGCCTGACCTACGTGCCGGTTTCCGACATCAGCCCCAGCACCGTCGTCGTAGCCTGGCCCCCCACCTGCCGCTCCCAAGCAGTAGCCGCATTCGTACGTTCCGCACTCGACGTGGCCGAGTCGGCCAAGGCCGCCGAGGTGACATAACACCGGCCGACGAAGCAGGCTCCACCTGCCTGTCATGCAGGGCTCAGAAGCAGCTTCTCACTCAGTCCGGTTCGTACTGGGCCAGACTGCGTCGAAGTCGAGGGTTCTCGCCACGGGCCGTCTCCAACGTCACAAAACGACCTTGGGCACCCTCGTTCTCGTCTCCGCAGGCACCCCTTGGACCACACCACCAGGAGGAACCGGTGTCATACCCGCAACTGCTCACCCCCGAGGAGAAGCTCGCCGACGCGAAGAAGCTGTTGAGCCTCCCGCGTATCGTCGTGATCTGCGGCTCCACCCGCTTCATGACCGAGATGAACGAGGCCGATCTGCGGGAGACCAAAGCCGGAAAGATTGTCGTCAAACCGGGCTGTGACATGAAGTCGCCGCACGAACTTTGGTCCGATCCTGTGGAGGCCGAGGCGCTGAAGGTTCGACTCGACGATCTGCACCGGGCGAAGATCCGGCTCGCTGATGAGGTGCTCGTAGTCGGCGACTACATCGGAGACAGCACCCGAGCCGAAATCGCCTACGCCCGGTCGCTGGGCAAGCCCGTGCGGTTCACGCACCCCGAAGTCGACCCCGACGCCTGACCGCCCGCTGCCACCTCGACAACCAGGGCCGGCAGCCCGCCGCCTGACCGTCTCGCGGTGACTTCGGCCGCCGCCCACCCCACACCCTCCGCAGGCATCCCTTGGAATTGATCATCTAGTCTTCAAGATCGTTCACGGAAGTGCAGCCAGAGCCTGGAAAACGGCCACCCCTTGCTCGGGTCGAAGCCGTACCTGCTCAGTGGGTCTCCCCAGGTATCTGGCGCTTGGCCTGCGGAGAACTCGCCGTGGAGGTCTACCAGACCCGGGCAGGGGCGGGCGGGGCGGCGTGCGGCCGAGGCGCTCAGGTCACTGCTGGGGTGGTCGCAAGGCGCCGGCGATGACGGTGGTCACCATCTTGCGGACGGCGGCGGTCTGCGGCGGGGCGCTCGCCCGGTCGGCGAACAGCAGGTGCCCGGCCCCGACGAGGGTGGGGGCGAGTGTGTCGATGTCGGCATCGCCGGCCAGACGCCCCGACTCCCGCTCGGCGGTGAGATAGGCAGCGATCATGGCGGTGCCCTGCGCGGCCAGTGGGATGCCGGTCAGGCCGGCCTCGCGCAGCCGGGTGCGGAGGCCGTCGCGGAAGGTGATGAGTGCGACGATTGCCACCGTGACCGGCCCGAACAGGTCCTGCAGCGCGTCGGCGAGGTTGTCCACCACGCTCCCGGTGCCGGCGGCCGCGCGCAGAGTCGTGGTTCGGTCCTCGATGTCGCGGACGCGGTCGAGGACCAGCTCCGCCAGGAAGGCGTCGAAGTCGGTGAAGTGCCGGTGCAGCACGCCCTTGGCACAGTTCGCCTCCTCCGTGACCGCCCGGCTGGTCAACGCGTCGGGCCCGTCCCGGAGCAGGACGCGCTCGGCGGCTTCGAACAACTGGCCGCGCACGTTGTGGATGTGTACCCCTGTCGGCATTGTCTTCCTTTCCGCACCGCCCCCGCCTTAACAAGTGGGCAACCGCCCATTAGTGTGGGCGCATGCCCACTTTATCGCAGGGACAGCCGGACCAGTCCGGGCCCGAGCCCCACCGCCACCGGCAGACGGCCGAGTCGTTCGGCGTGGACGCCGAACGCTACGACCGCGCCCGACCGCCGTATCCCCAGGCCCTGGTGGACAGGATCGTCGCGGCAAGCCCCGGTCGGCACGTCCTCGACGTCGGAGCCGGGACCGGCATCGAGGCCCGGCAGTTCCAGGCGGCCGGCTGCACGGTGCTCGGTGTCGAGCCCGACGAGCGGATGGCCGCCTTTGCGCGACGCAGCCGTGTCGAGGTCGAGGTCGCCAGGTTCGAGGACTGGCAGCCGGCCGGACGGCAGTTCGACGCGGTCATCGCCGGCACCGCCTGGCACTGGGTGGACCCCGTCGTCGGAGCGGCCAAGGCGGCCCAGGTGCTCCGGCCCGGCGGCCGGCTCGCGCCCTTCCACCACGTCCCCCAGCTCCCGGCCGAGGTGATCGACGCCCTCGCCGAAGCCCTCCAACGGGTCGTCCCCGATTCCCCGTTCAACCCCGGCCTGCTGAGAGGATCGGCCGTGGACGCATACCAGCCACTGTTCGCGAAAATCGCCGACGGGATCCGGCAGACCGGCACCTTCAGCGAGCCGGAACAGTGGCGCTTCGCCTGGGAGCGCGCCTACTCCCGAGAGGAGTGGCTCGACCAGCTCCCCACCTTCGGCGGCCTCACCCAACTCCCCGCAGACAAAATGGCGGAGGTCCTGGACAGCGCCGGAACCGCGATCGACAAGCTCGGCGGCCACGCCACCATGCCCTACACATCCGTCGTGATCACCTCGACCCGCTCCCATACGGCCTGACCACCGCAGACGTCGGGTGTCGCCGAGCGCGAGCAGACTCATGAGCTCGGCGACGCAGAGGAGTATGAGGCCGGCACGCGTCACCACTCCCACGGAACCGCCCTCCTGTGCCTGGCCGGAGACACAACCCCCGACCCCGCAAGGACAACAGGCATTGAGAGAGTGCGGATGAGAGGCTGTTGGTCCCGCCCGTACAGGCGAGACCAACAACTCGACGCGAGCTCGCAGCACTACTGCGAGGCCGAGTTGGAGCCCGGCTACCAGGTGACCGGCAGCTCCTTGATGCCGAAGGCGAGCGAGTCGGCCGGCCGGAAGGCGAGTTCGTCGCGGTCGACCGCAAGGCGCAGGGTCGGGACGCGGCGGTAGAGGGTGCCGTAGACGACCTGGAGCTCGATGCGGGCGAGCTGCTGGCCGAGGCACTGGTGGATGCCCCAGCCGAAGGCGTGGTGGTGGCTCGCCTTGCGGTCGAGGTCGAGCTTGTCCGGCTCGGGGAACGCAGTCGGGTCCCAGTTCCCGGCGGGCAGCGGGACGACGATGCCGTCGCCCCTCTCGATGCGTACGCCCTCGAACTCGAAGTCCTCCTTGGCGATCCGCCGCTGTCCGAACTGGGCGACGGTCAGATAGCGCAGGATCTCCTCGACCGCGCCCGTGACGGCCTTCGTGTCGTCGATCTCCCGCAACCGGGCCAGCTGCTCGGGGTTTTCGAGCAGCAGCGCGGTGCCCAGCGTGATCATGTTGGCGCTGGTCTCGTGCCCGGCGATCAGCAGGATCATCGAGAGCAGGGTCGCCTCGGGAAGGGTGAGGTCGCCGTCCTTGATCCGCGCCGCGAAGTCCGAGAGCACGTCGTCGCCGGGGTTGTCCATCTTCGTCTGAAGCAGCGCCGCCAGGTATCCGCCGAGCGCCTCGTTGGCCCGCCGGTCGTCCTCGGCGGTCTTGTCGCTGCGGGTGGCGAAGGAGGCGTTCTCCTGGAAGAAGTCATGGTCGTCGTACGGCACTCCGAGCAGTGCGCAGATCATCAGTGAGGGCAGCGGCAGCGACAGTGCGGTCACCAGGTCCACCGGCTTGGGACCGGCGAGCATCTTGTCGATCAGCTCGTCGGTGAACCGCTGGATCTCCGGCCGCAGTGCCTCCATCCGCGGTCGGGTGAACGGCCGGGTCATCATGCGGCGGATGCGGCTGTGGTCCTCGCCGTCCGCGTTGAAGATGGTCAGCGGATAGTGCTGGACGTTCTCGGCCATCGCCCGGTTGGGCAGCGGGAATCCGGGCTGTTTGTCGTCCGAGCTCACCCGTGGGTCGGAGAGTATCGCGCGCTGGGCGGCGTGGCCCGTGACGAGCCAGGGGGTGCTGCCGTCCCAGATCCGGCCGCGGGTCACGGGCGCATTCTCGTTCAGGGCGCGCAGTCCGGGCGGCGGGGCGAACGGGCACTTGGCGTCCCGGTCGTCCTGGTAGTCGTAGATCCTTTCGTCGAGGGCGGGTTTGATGTCGGCCTCGGCCATGGTCTTTCCTCCAGGTGGAAGTGGGGGGATGGCGGAAATCGGGGGCGGAACGCAGACTGCTCCGCCACGCGGACGGCCGGCCAGGTCAGTCCTCCAGCGCCTCGCGAGCGGCGGTACGGGCGGCCACCGCACGCGGGAAACCGGTGTAACCGCTGGAGTGGTAGACGACCTCCGCGATCTCGTCCCGTGTCAGTCCGTTGGTCAGCGCGACACGGACGTGGGTCTTCAGCTCGCTCTCCGCCCCCAGGGCGATGAGGATGCCCAGTGTGAGCAGGCTCCGATCGCGCGGGGCCAGTCCCTCGCGAGCCCACAGCGACCCCCAGACACTGGTGAGGCCTATGTCGACGAGATCCTCGCCGATGCGCCCGTCGCGCAGGTCGACCTCGCCTTCGGGGAAGACGCCGGGCAGGGCCGCCCGCATGGCCGTCCAGCCCGCTGCCCTGAGATCGGCTGTTCCCTCAACGTCCTTGTCGGTCATGACTCGCTCCCGTTGCGCGGCTTCGCATCCTCGAGCGAAAAATAGAATAGCCGGTCGATACAATAAACGCCTCGTGGATGGCACAACGGATGGATCCTCGCGTGCCGGCCCGGTCCCGGTCGGCCGCCGTCGATCGTTCCCGTCTCTCCCGGTCAGTGGGACGGCCCCGGGCGGCGGGCGCACCGAAGCGCCTACCGTCGCGCATATGGAGGAGCCGGGGCCCTGGCCGCCCCGGACTGACCAGCGTGAAGGAGAGAGTCGGATGGGAGTTCATTCGCTCGGGTACTTGAGGCTCGAGTCCAACGACATCGCGAAGTGGAAGGCTTTCGGAGCCGACTTCCTCGGGCTCATGCCGGTCGAGGGCGGCGGCTCCGAGTCGCTGTCCTTCCGGATGGACGACTACCCGGCTCGTATCGTCGTCTCCCCGGGCGCCCAGCCCGCAATGACGGCGCTCGGCTTCGAGGTCCTGGACGAGCGCGAGCTCGAACGCCTGGTCGCGGACGTCGAGAAGGCCGGGATCAAGGTGACGCCCGGCACCGAGGCCGAGGCGGCGGACCGGAAGGTCACCGGCTTCGTCAAGTTCAACGACCCCGGCGGCAACCCGGTCGAGCTCTTCTACGGCACCGTCCTCGACCACGTGCCCGTGCACACTCCCCTGGTGTCGAAGTTCGTCACCGGGGACATGGGGTTCGGGCACGCGATCGTCTCCGCCGAGGACACACGGACCACGTTCGAGTTCTACGTCAACGTGCTCGGCTTCATCGAGCGGAACACCATGCGCTCGCCGGGCGGCACGACCTGGTTCATGGGCTGCAATCCCCGGCACCACACCCTCGGCGTCACCCCGATGCCGGGCCCCGGGCGCCTTCTGCACTTCATGGTCGAGGCGGCGACGCTGGACGACGTCGGACGCGCCCTGGACCGGGCCGGCACGTACGAGGTGCCGATGATGCACAGCCTCGGCAAGCACACGAACGACCACATGGTGTCGTTCTACGTGTGGTCACCGGAGAACTATGCCGTGGAGTTCGGCTGGAACGGCCTGAAGGTGCCGGAGCCCGTCCCCGTCTACGAGATCACCGACGGCGCGTTCTGGGGGCACCACTTCACGCCGCCGCCGCAGCCTGCCGGCTGAGCGACCGGGCATGACCGAGCCCCACGGCCCGAGGCCGTGGGGCTCGCGCGTTCACGGCGTCACCCTGCGGTGATCGCTCGCTCCGGGCAGGCCGACTCGCCGTCCCGGGCGGCCTCTTCCAGGTCCTCGGGGACGTCTCCGTCGTAGGGCAGCGCATAACCGTCGTCGTCGAGACGGAAGAGTCCGGGCGCCGCTGCCGCGCACCGCGCGTGCCCGGAGCACTGCGCCGCATCGATGGTGATCTTCACTCAGCTACTCCGTTCTACCGGGCTTGCTTCGATATTCAGGATACTTATTTATCGGGCGAAGGGACGTGGGTCGAGGGCGGCAGGATCAGTGCCACCAGGGCATGAGCGCGTCCAGGTGACGGCGCATTCGGTGCCGTGCCACCCCGGCGTCCCCCTGCAGGATCGCGTCGAGGATGCGCTGGTGGACGTGGCGCACCTCGTCGGCGGCCCTGTCACCGGGCAGGGGCCGGTCGTGGCCGGACGCGTGCCGGCGGAACAGCTCGGTGATGATGTCGAGGAAGAGCGACAGCACCGGGTTGCCGGCCAGGTCCGCCAGCTCGGAGTGGAAGAGGTCGGCCTTGCGGGGCTCGTCGGCCGGGCCCTCCGTGGTCCACCGCACGGCCCTCGACAGGCGCTCGGCGACCTCCGTGTCGCCCTCGGCGTGCCGGGCGGTCACCCTGGCGACGACGCCGAGTTCGATGGCGTTGCGGACGATCCGCAGGTCGTCGGCCGTGACGCCCTGGTATTCGAGGAAGAGCGCCATCGTGTCGACACTGGCCCGGGGGTCGGGCTCCGTGACGATCAGCCCGCCGCCCGGGCCCCGGCGCATCCGGGCGACCGAGTGGTACTCGAGGAGCCGGACGGCCTCGCGCAGCACGGCCCTGCTGACGCCGTACCTGGCCAGCAGGTCCGCCTCCGAACCGAGCACCATCCCGATCTGCCGGCCCCGCGCGGCGATGTCGTCATGGATCCGGGCCGCCACGACCTCGGCGAGCTTGGCCCTCGGGCCCTCGACCAGTTCGGGTTCGACGACGTTCCCCGCGACGCGTCGGCCGCGGCGCACGCGGTGCTTCGCGATCCAGGCGGTCACCGACTCCAGGTGCGCGGTGAGTTCCGTCTGGGCACGAGCACCGTCGTCGGCGATCACGGCGTCGACGACCGCGCGATGCTCCCGGTGCGAGAACTCCTTCGCCGCACGCGTCTCCGCCCTGGAGAGCCGACGGGAGGTGTGCGCGTACCGGGCGGTGAGGCGGGTGAGGACGTCGATGAACAGATGCAGCACGGGATTGCCCGACAGCTCGCCGAGCATCGGGTGGAGTGGTTCCTGCGAGTGGACCGACGGGTCGTCCAGGTGCGTGAGTTCGTCGTCGAGCGCCGTGCGGAGGGTGGCGATCCCGTCCTCGGTGATGCGCCCGGCCGCGAGTCCCGCGGCGATGGGCTCCAGCAGCCGGCGGGCCTGGAGCAGGTCCGTGACGCTGGTGCCGACGTACTCGAGACAGATCACCATGGCCCGGGTAGCGGGTCCGGCGTCGGGGGCGCGGACGATCAGTCCGCCGCCCGGGCCGCGCCGCATCCTCGCGACCTGGTGGTGCTCGACCAGTCGAACGGCCTCGCGCAGCACGGCGCGGCTCACACCCAGGCGTTCCCGCAGGTCCGCTTCGGAGCCGAGTGACTCGCCGACCGGCCAGCCCCGGCGGATCACGGTGGCCTCGATACGCAGTGCGGTCTGCGCGGCGAGTTTGCCGACCGCGGCACCGGTCTCGCCGTCGGCGAACTCGCGATCGACGGCAGTCGCCATGGGTCACTCCTCCGGTGGCTCTCGCGGCTCCCGAGTCTATGCGTCCCCGCACCCGAGGGACGAGACGGTGCCACAAGTGGAGTGCCCTCATTTCGCCACGACCGCACGCGAGCCCCTGCGCCTCACCACTCCAGGCGGAGCGACTTGATGCCGTACATGTTGCCGTGCTGCCAGAGATCCTGACCGGGCGCGATCCGGTAGTCGGGGATGCGGCGGTGCCACTCCTCGACCGCCACGTTGAGTTCGAGGCGGGCGAGGTGCGACCCCAGGCAGCGATGAGGGCCCGAGCCGAACGCGATGTGGTTGACGGCCTTGCGACGCAGGTCCACTTCGCTCGGGTTGTCGAACCGGTCGGGATCGCGGTTGGTGACCGCCAGCGGGAGCATCACCATCTCGCCCGCCCGCACCGGACAGCCGCCGACCTCGACGTCCCGCGTCGCCTTCCGCGCCGGGACGACGAAGGAGTAGACCCGGAGGGTCTCCTCCACGCCGGTGGCGATGAGCGAGGGGTCGGCGAGGATCGCCCTGCGCTGCTCCGGATGCGTCGCGAAGTGGTACAGCGCCCAGCCGATGGAGATCGGGACCGTGTCCAGGCCGGCCTGGAAGAGCAGGACGCAGAAGGCGTGCATGTCCCGGTCGCTGATCGGTGTGCCGTCGACGGTCCAGGTCATGGCGTGGGAGAGCAGGTCGTCGCGCGGAGTCGAACGGCGAAGCGCGATCTGCTCCTCGAAGTACGCCGACACCGCCCGCATGGCGGCCAGCCGCCTGCTGCCGTGCGGGTCCTCGCTGTGGGAGAGGTGCAGCAGTTCGTGCACCCAGTCCAGGAAGGTGGGCAGGTCCTCCTCGGGCAGCCCCATCAGGCGCATGAAGATCAGGGTCGGGAAACGGCGCGCGAACTCGTCGAGGACGTCGGCGCCGTCGCGCTCCTTCAGCGCGTCGATCAGATCGCCCGCGACCCGGCGGATCTCCGGCTCGCGGGCGGCGACGGTCTTCGGAGAGAAGTAGTGGCCCAGCAGCCGCCGCCACACGGTGTGCACGGGCGGGTCCAGCATCTCGGGGATCCACAGGAACGTCGGATCCGGATCGAGTGCCGTCACCGACTTGTTGGAGAAGGTGCGCCAGTCCTGGAGCGCCTTCTGCACCGCCGGGCCGTCCGTGACGACCCAGTGTCCGCGGGCGACGGTGCTGCGGAAGCCCGAGTGCGCGGCGGCCATCTCGTCCCAGCGGTTCTGGTGGCTGAGCACCGGCCCGCCGAGCCGGTTGTCGAAGTGGTAGGCGGCGACACCGTCGTGGGTTCCGTCGGGTTCGAGTGTCGTGGTCATCGCGACTCCTCTCGTCGTACGTTCGTCAGAGCGCCCCGCTGTCGATCCCGAGCGTGATCAGCTCGTCTCCACCGAGACCGATCTTCCGTCCTGATGAGTGCACTTTTTTAAGGATGCTTCGGTAGGCTGAGATCAACGGGGGGCGGGGCCGTCTGCAGAGCCGGCCCCGCAGCCCGGTCGCGCCGAGGCCGGTCCGTCACTCGGCCGCGGTTCAGGTGCCCTGCGGGACGGGGGCCAGTTTCCGGCTCGTGTCGAAGCCCACGATCCCGGCGAGCGTGCCGCCCAGGATCGCCGCACGGTCCGCGTCGGGGACGTCCACGAAGTTCTCGGCGACGCAGTCGGCGCTGCTGCGGAAGGTGCCCTCCGCGTGCGGGTAGTCGTTGCCCCACATGATCGTCGACAGGCCGGTGATGTGGCGGGCCTTGACCGCGGTGGGGTCGTCGGCGAACTGCACATGGATCTGGCGCCGGACGTACTCGCTGGGCTTGAGCGGGTGCGGCCAGCGACTGTTCACGGCGAACAGCCGTCCCATCGCCGGCTGTTCCTTCGGCGAGCGCGAGTCGTCCCAGAAGCCGAGCCACCAGTCGGGGTCCTGGCCGGTGCCGGTCTTCCAGAGTTTGTCCATGAACCCCATGTAGGAGACCAGCCAGCCGGCGCTGTACTCGATGAGGTTGAAGTGCAGGTCGGGGAAGCGTTCGCAGGCGCCGCCGGCCACCAGGTCGGCGATGATCCCCTGCGGACCGGCCGCCCCGCCGCCACCGGCGCTCATGGTGCGGCTCGCCACCATGGCGTCGGTCAGCTGGCCCTTGCCCATGTTCATGGAGGTCATCAGGCCCCGGACCGTGACCGCGGTCTCCGAGACGTTCTCCCTGACCTTGACCCCGCCGGTGGCGACATGGAAGAAGACCGGCATCCCGTTCGCCTGGGCCGCGGCCCACACCGGGTCGTACTCCGGCGACCAGTAGGGCACCGGCGGGATGTCGGGCAGCAGGATCGCGCCGATCCCCAGCCGAGCGCACCGCTCGATCTCTGCGACCGCGTCGGGGATGCGGGTGAGCGGGATCGCCGCCGTGGGGCGCAGGCGGTCCCGGTGCGGGAGGTAGCGCTCGGCGATGTAGTCGTTCCACACGCGCGCGTGAGCCATCGACAGTTCGTGGTCGTCCGTGAACAGGACGAACAGCGAGAGGTTGGGGAACATGACCGACGCGTCGACGCCGTCGAGATCCATGTCGCGGATGATGTGCTCCGGCTCGCCGTCCGGCGTCTGACCGCCGTGCTGGCGGTACTTGGAGATGGTCCAGCCGTCGAAGCCGATGGTGTGGAGCTTCTTGAACTCCGTGTGACCGCCCGGGACGATCGGCTCGTCCAGGGTGAACTCCTCTTCCCACAGAGCTCGTTCACGCAGGTGCTTGGGCAGCCGGGTCTTGAAGAGATCGACCGGCTCGATGATGTGCGAGTCACCGGACACGACAAATTCCTTGAACACAGGCAGTACCCCTCTTCGAACCTCGTCGTTCGTGCAGGACTCACCCGGGCTTGCATACGAAGTTAACTGTACCGATCGGTCGAGTCAATAATTGAGGGTACGGAATGTCGGGTCGGCCTCGTGTCAGCGGGTGATGCGCGGCCGCAGCGCGCCGGTGGAGCGGCCCCGCAGGGCCGAGAGCCACACGCCGGCCCCGTAGGCGAGATCGTCCAGACGGCGGGCGACGGCGTAGCGGATGGGGTCGAGAGGAACCTGTTCGTGTCGGTACTCCAGTGCGATGTCGGCCAGAGCCGCCACCGCCGTGGCTCTGCGCACCCGGCGGGACACGGTGCAGCCGACGACCGTCAGCGGCCACCAGTGGCGGGTCAGCAGCGCGGAGGCCTGCGACAAGGTGCCGAGGGCGCCGTTGGCGGTGAGCCGCACGGCGAGCCGGTGCGGATGCCGGGTGCCGTCCAGCTTGTGGGCGATGCGCACGGTGACCACTCCCAGGACGGCCCCTGCGGCCGGCACCGACCAACGGCGCTGGGCGAGCAGCGCGGTGACGAACACCAGGCTCCACGGGGCGAACACCGCGGGCGCGATGAAGTCCGGATGCCGCTCGGCGAGGGGATGGGCCCCGGTGCCGTACACGGCCTTGCGCAGAAGCCAGTCCGCCATGCGCACGCGATGCTCGTGGGCGGCCCGGACCACCGGCTCGTAGCGCACCCGCAGCCCCGCCTCGACCAGCCGCCAGCACAGGTCGACGTCCTCCCCCACCCGCATGCGGTCGTCGAAGCCCTCCTCCAGCATGTCCACCCGCGCGACCACGCAGGCCGAGGACGCCCAGGACACGGGCGTGCCGGGGTGCACAGGCGCCGGACGTGCGCCGAGGTCGAGGGAGGACCGGCCGTTCTCGTACCGTTCGATCCAGGTCGTGGCGGCGTTGGGCAGGCCGGTGATGCGTGGTACGGCCATGGCGACCCGGGGATCGGCGAAGTGCCGCAGCAGGGTCGGGACCGTGTCGGCGTCGAGCACGATGTCCGAGTCGGCGAAGACCACATACGGGGTGGTGACGAGCCGGAGCCCGGCGTTGCGGGCGCCGGCAGGTCCGACGTTCGTGGTCAGGGCGACCAGCCGGGCACCGTGCCGGGCGGCGACGGCGGCCACGGCCGCCGGGCGGCGTGAGGCGTCGTCCACCACGATCACCGGATGGTCCGTGCCGATGCTCCGCAGCAGCCGGTCCAGTTGGCGCGGTCGGTCCCGGACCGGGATCACGACCGTGCAGCGGGGGTCCGGGGGTTCGGGCAGCGATGCGGCCACGGGGTGGGCCATGCCGCACGCCAGCAGCCGGTCCGCGAGGAACGCGCTCGCCGCGCTCCGTACGGGGATCGTCCGGTCCACGAGGAGCCGCCGGGCCCGCGGCGTCAGCCGTAG
The DNA here is from genome assembly GCF_042720695.1 of Streptomyces sp. NPDC058457. Lineage (NCBI taxonomy): Bacteria > Bacillati > Actinomycetota > Actinomycetes > Kitasatosporales > Streptomycetaceae > Streptomyces > Streptomyces sp. NPDC058457. The sequence goes on along the minus strand of NZ_JBHXLU010000058.1, from coordinate 16,362 downwards.
CAGCCGGGTCGGGAACCCGCCGAGGAGAGCCCTGCCCCCGTCGATGACCCGGGTGTGCCGGTCCAGTTCGACCACGAAACCGATGGGAAGTGTCATGGGTCTACCGCCTCCGGGCGGGCCGGATCGCCGAGACGGCCCCGGTCGTCGCAGGTCCACGCGCTGATCCGGCCGACGGTTGCGGACACCATCGCCTCCATCGCCCGAAGGCCCTCCTCGGCCGAGGCACCGGCGGGATCGCCGAGCACACCGGAGGAGGAGACCGCGCGGACGCCCCGGGCCATCAGCTCCGGCAGGAGGACGGAAAGGGGCCGGGTGTCACCGGCGACGGCGTCGTCGAGGTGTACCCGGTCGGGTGTCAGGTACAGCAGCAGTGCGGTCTCCGCCCGGCCGGCGTGCGCGTCGCCGCCCGGTACCTCGCAGCAGGTCCAGGCGGCGTCGTGGCCCTCGGCACGCAGCAGGCCGACGGCCGTGCCGAGGGTGGCCGTGTTGCCGCCGTGGCCGTTGACGAACACGACGCGGCCCGCCCACCGGAACAGCGAGCGCGCCAGCTCCACGATCACCGCGTGCAGCGCCTCGTGCCCGATCGAGACGGTGCCCGGGAAGTCCGCGTGTTCGCCGCTGGCGCCGTACGCGAGCGGCGGTGCCACCAGCGGCTGGCCGTACGGTCCGCCGGCGAGGGCGTCGGCCGTGCGCCGGGCGACCGCGTGGGCGACCACGGTGTCGGTGTCCAACGGCAGGTGCGGGCCGTGCTGTTCGGTGGACCCGACCGGAACCAGGACGAGTGCACCGGACGGTACGGCCGGCCAGACGGCGTCCGAGAGGTCTCGCACGCCGGTGTCCTCCGGCATGCTCAGGCGACCGGTGATTCGGCGTGGGCCTGGACGGCCTCGGGCGGCGCCGGGAGGTCCCCGCCGCCCAAGGTCAGCGAGAATCCCGGTGGTATCACCAGATCCCCGGGTCCCAACTCGTCGACGCCGGAGTGCCCGAGGCCCAGCACGGCCGAGTCGAGCCCGCCGCGCAGGATGTCCAGCACGTTCTCGACACCGGCCTGTCCGTTCGCCGCGAGGCCCCAGAGGTAGGCACGGCCGATCAGCACGGCACGGGCGCCGAGGGCGAGTGCCTTCGCCACGTCCCCGCCGCGCCGTATGCCGCCGTCGAGGAGGACCTCCACCTGGTGGCCCACCGCTGCCGCGACGGAGGGCAGGACCCGGATGACGGCCGGAGTGGTGTCCAGGTTGTTCCCGCCGTGGTTGGACACCGACAGGCCCGACACCCCGGCGTCGACGGCCCGTTTGGCGTCGTCCAGCCGGGTCACGCCCTTCAGGAGGAAGGGCCCGCCCCACTCCTCCCGCAGCCACCTGACGTCCTCCCAGGTCGGCGGCGTGGTCTGCATCCATTCGCCGTAGGCGCCGAAGAACGTGGGGGCGTCGCCGCCGGGTGGCCGCAGGTTGGGCACCGTGAGGTCGGGGACACGGCCGGACCTCGCATACCTCCACAGCCAGCCCGGGCGGGGCAGGACGTCGGGGGTGAGGCGTAGCGCGGTTCGCCAGTCGATGCGGTCCGGGATGGCCGGACTCCCCCAGTCCCGTCCGTGGGAGAAGGACCAGTCGAGGGTGACGATCAGCGCCTTGGCGCCCGCCGCCCTGGCCCGGTCCATGCGCTGCACCATCGCATCCCGGGTACCACTCCAGTACAGCTGGAAGAAGGTGTTCGGGTTGGCGGCGGTGACCTCTTCCACCGGTCTGCTCGCGAACGAGCTCAGGCCCATGATGACGCCCCGCCCGGCCGCGGCGCGTGCCACGGCCACCTCCCCTTCCGGGTCCACCGCCTGCACGCCGGTCGGTGAGACGAGGACGGGAAGGGCGGTCGGTACGCCCAGCACGGTCGTGGACAGATCGCGCTCCGCGTGGTGGCCCACGAGCCGTGGGGCGAAGCCCAGTTCGGCGAAGGCCGCGATGTTGGCGTCGATCGTCCGCCCGCGCTCCGAGCCCGCGACGAGCGCCCCGTAGACCGTGCTCGGCAGTCTCTTCTCGGCCCGTCGCTGTGCCTCGGCGACCGATTCGAACCAGGGGTTCCGGCGTCGCATCTGCCACTCCTCGGAGATCGGTCGTCAGGTCAGTCGGAGCCCGGCCAGCGGGTCCTGGGCGCAGTCGCTCACCGGAGGCCGGACCGGATCCTCGCGGCGGGTGAGGACCAGGTCCACCGGCCGCGGGCGCCGGGAATGGTCCGCGGACGGGCGTGGACGGCCGCCCCGGCCCCCCGCGAGCCGCTGCTCGCCGTGTCCCTGCACGCACTCGGGATCCGGGCCGTCCAGCGGAAGGCCGGTGAAGAACTTCGCGGCCATGCATCCGCCCTTGCAGGTGTCGTAGAACGCGCAGGAGGCGCAGGCTCCGCCGTGCTGCGGGGCGCGCAGCCGCCGGAACAGCTCGGAGTCCCGCCACACTCCGGCGAAGCCGCCGGTCTCGCGGACGTTCCCGGCGAGGAACTCCTCGTGGATGGCGAACGGGCAGGCGTACACGTCGCCGACCGGGTCGATCAGGCAGACGACCCGCCCGGCACCGCACAGGTTCAGGCCGGGGAGCGCCTGACCGTAGGCGGAGAGGTGGAAGAAGGAGTCCCCGGTCAGCACGTCGTCGCCGTGGGCGAGCAGCCAGTCGTAGAGCTCGCGTTGCTGCGCGGCCGTCGGGTGCAGGTCGTCCCAGACGTCCGCGCCGCGTCCGGAGGGGCGCAGCCGGGTCAGGCGCAGCTGGGCTCCGAAGCGGTCGGCAAGTGCCTTGAAGTCGTCGAGCTGGGGGATGTTGTGCCGGGTGCAGACCACGGAGATCTTGAAGTTGCGCATTCCGGCGGAGGCTAGGTGCTCCAGCGCCCGCAGCGCCGTGGCGTACGAACCGGGCCCGCGTACCGCGTCGTTGACGTCGGCCGTCGCGCCGTCGAGCGAGATCTGGACGTCCACGTAGTCGTTGCGGGCGAGCCGCCCGGCGGCTTCGGAAGTGATCCGGATGCCGTTGGTGGAGAACTTCACCCCCACGTGGTGAGCCGTGGCGTAGTCCAGGAGCTCCCAGAAGTCGCGGCGGACGGTGGGCTCGCCGCCGCCGATGTTGACGTAGAAGACCTGCATGGCCTCCAGTTCGTCGATGACCGCCTCGGCCTCCGCCGTGCTCAGCTCCCTCGGGTCGCGCCGGCCGGAGCTGGACAGGCAGTGGGAGCAGGCCAGGTTGCAGGCGTAGGTCAGTTCCCAGGTGAGGCAGATCGGGGCGTCGAGTCCGTGCTCGAACAGGTCGACCAGCCGTGGCGTCCGGGGCGTGGGCCCGAGGGCCGTGGGTGCGGTGGTCATGTGATCCTTCCGACGAGCATCGACGCGTCGGCGAGTGCGGCCAGGGCACGGCCGTACCGGGCCAGTTCGCCCTCGTCGACGCCGGCGGCCAGACAGGCGGCCCGGGCCGTCCGGGCGTGGACGAGGTGCTGTACGACCGCGAGCAGCCGGCGGTCCTTGAGGAAGGTCAGCCTTCGGGTGCCGAAGTGGTAGAGCAGCGCGCCGAAGGGTTCGGGGCGCACCGAGACCTGCGGATGCAGGTCCCAGGCGCGGTCGAGGTCCAGCCGTGTCATCCGGCGACGCCTAGTAGACGCCGCACATGCCGTCGATGGAGATCTCCTCCAGGAGGTCCTCGGCTTCGATGAGCGGTGGCGGGGCACCGGCCTGGTCGTGCTCGGCGTCGAAGGCCGCCTCTTGGGGCACGGTGGAGCGGAGTTCGTTCATGCGACTCTCCCTGGCTTCCTACGGCTTCACGGTCGCACGCTGCGGACTCTCCCTCGGATGAGGGGGCGAGCCAATGGCACCCGGTGTCAAAACCAGGGTGGTCCGCACCGCCGACTCGTCTGGCACATCTGACGCTAGGTCACCGGTACGCCGAGCGCCCGAGGCTGTCCCGGTCAGCGGGACACGTCACCGCCCGCAGAGGTCGGCGCGTCTTCAATCACGTGTCCATGAGGCGGACGGAGCACGGGAACGACGGGGCACGCGGCGCGGACGTCATCGTGGTGGGCGCCGGCGGCAGCGGTGCCGCTCTCGCGGCACGGCTGAGCGAGGACCCCGGCCGCACCGTGCTGGTGCTGGAGGCAGGCCCTGTGCCGCGTACTTCGTCGGCGTTCGCACCCGAGTTGCTGGACGCGCGGCTCGTGCCCGGCGCACAGCCCGGTCACCCGGCCCTCCTGCCGTACGACGTGCACCTCACCCCGACGCGTCCGTACCGGGTCGTCCGGGGGCGCTGGCTCGGCGGCTCGACCACCGTCAACGGCGGGTACTTCGTCCGCGCCCGGCGGGCCGACTTCGAACGCTGGGCGGACGTGGGCGGCGCGGTCTGGTCGTACGACCGGGTGCTTCCGTTTCTCCGCGCTCTGGAGACCGACCTCGACCACGGTGCCGACGCACTGCACGGCGACCGCGGGCCGGTACGCGTCCGTCGCACGGAACTCCGCCATCCCGCCGCCCTCGCGTTCCGGGCGGCCGCGCATCGGCTGGGCTTCCCCGCGGAGCCGGACAAGAACGCCCAGGACCCGCCGGGGTTCGGCCCGGTGCCGTCCAACGCCGTGGACGGGGTACGCGTCAACACCGGCATCAGCTACCTGCTGGGTGCCTTGGACCGCCCCAACCTCCGGGTGGAAGGAGACAGTACGGTCCGCAGGGTCATCGTCGAACGGAACCGCGCCACCGGCGTGGAGGTCGAGCGCCATGGGCACCGCGAAGTGTTCCGCGGCGGCGAAGTCGTGCTCTGCGCGGGGGCGTTCCGCTCTCCCCAGCTGCTCCACCTGTCGGGCATCGGGCCGCGCCGTGACCTGGAGGCCCTCGGGATCGCCGTCGTCAGGGACGCTCCCGCCGTCGGAGCCAGGTTCGGCGACCATCCTCAAGTGGTCCTGGAGTGGATGCCCCGGCGGCCCATGGGGGCGCCCTCCGGCTCATGGCTCGGCGGAGTCCTGCACCTGAGCTCTTCGGACGGGAGCCATCCGGGCGACCTGGAGATCCTGCAGTCCCTCGTCCCCATGGCCGGGCTGACCCGCGGGAAGGTGTCCGTCCCCGGCGCGCCTCTGGCGTTCCTCGTCTCCGTCCAGACACCGCGGCTGAGCGGCCGGATGCAGACCCGTTCCGCAGATCCCGCGACACCTCCGAGCCTCGCCTACGGCTATCTGGCGACCGCGGCGGACCGGCGGCGCATGCGCGAAGCGGTCCGTGTCACCGTCGAGCTGGCCGGCACGAGTGACTTCAGGGAGGTCTGCGGAGGTCTCACGGAGCCGATGACCGCAGTGCTGGAGGACGACCTCCTGCTCGACCAGTGGATCCTCGGGCATCTCGGTACAGCGCATCACACCTGTGGGACGGTCCCCCTGGGCCCTGCGGACGATCCCCGGGCTGCGGTCGACCCATACGGCAGGGTGCACGGCGTCCACGGTCTGCGTGTCGCGGACACCTCGATCCTGCCGACGCCTCCGTTGCGGGGACCGGCAGCCACCGCCGTCCTCGTCGGCGAGGTGATCGCCGACGCCATGCGGCGTGGTCTGACCTGAACCGCCCCGGCGTCCACGGACCCGGCCCCGCGACGTGATCGGCCCTACGCCCGAAGGGCAGACTCCCCGTATCCGGCGGCGAGTTGACGGATGGCCAGATCCAGCAGACAGCAGAGGTCGGCGTCCTCGTCGGTGAGCCATTGCTCGTACGCGGCGACACACGCGGCCAGGACGGTACTGCCGATCAGCCGGGGCAGCAGGTCGGACACCGGCCGGTTCAGGCGCCGCGCGGCGAACTCGGCGACGAGCGCCCGCCATGACGCGTAGCGCACGGCCGAGTCCGCCTGCAGTGTCGGCACCCGCAGGATGAGCGTCATACGCTGCCGGTGCCAGGGCACCACCGCCGGGTCGAACCGGTTGAACTCGACGACCGCCTTGCGCAACGCGTCCATCATCGGCACATCCGGATCAGCCGCCGCGAGCGGGGCCTCCAATCTGGCCAGCTGCTTTTCGAAGTCGCCCCACACGAGGTCGTTCTTGGAGGCGAAGTAGCGGAAGAAGGTGCGGCGGCCGATACCCGCCGCCTCGGCGATGTCGTCGACCGTCGTACCGTCGAACCCCTGCCGCGCGAAGAGTTCGAAGCCCAGTCGTTCGAGTACGGCGCGCGACGTCGCGCGTGGCCGGCCCGTTCGGATCGTTGCCGTATCGGCCGCCGCGTCGTTCCCGAGCGCCTTCATCCGCGGTCCTCTCTTTCGGCGCCGGCACCGGCACCGCACCGGCACCGCACCAGCACCAGCACCAGCACCAGCACCAGCACCAGCACCAGCACATGATGCACGGTCCGGCGGGCGGCCTGCCGGCCACGCGTGCGCCGGGCGGTTCGACCGGTCGACGGGGGCAAGTGCCGATCTTCGGCCCGGTCTCCATCTGCGTCGGTGGAGCTGGCTACACCTCCGGTCGGGGAGCCCACGTCCTCGTGCGGATCCGCAGGCGACGGGATCGTTGAAACCAGCCGCTCACGGCGGTTCGCAACGCTCCGTCCGGAAGGAAGACACCATGACCCCGACGCTCCCGTCGAAGCCGGTGACGGCACGGACAGCGTCGTTCGTGCCGGTGACGCGCCGGTCTCCGGACACCCCCGGACCGCTGGCTTCGTTCGTCCGGTTCGTGGCGTGTGGCGGAGGTGTCGGTCTCGCCTCCGGCCCAGCCGTGACGCTGCTCGCCCTCTCGATGCCCTGGGCGGTGTCGAACGCGCTGGTGACGGTCGCGACGACCCTCCTGTGCACGGAGCTCCACGCACGCTTCACCTTCGGGACCGGGCGGCGTGCCGGGTGGCGGCAGCACTGGCAGTCGGCCGGGTCGGCCACCGCCGCCTACGCCCTGACCTCGGCCGCGGTGCTCGTCCTGCACGCCGTGCGGCCGTCCACGGGGGTGATGTGGGAGCAGGTCGTCTACCTCAGCGCCTCAGGGCTCGCGGGCATCGGGCGATTCGCCGTGCTGCGCCTGTGGGTCTTCGCCGACCGGAAACGCACAGGCGCAGTGTTGCGGTGTCACGAACGCCCGGCGAGGCTGGAGACACAGCTCCGCAATCCACACACGAGCGCAGTCCCCGTCCCTTCCTGACAGCCGCCCGGCGTGCTCTTGCGGAGCGAATCCGAGGCGAACTCGACTTGTTGCGGCGCCAGTTCGTTCACGCCGAGTCCCCGGAGTGTCGATCGGTGCCGGGCGGCCGAAGGGAAGACCGAGGCCGTGCCGCCGATCCTGACGGGAAGTGGGTCGGTGGCACGGCCGTTCTGCGTTCGGGCTACTTGAAGGTGGTGACCCGCTTGCGGAACTTCCACACGTCACCCACGCGGACCAGGGTGTCCTCGTAGGTCCCGACGAGTTGGACGGCCCAGCCCTCCTCACCCCGGACGAAGAACACCAGGTTGCTGCTGGCGGTGACCTCGTCCCCGGGAGGGGAGGTCAGGAGGGTGTTGCCGACGAGGTGCAGCTGCGGAGCCTGCGGCGTGAACGCCGCGTAGGCCTTGCCGATGGCCTCCCTGCCCTCGAAGGTGCCCTGACCGGTGATCTCGGCGACGCCGTCCTCGGTGAACAGGTCGGGGATGGCCTCGGTGCGGCCCGCGTCGATGGCGTGGGCGTAGGCGGCGATGGCGGTCTGTACACCGGCCAGGACTGCTTCGGCGGAAATGGTCATCTGTCTTCTTCTCTCCCAGGGCGGATTCGACGGGCGGAGTGGGTCGAGGCGGGAAGCTAGGCCTGGTAGGTGGTCCTGCGGCGGTGCAACAGCCACGTGCCGTCGACGCGGCGGAAGGTGTCGTCGTAGCGGCCCACGAGCTGTGGTGCCCAGCCCGGCTCCGCGCGCAGGAAGAAGACCACGTCGCTCACCGCCGTGGCCTCGTCCTCGGCGGCGGAGGTGACGACGGTATTGGTCACGACGTGCAGCTGCGGCCGCGTCGGAGCCCAGCCCTTGAAGGCCTCCCGGATACCGTCGTGGCCCTCGACGGTATCCATGCCCGGCACCTCGAGAACTCCGTCGGGCGTGTACAACGCGACGACCTCATCGGTACGGCCGGCGTCCTGGGCCTGGGCGTGGGCCCCGATCACGGCGCGCACACCCTCTGCGACCCACGCCTGTGTGGCTTCGCTCATTCTCTCTCCAAGGTCGGACGGGCCTGCGCTCGGCAGCAGTACCCCACCACTTCTTTCGACCACTCAGTCTATTACTGCGACAGAAGGAAATGGGAGAGGTGATTCGCATTAAACCCAACTCATTGACCGATCGGTACAATCTGAATAGCATGCCCACGGCTGTCATCGGGACTGTCGCCGAAGGAGGCGTAATCGTGACGAAGCGTTGGAAGCAGCGTCCGCCGGGCTCGACGTGGGGCGACTGGGGTGACGACGACGAGCTGGGCCGCATCAACCTGCTGACCTCCGAGAAAGTCCTCCAGGGCGTGCGTGAGGTCGAGCACGGAATCAGCTTCGGCCTGAGCCTGCCGCTCGACTATCCCGGCGGCTCTGCCATGAACCAGCGGCGCTATCCGCCGATTCTGAGGCCCACCGAGGACCTGGCGCACAAGCAGGACGTCTTCTACAACGTCGTCGCACGTGAACAGATCTCACCCGAGCTCATCGACGTGTGGTCCGACGACGTGGTCACCCTCTGGCTGCAGTACTCGACCCAGTGGGACGCCCTCGCCCATCAGGGCGCCGAGTTCGACACCGACGGAGACGGGGTGGCCGAGCCCGTCTACTACAACGGATACCGCGCGGGCACCGACATCGTCGGACCGCAGGAGGACGCCAAGGGCGACGGCAGCGGGAGCCTCAGCCACGCCCGTCACCTGGGCCTGGAACACATGGCAGAGCACGGCGTGCAGGGCCGGGGCGTCCTGGTCGACCTGGCACACCACCTGGGCACGGGCTACCAGGCGGTGAACTTCAGGACACTGCAGGACATCATGGCCGCGGACAACGTCGTCGTGGAACCCGGCGACATGCTGCTGCTGCACACCGGTTTCGCCACCCAGATCCTCGCCTGGAACAAGAACCCCGACCCCGTGGCGATCCATCAGACCGCCGCCTACCTGGACGCCGACGACCCGGCGCTGCTCGAGTGGATCACCGAGTCGCAGATCTCGGCACTGGTGGCGGACAACTATGCCGTCGAAGGCGTGGGCGTCACACAGGCCCAGGGCCCGCACACGCTGCTGCCGATCCACCACCTGTGCCTGTTCAAGCTGGGCGTCCCCCTCGGCGAACTGTGGTACCTCCACGAGCTGGCCGGCTGGCTGCGCGAGCACGGCCGCAGCAGGTTCCTGTTGACGGCTCCCCCGCTGAACCTGCCCGGCACCCAGGGCAGTCCGCTGACACCGGTCGCGACCGTCTGAACCACGGACTCGACCGGGGTCCGCCGTGGGCCCGACCAGTCCTGCCCGAGCGGCCGGGCCCACGGCGGACGTGCAAGGGGCGGACCGGATCCCGGCGGCGGACCCACTGCCCCGTCCACGGATGCGGGAACCCGGGGAACTCCGTCGCCTTGTAGGGTTCGTGGAGTTCGGAGACCCGGCCCTCGAACCGTCGGACACGTCACCTGCGGCGGTACATTTGCGCCAGGTCGTCCAGGCGTCCGGAGCCGGTGTCGGTGCGCTGGAGCGCCGGCACCGCAGACCCGGCGCGCCGTTGCCATGCTCCGACAGCCGGTGCGGGCTTGAGACGACGGGTTTTCATGGTTTAATGTACCGATTGGTCCAGTAAAAGCAAGCGGCGCCCCGTGGTCCGCTTCCCCCGGATATACCGAAAGGCATCCGACGTGGGCACGGGAGTCGATCCCCATCGACATGTCGCCACATCACGCGGGGAGTGAATCCATGCCACGACCGCCAGGCCATGGACCGGGTTTCGAGGTCAGACGCCAGAAGATCATTGACATCGCGGCTTCCCTCTTCGCTCAGCAAGGGTACGCCGCGACCTCCATCAACGACCTGGGGCGCGCGGTCGGGCTGGCCAAGGGAGCCCTGTACTACTACATCGGCTCGAAAGAGAACCTGCTGGTCGAAATCCAGTCGCGGGTCATGGGGCCGTTGCTGTCCCGTGCGCGGCAGATCGCGGACCTCGACATGGACCCGCTGCTGCGCCTGCGTCTGCTGTCGGAGTCGCTGCTGACGATCATCTTCCGCAGGCTCGACCACATCTGGGTCTACGAACACGACTATCGCAGTCTCAGCGGCGACGAGCTCAAGACCCTGCTCGCCCAGCGTTCCGACTTCGAGCAGTTGATCTCGGACCTGCTCTCGCAGGCCATGGAGCAGGGCGTGTTCCGCACCATGTCGCCCCGGTTGGCCACCCTCCAGTTCCTCAACCTGCACAACCACACGTACCAGTGGGTGAAGCCGGACGGGCAGTGGGATGCGCAGTTCCTGTCCCATGAGTACTGCGCGACCCTGTTCCGCGGCTTCGGCGCGCCTGATCACGCCCTGCCCAAGGTCGAGGAACAGGCACAGGAGTTCAAGCGCGACCAGCCCGGACTGCCCCTCGACCCCGAGGCCGAGTGGGAGGCCACCGCCGGCCGATGACAGGCGCCTCGGTCGCCCCGCCGAGCGCACGGCGACCGAGGCGCAGCCGTCGATCAGGCGGACCCGTCGAGATCTCCGTCAGTCCTCCCGCAGCGAGGCGCACAGGCCGCCGTCGACGACGATGTCGACGCCGTTCACGAAGCTCGCCTCGTCCGACAGCAGAAAGGCGGCGACGGCGGCGACCTCCTCGTACCGGCCGACGCGGCCCAGTGGCGTGCGCTCGATGAGCTGTCGAATCGATGCGTGCCGTGCCGCCTCCAGCCGGGTCTGCGGGGTGTCGATCGCACCCGGCGACAGCGAGCACACGCGGGCGCCCACGGAGCCGAACCGCACGGCCTCCGCGCGGGTCAGGCGGTGCACGCCGTACGTGGCCCACGGGTACGCCCAGGCCGGATCCTCGACGGCGGGACCGACCACCTCCCGGATACGGTCGAGGAAGTCCTCCTGCAACGGATCGTCCAGGACGGCCGCCACCGCCGGGTCGGGCTCGATGTGCGCGATCAGCGGAGACACGGAGGCCAGGTAGACGAACGCCGTACCGGCCGTGGCGAGTGGCCGGAGCGTCTCGGTGAGCAGCGCCGCCGCGACGAAGTCGGCCTCGATGATCCGGCGCCAGTCGGTTTCCTCGGGCGGGATGCCGTAGGCGTGCGCGACGGCCCGGAGCGTGCCGGCCGCCCTGACCCGGTCGGCGAGCCGGGCGAGGTCCTCCCGGTCGGTGACATCGACCGCGAAGGGCTCGACGAGGGCCCGCTTCCCGTGGCCGGACAGGTCCTTCGCGACCGCGGCCACAGCCGCTTCGTTCCCGTCGGCGAGCAACAGCACATCCACCACATCGGCGAGGCGCCTGGCGCATGCCTCTCCGGTCCCGCTGGCGGCGCCCGTGGCGATACCTACCGTGGTCATGCGTCACTCCTCATTGAAGACACCTGTCACTGAGGACGAGTGTCTCGCAGGCGGCCGTGTCCACGGCACCCGTTCACGACGTGCAGATGTCCTTCAGCCGATCGGCCGCCGCGTCGATCCTGCTGCTGTCCGGGTCGGTGTCGCCGTTCAGGATGGCCTTGTTGTAGTTCGCGATGGCCTTGTTCAGGTCATCGACCGCATCGTCGACCTTGTTGTCGTCCGTCCTGTCGTTGATCTTGTCGAGATTCTTCTCGATGGTGTCGATGGACTCCTGGGTCCGCGTGGGATCCTTGATCGCGTCCGCGCCCGCTGTGTGGATGGCGGTGACGCTGTCGGCGATGGTGTCGGCGCTGGAGAGGCAGTCCAGCGAGTCGTCGAACTCGCAGCCTGCGGCGAGTGTCGCGGTCAGCACGACAGCGGCTGCGGCGGTGGCGACGGCAGTGATGCGATGGTGGCGGCGTGCGGTCATGGGTGTGTCCCTTCCTCGTACCGTCCGGTGCGTGTTGGTGGAGCCGGTGGTGGGGTGAACGCGGGTGGCGGATCGCAGTGCCAGGACCGTGCTCCGGTCCCTACCTGCTGGTGACGCGGGTGTCCGGTACGGGCCGACCGGCTGCGCTCCCGACCCTGTGGCGGCCTGTCACCAGCCCTCCGAGCGCTCCCAGCGCGACCAGGCCCATCGCGGCGGCGGTCGCCACGCCCTTCACACCGTCGATGAGGAAGTAGGAGGCCACGGCCACGACGCCGTTGAACAGGAACAGGAACCACAGCACCGGCCGTGTCGACAGGAACGCCTTGATCCTGGGCTTCTTCGCGATGCGTGTACCCGTCAGCAGCGACACGGCGGCGCCGACGATCGTGGCGACGTTCTTGTCCGTACCGTCCAGAACCGCGCCGGCCCCTGCGGAAGCGGCCATGCCGGCCACGAAGAACGACCAGAGCAGCAGGTCGGCGACGAACGACTTCAGGGTGGCGAACAGCGACTTCGGCTTCATCGCATTCCTCTGGTGCGGGGAGCTCGGAGCTCTCGTGGTCTGGGCCTCCCACGATTCCGTCGTTCACCGGTCGGGACACGGGAGCGGACTCCCGAACCGACGGTGTAGCCCACTACACCCTCGGAGCGAAGGAGGTGCCCGGGAACTCGCCTGCCACGAGCGATATTTGCCTCACTCAACTACATCATTTAGCTTCCTGCCATGTGGAAATCGGTGCAGCGCGCCGGAAGGGCCACAGCCCACCTCTTTCTGACGGCGCTCATGGCGTTCGGCACGTGGATCTTCATCACCGTGCTGCTGATCACCGCCGTCGGTACGTTGGCACTGGTCGGTGTCTGGCTGCTGCCCGAGACGGTCCTGCTCGTCCGGCGGATCGCGGGGGCCAAGCGGAACCTCACCGCCGACTGGACCGGCGTGAAGATCCCCGAGGTGTACCGCCCCCTGACCGGCACGGTGCGCGAGCGGGTGGCAACCGCGGTACGGGACCCCGGCACCCGCAGGGATCTGCGGTGGATGGTGGCCTACTGGTTCTACGGCGCCCTGCTCGCCCTCGCTGTGCCGCTGTGGCCGGTGGGACTGGTCGTCGACGGCATGTGGTGCGGCCTGCTGCGCCGGAAGGCGGTCGTGTTGCCGCTGATCGTGCGGCTCGCGGACCTGGAGGCCGACTGGTCGACCGCCCTGCTCAAGCCGTCCCCGGAGGCGCTGCTGACGGCCCGGGTGGAGCGGCTGGCCCGGACGCGGGCCGACGCGATCGCCGCGCACGGCGCCGAACTGCGCCGCATCGAACGCGATCTGCACGACGGGGCGCAGGCGCAACTCGTGGCGCTGTCCATGCGGATCGGGCTCGCCAAACGCGCCTACGGCCGTGCCCCGGAGACCGCGCTCAAGCTGCTGGACGAGGCCCAGGCCCAGGCCGAGAAGGCGCTGGCGGAGCTGCGGAACGTCGTACGCGGCATCCATCCGCCGATCCTGACCGACCGCGGCCTGGCCGGTGCGCTGCGGGCGCTGGCGGCGAGCAGCGGACTGGAGGTCGCCCTGGACGACGGCGGCCTGGACCAGGGGGTGCGGGCGCCCGCGGCCGTGGAGGCGGCGGCCTATTTCGTGGTGGCCGAGGCGCTCACCAACGTGGCCAAGTACAGCGGGGTCACCCGCGCCGAGGTCCGGCTGGTCCGGGCCCGGCGCGGGCTGCGTGTCCGAGTCCGGGACGAGGGCCGCGGCGGTGCTGAGGGTACCTCCCAGGCATTCGGCTCTGGGGGAGAGAGCGGCGGCTCGGGGCTGCCCGGCATGCGGCGACGGGTCGCCGCTCTCGACGGAACCATGAATGTGTCCAGCCCCGTCGGGGGGCCGACCGTGATCGAAGTGGAGCTGCCGTGCGTGTGGTGATCGCCGAGGACAACGCCCTCCTGCGGGAGGGGCTGGTCCTCCTGCTGACCTCGGCCGGGCACGAGGTCGCCGCCGTCGCCGGCAGCGGCCCCGAGATCATGCCCGCGCTGCTGGCACACCGGCCGGACATCGCCCTGCTCGACGTCCGGATGCCGCCTGCTTTCAGGGACGAGGGTCTGCGCGCCGCGCTCGAAGCACGGCAGGCGATTCCCGGCCTGCCGGTGCTGGTGCTCTCCCAGTACGTCGAGGAGTCGTACGCCGCCGAACTCCTGGGCGGCGGCACCGACGGGATCGGTTATCTCCTCAAGGACCGGGTGGGCCGGGTCGACGAGTTCCTCGACGCGCTGGAGCGGGTCGCGGCGGGCGGCACCGCACTGGACCCGGAGGTCGTCGCCGAGCTCCTCACCCGTCGCAGGAACTCGCCGCTGGACTCGCTCACCCCGCGCGAGCGGGAGGTACTGAAGCTGATGGCGGAGGGCCATGACAACGCGACCATCGCCCGGACTCTGGTCGTCACCGAACGTGCCGTCCACAAGCACATCGGCAACGTCTTCCTGAAACTGGGCCTGCCGCAGAGCGACAGCGGCCACCGCCGGGTCCTCGCCGTCCTGGCCTACCTGGCCCACACACCGCGGGCATGAACGTCCGGAGGAACAGCCTCACCGCACGCAGCACCGCACCGCCCATGCCGTGGCCCCCCAAGGGGGGTTGCCGAGCGGTTGCGTTCGGAACGGACGTGACCGGCCGGGTCCCACTGTGGGCGTGGATCCCGGCCGGCAGTGCGCGAGTCGCCGGTGAAGCAGCGGAGGGGCCGTCGCGAGCAGGCGGCCCCTCCCCGGCTCAGCGGGCCCCGACGGGCTCCGCGGAGGGCGACTCGTCGGTCGTCCCAGCGGTCGGGACGGGCACCTCGCGGCTCAGCTTCTCGCCCTCGACATCGATGTTCGGCAGCAGCCGGGCCAGCCACTTCGGCAGGTACCAGGCCCGGTGGCCGAGCAGGGCGAGGATGGCCGGGACGATCGCCATGCGGACGACGAACGCGTCGAAGAAGACCGCGACGGCCAGTCCGAAACCGATCATCTTGATCATCGACTCGTCGGCGCCGATGAAGCCGGAGAACACCGCGATCATGATCAGTGCCGCGGCCACGACCACGCGGGCGCTGTGGCGGAAGCCCGAGACGATCGCCTGCTTGGGCGCCTCCCCGTGGACGTACGCCTCACGCATCCGCGAGACCAGGAAGACCTCGTAGTCCATCGCCAGGCCGAAGACGATGCCCACCAGGAAGATCGGCATCATGCTCATGATCGGGCCGGTGGACTCCACGCCCAGGAGGTCCGCGCCATGACCCTGCTGGAAGACCGCGACGACCGCGCCGAGGGCCGCCAGGACGGAGAGCAGGAACCCGAAGGCCGCCTTCAGAGGCACCAGCAGGGAGCGGAAGACCAGCAGCAGGAGCACGACGGCGAGCGAGACCACCACCGCGAGGTACGGCACCAGCGAGGCCTGCACCTTCTCGGCGACGTCGATGTCCAGGGCGGTCTTGCCGGTCACCTCGAAGGACACGCCCGCGTCCTTCTCGATGCCGGGACGCTCGTCCCGGATGGTCTTGACGAGGTCCTTGGTCTTCTGGTCGGTCGGGCTCGTGGCGGGCGTGGCGGAGAACACCGCCGTGTCACCGGCCTGGTTGAAGCGGGCGGCCGAGACGGAGACGACGCCCCTGGTGGCGGCGATGTCCTTCGTGACCGTGGCTACGTCCCCCTTGGGGTCGTCGGAACCCCTGGCGTCGACGACGATCGTCAGGGGGCCGTTGAAGCCGGGGCCGAAGCCCTCGGCGAGCGCGTCGTAGGCGCGGCGCTCGGTGGTGGAGGTGGGCTTGGCCTCGTCGCCCGGCATGCCGAGCTGAAGGTCCATCACCGGCGTGGCGACCGCGCCCAGGCCCACGACGCCCAGCAGGAGCACCGGTAGCGGCAGGCGGACGACGGCCCTGGCCCAGCGCGAGCCGCCGTTGTCGGTCTTGCGCTGCTTCCTGCGGTATCGCCTGGAGTTCCTGCGGGCGCCGCGCGAGAGCACGGCGTTCGGCCAGAAGCCCAGGACCGCCGGGACCAGGGTCAGGCAGATCAGCACGGCGACGAGGACCGCGCCGGCGGCGGCAAGCCCCATCTTGGTGAGCATCGGGATACCCACGACCCAGAGTCCGGCCAGCGCGATGACGACGGTGAGCCCGGCGAAGACGACCGCGGAGCCCGCCGTGCCGACGGCGAGACCCGCCGCCTCCCGGGGTACGTGGCCCTTGGCGCGTTCCTCGCGGTAGCGGGAGACGACGAACAGGGCGTAGTCGATGCCGCAGGCCAGGCCCAGCATGGTGGCGAGCGTGCCGGTGTTCTCCGACAGCCCGAAGGTCTGGGAAAGAGCCATGATCCCGGTCATGCCGACGGCCACGCCGATGATCGCGGCCAGCAGCGGCAGACCGGCGGCGGCGAGGGATCCGAACGTGATCAGCAGGACGA
>NZ_JBHXLU010000057.1:43037-77270 GCF_042720695.1 Streptomyces sp. NPDC058457 | reverse complement strand
CCGACCTCTACGACGAGAACACCGCCCGACAGCTCTTCACCCGCCTCGCCCGCGTCCTGGACGCGGTCGCCGACGACCCCGCCGTCCGCATCGGCACCATCGACATCCTCGGCACCGACGAACGCCGCCGCATGCTGGAGGACTGGAACGACACCTCCGCCCCGATGCCCGACGCCACGGTGCTCGAGCTCTTCGAGGACCAGTGCGCCCGTACCCCCGACGCGCCCGCGGTCGTGGACGGCGCCGAGAGCGTCACGTACGCCGAACTCGACGCCCGCGCCAACCGCCTGGCCCATCTCCTGCGCGGTCACGGCATCGGCCCCGAGTCCATGGTCGGGCTGCGGCTGCAGCGCGGCACGGAGGCCGTCGTCGCCATCCTCGCCGTGTGGAAGGCCGGCGCCGCCTATCTGCCGCTCGACCCGGACTACCCGGCCGACCGGGCCGGATTCATGATGGACAACGCCCACGCCGAGCTGGTCCTCACCGACGAGCGGCTGCTCTCCGGGCTGCCGGAGTGCGATGTCCCGGTCCTCAGCCTCGACGACCCCGCTCTGCTGGACCGGCTCGCCGCGCTGCCGGCCGGGTCCCCCGGTGTGCGGGCCGGCGCCGGCGCACTGGCCTACGTCATCTACACCTCGGGCTCCACCGGCCGCCCCAAGGGCGTCGCCGTCCACCATGGCGGCCTGGTCAACTACGTGGTCTGGGCGGCCGGGGCGTACGGCGTCACCGGCGGTGCCGGCGCCGCCCTGCACTCGTCCCTGGCCTTCGACCTGACCGTGACCAGCCTCATGCTGCCGCTGGTCTCGGGCTCCCCCGTCGTCGTGAGCGCCGACGGCGGAGCCGAGGGGCTCGCGGACGCGGTCCGCGCCACGGGCGGCTTCGAAGTGATCAAGGTGGTGCCCGCGCACGTTCCGTTGCTCAACGAGCTGCTCTCCGACGAGGACGCCGCGCGCGCCGCGCAGCGGCTCGTCGTCGGCGGCGAGACCCTCACGGTCGCCGACGTGCGGGCCTGGCTGCGGCGCGCCCCCGAGTCCATGGTGACCAACGAGTACGGCCCGACCGAGACCGTCGTCGGCTGCTGCGTCTTCGATGTCGTCGCCGACCAGGAACTCGGCGAGTCCGTGCCCATCGGAAAGCCGATCGTCAACACCCGGCTGTACGTGCTGGACGAGCGCCTCCAACCGGTCGCGCCCGGCGTGCCCGGCGAGCTGTACATCGCCGGCACCGTCGTGGCCCGCGGTTACGTGTCGCAGCCCGATCTGACCGCCGAGCGCTTCGTCGCGGACCCGTTCGCGGCGGACGGCTCGCGGATGTACCGCTCCGGCGACCGCGTCAAGTGGTCCGCCGACGGCCTGCTCTGGTTCATCGGCCGCTCCGACGACCAGGTCAAGATCCGCGGCTATCGCATCGAGCCCGGCGAGGTCCGGGCGGTCGTCACGGCCCACCCCCTGGTGCGTCAGGCAGCGGTCGTCGCCCGGGAGGACATCCCCGGCGACCGGCGGCTCGTCGCCTACGTCGTCCCGGACGAGGAGGCCGACACCGACGCACTCCCCGGCTCCGTACGGGAGTTCATGGCGGGCCGGCTGCCCGAGTACATGGTGGCGGACGCGGTGGTGTGCCTGGAGGCCCTGCCGCTGACCGCCAACGGCAAGCTGGACGCCGCAACGCTGCCGGCTCCCGTCAGGGAAGGCA
Source organism: Streptomyces sp. NPDC058457 (assembly GCF_042720695.1). Classification (NCBI taxonomy): domain Bacteria; kingdom Bacillati; phylum Actinomycetota; class Actinomycetes; order Kitasatosporales; family Streptomycetaceae; genus Streptomyces; species Streptomyces sp. NPDC058457. The sequence continues at coordinate 75,578 of NZ_JBHXLU010000057.1, read as the reverse complement.
CCGGTTCGTACCGCCTTCCGGTCACGACGGAGGAGCGGGTGCTGTGCGAGCTGTTCGCCGAGGTCCTGGGGGCCGGCTCGGTCGGCGTGGACGACGACTTCTTCGCCCTCGGCGGCCACTCCCTGCTCGCCACCCGCCTCATCAGCCGCATCCGCTCCACGTTCGACTGCGAGCTGTCCGTCCGCGCCGTCTTCGAGGCCCCCACGCCGGGCGGCCTCGCCGCGCGACTGACACCGGCCGGCACCGCGCGCCCCGCGCTGACGGCCGCGGAGCGCCCGGAGACGGTGCCCGCCTCGGCGGCCCAGCAGCGCCTGTGGTTCCTCGACCAGCTGGAAGGGCCCGGCACCACCTACAACGCCCCGGTCAGCTACCGCATCCGCGGCGATCTGGACGCCACCGCCCTGGAGCGAGCCCTGGGCGACGTCGTCACCCGCCACGAAAGCCTGCGCACCGTGTTCCGCGAGGACGCCGACGGCGAGGTCGTCCAGGTGATCCTGCCGCCGGCCGGCGTGCCACTGCACCGGGTCTCCTGCGCCGACCGCGACCTGGACACCGTCCTCGACGACCTGGGCAGCCGGGTCTTCGACCTGGGCCGGGACCTCCCGCTGCGGGCCTCGCTGGTCCGCGTCGCCGAGGACGACCACGTTCTGCACCTGCTGTTCCACCACATCGCCAGCGACGGCGCCTCCATGGGCCCGCTCGGCGCCGACCTGTCCACCGCCTACCGGGCCCAGCTGGCCGGCCGCGCCCCCGACTGGGAACCGCTGGCCGTCCAGTACGCCGACTACACCCTGTGGCAGCGCCGGCTCCTCCGGAACGCCGAAGAGCCCCAGCTGGCGTACTGGCGCGAGGCCCTCGCCGGTCTTCCGGTCGAGCTGGACCTGCCCGCCGACCGGCCGCGACCGGCAGCTCCCACGTATCAGGGCGAGGTCTTCGAGGCCGAGCTCGACGCGCAACTCCACGGCCGTCTCGCCGAGTTGGCGCGTTCCACGGGCACAACCCTCACCATGGTCGCCCACGCCGCCCTCGCCACCACCCTCACCCGCCTCGGCGCCGGCACCGACATCCCCCTCGGCACCCCCGTCGCCGGCCGCGGTGACGAAGCCCTCGACAACCTCATCGGCTTCTTCATCAACACCCTCGTCATCCGCACCGACACCTCCGACGACCCCACCTTCCACGAACTCCTCACCCGCGTCCGCGAGAACAGCCTGGCCGCCTACAGCCACCAGGACGTCCCCTTCGAACGCGTCGTCGAGACCCTCAACCCACCCCGCTCCACCGCCCGCCACCCCCTCTTCCAGATCATGCTGGAGGTGGCCACTGGCTCCGGCCCGCTCATGGAGCTGCCGGGTGCCGAGATCGAGGGCGTCGAAGGCGTCCTGAACCAGGCGAAGTTCGACCTCAACCTCACCTTCCGGGCACTGACGGACGCCGACGGACGCCCCGGCCCGCTGCGCGCCACCGTCGGCTACGCCACCGACCTCTACGACGAGAACACCGCCCGACAGCTCTTCACCCGCCTCGCCCGCGTCCTGGACGCGGTCGCCGACGACCCCGCCGTCCGCATCGGCGCCATCGACATCCTCGGCACCGACGAACGACGGGAGCTGTCCCGCCTTGCGGCCGGTCCCGACCCGGTCGACCGCTTCCCCGAGGCCTCTCTCCAGGAGGCGTTCCGGCACCAGGTGCTCCGCACCCCGGACGCCGTGGCGGTGCGCTGCGCCGGCCGCAGCCACACGTACGCCGAGCTCGACGCCCGCGCCAACCGCCTGGCGCACCGGCTGATCGCCGCCGGTGCCGGCCCCGAGCGGCCCGTCGCCATCCTGATGAGCCGCACGGTGGAGCTCGTGGTCGCCCTGACCGCGATCCTCAAGTCCGGCTCCTATTACGTGCCGTTGCACCACGCCTCGCCAATCGACCGCATGCAGGTCGTGCTCGAGGAATGCGGCGCCGGAGTCCTGCTCACGGACCGGGCGATGCGGGAGCGCGGACTGCCGGAGGCGACGACCGTCGTCATGGTCGAGGAGGACGGAGCGGACGCGTCCTTTCCGTCGGCCGACCCGGCGGTGCCGGGCCGGCGGCAGCAGCTGGCGTACGTGATGTACACCTCCGGTTCGACCGGCAAGCCCAAGGGCGTGGCCGTCACCCACCAGGACGTGTTCGAACTGGTCAACGACTCGATCTTCGTCCCGGGCGACCACGACCGGGTGCTGCTGCTCACCCCGTACGAGTTCGACCCGTCCACATACTCCTTCTGGTACCCCCTGCTGCACGGCGGCACCAGCGTCATCGCTCCTGAGGAGGACCTGACGGTCGAGCGGCTGGCGCGGCTGATGCAGACGGAGCGGATCACCGGCGTCGACGTGACCGCGGGTCTCTTCCGGGTCATGGCCGAGGAGCACCCCGAGTGCTTCGCGGGGGTCAAGGCGGTCATCACCGGCGGCGACATCGTGTCGCCCGTGGCGGTACGCAGGGTCCTGGAGCACTGCCCGGACCTGCTGGTCCGCAGCAACTACGGGCCAACGGAGACCACGCTGTTCGCGACCTCGGCGCCCTGGCGCAAGGCCTCGGAGGTGCCGACGCCCGTGCCCATCGGGCGGCCCCTGGACGGCATGGCGGCCCATGTCCTCGACGACTCGCTGACCCCGGTCCCGGTCGGGGTGACCGGCGAGCTGTACCTGGCGGGCACCGGCCTGGCCCGGGGCTATCTGAACCGCCCCGACCTGACGGCAGAGCGCTTCGTGGCCGACCCGTCCGGTCCGGCCGGCTCGCGGATGTACCGCACGGGCGACCGGGTGCGCTGGACCGCCGACGGGCTGATCGACTTCGTCGGCCGGGCCGACAGCCAGGTGAAGATCCGCGGCTTCCGCATCGAGCTCCCGGAGATCGAGTCCGTCCTCGCCGCCTTCCCCGGCGTCCGCCAGGTCGCCGTCCTCGCCCGCGAGGACCGGCCGGGCGACAAGCGGCTCGTCGGCTACGTGGTCGGCGACACCGAGATCGACCTCGACGCGCTGGACCGGCACGCCCGCCAGTCCCTGCCCGAGTACATGGTCCCAGGTGCCGTTCTCGTCCTGGAGCGGCTGCCGCTGACCCCGAACAACAAGGTCGACTACCGGGCGCTGCCCGCGCCGGCGCTGCCGCAGCGCGGTGGACGTCCGCCGCACACTCGCACCGAGGCCGCGCTGTGCGACCTGTTCGCGGACGTCCTCGGCACCGACGGCATCGGCGTCGACGACGACTTCTTCACCCTCGGCGGCCATTCCCTGCTCGCCACCCGCCTGATCAGTCGCATCCGCGGCCGGTTCGGCAGCGAACTGTCGGTCCGCGCCCTGTTCGAGGCACCGACGGTGGCCCTGCTGGCCGAGCGACTCGGCCAGGACGGCCGGGACGGGACCGGCGACGGCCTCGGGGTGCTGCTGCCGCTGCGGGCGGAGGGCACCCGCAACCCGCTGTTCTGCGTCCACCCTGCCATCGGTCTGAGCTGGTGCTACAGCGGACTGCCCAGCCGCCTGGACCGGCAGCAGCCGGTGTACGGCCTGCAGGCCCCGGGCTTCGCCGAGCCGGACAGCGCCCCGTCGTCCCTCGCGGCGATGCTCGACCGGTACGTGGCGGAGATCCGCTCCGTGCAGCCCGAGGGGCCCTACGCGCTGCTCGGCTGGTCCTTCGGCGGTGCCGCGGCGCACGCGCTCGCGGTGCGGCTGCGGGAACTCGGCGAGGAGGTCGCGTTCCTCGGCGTGCTCGACGCCTTCCCGGGGCAGGCCGGCACCGCGGCCCCGCGCGTCGGATACGACGACCCGAAGGTGTGGCCGGCGATCAGGGACTCGGTGGGACACGACCCGGCTCACCCGAACAGCCCGCTCGCCGAGCTGGGGCCGGACGGACTCGACGCCTTGGCCCGGGTGTTCGTGGACATCACCAACCTGCGCGGCACGTTTGACTCGGGGGTGTTCGACGGGAATCTGGCCCTCTTCACCGCCACCGAGGGCGCGACGGTGAGCGAACCGGCCCGGGTGTGGGCGCCGCACGTCACCGGGCGGATCGAGGTCCACCCCGTCGACTGCGCCCACGGCGAGATGACCGCGCCGGGCCCGCTCGCGGCCATCGGCCGGGTCGTCGCCGGACACCTCGACGCCCTGGCCGGACCCGAGACCGACGCCGACCCCGCCTGACCAGCCGCCCGCGCCCCTCATGTACGCCCCTCACGAACCCCTCACAGGAACCGAGGCAGTTCCATGTCATCCGGTGCCCATCAGGAACGCGTCGTCATCAAGATCGGAACCTCGTCGCTCGTCTCCGACGGGTGGCCCGACCCCGGCAAGCTCGCTGCTCTGGCCGACGCCGTCGTACGGCTGCGCGGCGAGGGCGTCCAGCCGGTAGTCATCGGCTCCGGCGCGATCGCGGTCGGCAACTCCCGGCTCGCCGCGGCCGGCGCCGCCGTCGACGGCCCGGCGGCCCGCCAGGTCGCGGCGGCCGTCGGGCAGGGACTGCTCTACGAGGCCTTCCGCGAGGCCCTGGCGGCCCGCGGTCTGGTCGCGGCACAGATCCTGCTCACGCCGCCCGACCTCACCGGTCCCGAGCACCGCGACAGCGCCCGGGCGGTCCTCGAGGGCGCCCTCGACGCCGGTCTCGTCCCCGTGGTGAACGAGAACGACGCGGTCATGGTGCGCAACAACGACGTGCTCGCCGCGCTGCTCGCCGGCGTCCTGCAGGCCGGCCGGCTGCTGCTCCTGACCGACGTGCCCGGTCTGTATGAGAGTGACCCGCGTCGCGACCGGAACGCCCGGCGCGTACCGGAGATCGCCGTCATGACGCCCGAGGTCGAGCGGCTGGCCGGGGCCGCGGCCCGGGGGCTCGGCACCGGCGGCATGGCCGCCAAGCTGTGCGCGGCCTGGATCGCCACCCTCGCCGGGGTCCCGGTGGTCATCGCCGGCGCCGATACCGAGGACGGTGTCGTGCGGGCGATGGCCGGTGACGACATCGGCACCCTCGTCCACCCCCGGGTGCCCGAGCAGGACCTCGACCTCGGCCGGATGTGGCGGGCCCTGTCCGAGCCGCCGGCGGGCCGGCTGCTGTGCGACCCCGACGGCGCCGCCGCCCTCGCCGAAGGAGGCATCCTGACGGCCCGCCAGATCAAGGGCCATGAGGGCGTCTTCGGGCCCGGCTCGATCGTCGACGCGGTCAGCGGTGACTGGCGGATCATCGTCCGCGGCCGGACCCGACTCGGGTCCGCCGACCTCAACGACTTCACCGGCCCGGGCGAAGGCTCGGCCGTACTCCACCCCACCGACTACGTCACCCTTCCGGAGGCCTGACATGACCACCGTCCCGCACACCACCGCCCCGTCCGTCACCGACATCTGCCGCCGCGCCCGCGAGGCCTCGTACGCGGTCCGCGAGCTGACCACCGAGGTCAAAGACCGTGTGATCGCGGAAATGGCCGACGCCATCGACGCCGCCGACGACCAGCTGAAGGAGGCCAACGCCCTCGACGTGGCCGCCGCCCGGGAGAGCGGCGCCTCCGCCACCCTCGTCGACCGCCTCACCCTCACCGACAAGCGCATCGCGGGCATGACCCGGGCCATGCGCACGATCATCGACCTGCCGGACCCGGTTGGCCAGGTCGTCGAGGGCCGCACCCGCCCCAACGGCATCCAGATCGAGCAGGTCCGCGAGCCCCTCGGCGTCGTCGCCGTCATCTACGAGGCACGCCCCAACGTCACCGCCGATGTCGCCGCCCTCTGCCTCAAGTCCGGCAACACCGCGGTGCTGCGCGGCTCCTCGATCGCCCAGCACACCAACGCGGCCATCGCCGACGTGCTGACCGAGGTGCTCGCCCGGCAGGAGGACGTGCCCACCGATGCCGTCCAGCTGATCCGTGACGTCTCCCGCGAGGCCGCCCTCGAACTGCTCAAGGCCGAGGAGTACGTCGACCTGCTCGTGCCGCGCGGCGGTCCGGGCCTCATCCAGACCGTCAAGGACAACGCCACCGTCCCCACCGTCATCGACGGCGACGGCAACTGCCACGTATACGTTGATTCCACCGCAGATCTGACCATGGCCACCGCCATCGTGATCAACGGCAAGACCTCCCGGCCCAGCGTCTGCAACGCCGTCGAGACTCTGCTCGTCCACCAGGACCTCGCCGACGGCTGGCTGCCGGGCGTTCTCGACGAGCTCAAGGGCCTGGGCGTCGAGATCCGCGGCGACGAGCGCGTGCGCGCCGTATGGCCCGACGCCGCCCCGGCCCAGGACGGCGACTGGGAGACCGAGTACCTGGACCTGGTCCTCGCAGTGAAGGTCGTCGAGGATCTCGACGCCGCGCTGGCCCACATCAACACGTACGGCACCCGGAACGCCGAGGCGATCGTGGCCCAGGACATCGCGGTGGCCCGCCGCTTCACCCGCGCCATCGACTCCGGCAGCGTCTTCGTCAACACCTCCACCCGCTTCTCGGACGGCGGCGAGTTCGGCTTCGGCGTCGAGATCGGCGTCTCCACCCAGAAGCTGCACGCCCGCGGTCCCATGGGGCTCGAGTCCCTCACCTGCGTCAAGAACGTCGTGTGGGGAAACGGGCAGATCCGTGTCCTGTAACCGCTCCCTCACCCCCACGCGGCACCTCACGCCGACCGCCACCGGCTTGCTCACAGCGAAGGACGACACCCCATGACCATGCAGACAATGCGGCACTCCAGTCTCATGGACTCCGTGTCGGAGGCCTCGTCGATCAGGACGAACAACCGGGTCTACGAACTGCGCGCGGCCGGCGTCGACATCGTCACGCTGTCGCTCGGTGAGGCCTTTTTCGACCTTCCCACACCCTCCTTCGAGGGCATGCCCGGCGCACAGATCCACCACTACTCGCACTCCCGTGGGGTCCCGCTGCTGCGCCAGAAGCTGGCCGAGTACCACAAGACCTGCTCCGGCGCACCGGTCGACCCCGAGACGGAGATCATGGTCACCGCCGGTTCCAAGGCCGCGATCTTCATGACGCTGACCGCCCTGCTCGAACCCGGCGACGAGGTGATCATCCCCGAGCCGCTGTGGGTCAGCTACCCGGACCAGGTGCGGCTCGCCCGGGGTGTGCCGGTGATGACCCCGTGGTACGAACAGGTCAGCGACCTGGAGTCGTACATCACGCCCCGGACCCGCGTGATCATCGTCAACAACCCGCACAACCCCACTGGCCGCCGACTGGGCGCCGCCGAACTGCTGTCGCTGCACGAGCTGGCCGAGAAGTACGGCCTGTTCCTCATCTCCGACGAGGCGTACCACGAGTTCGTGCCGGAGAGCGAGGTGTTCGTCTCCGCCCTGAAGCACGACCCGGAAAAGCGGCACACCATCGTCTGTAACTCGATGTCGAAGAACTACGGCATATCGGGGTGGCGCATCGGATACCTCATAGCCGACCAGCACTTCACCTGCCAGGTCATCAAACTCCAGCAGCACATGGTGACCTGTGCGCCGACCATCCTCAGCTACTACCTGGCCGAAAACTTCGAGGCGATCCTCGACCACACCCGCCCGCAGATCCGACGGGTCGTGTCCACCCGCAACCGGATGGCCGACCTGCTCGCGGATCGCGGCGTGCAGTGCCTGCCGGGCGACGCCACGTTCTATCTCTTCGCCTCGCTGGGCGAATCCCTGCTCGACTCCACGGAGTTCGCCGAGCAACTCCTCACCCGGCATGGCGTCGCCGTCGTCCCGGGCGTCGGCTACGGCGCCTCCTGCGACCGGTTCGTCCGCGTCGCGGTCGGCGCCGAGAGCGAGGACCGGCTGGTGCGTGGCATGCACGCCATCGCCGACCTCATCGAGGCGACCCGATGACGGCACGGCCGGTCGCCGACGGCACCCTCGCCCTCGTAGGCTGCGGGCGGATGGCCCGTGCCCTGGTGCGCGGCCTGCTCGCCACCGGGCATGCCCCGGAGCGGCTGACCGGGGTGTCCCGCACCGGCCACGGGGCCCGCAGCCTTGCCGACGAGTACGGCATCCGACCGGCTGACACCGTCGCCGAGGCCGTCCACGACGCGGCCGTCGTCGTTCTGGCCGTCCACCCGCACGAGACCGCAGAAGTCCTCGACGAGTTGAACGACAGCGTCACCCGGCGGCAACTGGTGCTGTCGCTCGTCGCCTCCTGGCGCACGGAGGCCATCGCCGCGCGCCTGCCCGGTGTGCCCGTGGTGCGAGCCGTCCCCAACGTGGCCGTCGCCGAACGCGACGGCGTGACCGTCATCGGTGCCACCCACGACGGTGCAGTACAGGACACCGCGCGCGGCCTTTTCGCCGGACTCGGTCAGGTCCTGATCCTCGACGAGGACCTCCTCGAAGCAGTCAGCGCGCTGTCCGGAGCCGGCCCCGCGCTGGTCGCCCGCTTCGCCGAGAGCCTGGCTTCGGCAGGCCGGTCCCAGGGCATCCCGGCCGACACGGCCGACCTGCTCGCCGCCCGAGCGGTCCGCAGCACGGGCGCCCTCCTCGCAGGGGGCGCAACACCTGCGGCCGTGATCGACGCCGTAGCCTCGCCCGGAGGCATGACCGAGGCGGCGCTGCGTCGGCTCGACGAGGGCCTGCCCGAGTCCGTACGACAGGGGGTGGACGCGGCCGTCCGCCTCTCCATCGGACGGCTCGCCACCGCCTGACTCCGCAAGCCACCATCGACCGACCCGCCCCCGACCTGGAGAGAACATGAGCAGCAAACCGCCCCAGCCGAAGGCACCCCTGCCGAAGGCCTTCCGGCGCGTCTGGGCGGCCGCGTCCGTGTCATCGTTCGGCGACGGCGTCTACCTGACCGCCCTGCCCCTGCTCGCCGCGAGCCTCACCCGGGACCCGCTACTGCTCTCCGTGATCTCCGCAGCAGCCCTGCTGCCGTGGCTGTTGTTCGGTCTGCTGGGCGGCGCGCTGGTGGACCGGTGGGACCGCCGGAACACGATGTGGCTGACCGACGCGGCCAGGGCGCTGCTGCTGCTCGCCGCCGTAGCCGGCGCCGCGGCCGGCTGGCTCAGCGTGCCGCTGCTGATCGCGCTGGCGTTCCTCCTTGGCATCGGGCAGATCCTGTTCGACACAGCCGCGACCGCGTACATACCGGAGATCCTCGACCGGGACTCCGCGCTCCTCCAGCGGGCCAACGCGCGGCTGCGCGGCTCAGTCGACGTCCTCGACGGTTTCGTCGGACCCCCGTCCGGCTCCTTCCTCTTCACCGTGGGACGGACCGTCCCGCTGGTTGCGGACGCCGTATCGTTCGTCTTCAGCTCGCTCGTCATCCGCTCCTTGCCCCTCTCCGCACCCCGGCCGCGCGCCGACCGGCGGCCGCTGCTCAAGGAGGCGGCGGAAGGCGCCCATTACCTCCTCCGCACGCCCCTGCTGCTCGGTCTGTCCCTGCGCCCCGCGCTCGGCAACTTCGCCTTCAGCGCCGGCACAGCGGTCTTCGTCCTGTTCGCACAGGAGGAACTGCACCTCGGCGCCACCGGCTACGGCCTGCTGCTCAGCTGCGAGGCCGTCGGTGGCTTCCTCGGCAGCATGCTGTCGGGGCGGATCAGCGATCGGCTCGGCACAGGCGGCGCACTCATCCTGACGGCGGTGCTGCTCACCATCGCCCAGGCCTCGATCGGCCTGACTCACAGCGCGGTCCTGGTGGGCGTCGCACTGGCTGTGCGGGCGGCGGCGCTGAGCGGAACGATCGTGCTGTCCGGCTCGGTTCGGCAGGCGATCGTGCCGGACGAACTGATGGGCCGGGTGGCCGCGGCAGGCCGCCTGATGGCACTGGGCGCGGCCCCGCTGGGAGCCCTGCTCGGCGGCTGGCTCGCGACGACCGGCGGGCTGCGCGCCCCATACCTGCTGGGCGCGGTCTTCCTCGGGGCAAGCACTCTGATCAGCCTGACCATGACCTCGAACCGCAAGGTCGAGGCGGCGATGGCCAAGGCGGAGCGCGACCGAGCGGAGGCCGCGGATACGTCAGAGGTGGCGACGTGAGGGTCCTGCGCCGAAGCCGGCTGGCCGACGCCGTGTACACCGGCTGAGACCTACTCCGGCCAGCCCGCGCCGGCCAGCCAGGAATCCGGCTTGGAAGCGGCTACGCGCGTCGAGCGTTTCCATGAGCTGGGCCACGGCCCTGCGGTACGTACGCGGGGCCGTGGCCCAGTTCGCGGGCGGCAGTCTCGTCCTTGGTGCCGAGTGCCGGCCGACGTGGCGCCTCGCGGAAGACGGGCGGCAGTTCGTCGTCCGCATCCGGAACTGTCCGGTCGTGCCCGTCGGCCGGCGGACGCATCGTCAGGGACCGTGCGAGCAAGGGTGTGAAGGGCAGCCGACGTCCGATGAAGGCTCCGTCGCTGTAGTCCTCCTGGTTACGGGGCAGGACGACCGCAGACCGGTCGGTGATCGCCGTGCGCGGGTTCCCACCGGGCGTGGCGTGGACCTGCACGCCCTCCAGGGCCGGCGCAGCGCCCCCGCCTTCCAGGTACTCGGCCCGGCCGGACGGGTCAGGTTGGAGCTCGCGGTGAGGACGAGCAGATCTGGTTCGCCATGGAGTTGGAGAGCCAGATCCCCGTTGGGCGCCGGAGTCAGGATGTCGACGCCGCCGTAGTTCGGTTCGGTGCCTGGAGCTGGGTACCTGTTGCCGGTTGGAAGCCTCCGGTCTTCGGGTCGACGCGCCAGATGGTGGCTTCCCTGGTCGCGATGAGCACCCCCGTGTGGCTGGTGAAGGCGAGCCCGGTGACCGGCGGAAGGGCGGTGCCCCAGTCGCTCTCGCTTCGCGGACTGGCCGACGTGGCCTGTGTCGCGCATCCCACCGTCGCCCGAGTCCTCAACGGCTACGTCCTGCCGGACATCGGCACCCTCACACGGCTGGAGGACGCACTCGACCATCAGCTCTGGCCCGGCCCCGCAGCGATCCGCGCTTCGGCGGCGGCCAGGCGTCAGGCGATCTGACCCGACGCGCTCCGCCGCGAAAGGCCGGTGGCGATCAGCCCACACCCTAAGCGACCTCGGCTCCACCGCCACGACGGAACGGACAAACCGAGCCTCCGGCACGCGCAGACCGAGACGAACACTGACCAGCCCTGCACAGAAAACTGCAGGTCAAGCCCTTCACAACGCTCCACCCCCCGTACTCCACACCTCCGCTCCGCCCCGATCCGCTACGCTGTTCACGTCAGCGGTCAGGTCGCGCCGGATGTCCGCCCGGGAAACCGTCGCGAGCACCAGCGCACCCCCACTGACCAGCGGGCTTGTACACCGAGGCCGAAGATCCACTCGCTGGGTTTTCCCCAAGGTTTTTTACAAGCCCCCGCCTTCGTAGCTCAGGGGATAGAGCACCGCTCTCCTAAAGCGGGTGTCGCAGGTTCGAATCCTGCCGGGGGCACCAGGCAAAAGGCCCCGGACCGATCTTGGTCCGGGGCCTTTGACATCCACTTTTGACATCAACGGGGGCGGTCGCCGCCGATCACTGGCGACCGGGGCGCCTCTTCCTGTTCCTGAGGAGCCGGTCCATGTGGCTCATGGCTTCGCGCTGGGTGTCCTGGACGACGTGCGTGTACACGTCCATGGTGATGCTGATCTGGGAGTGCCCGAGGATCTCCATCACGACGCGGGGGGCGACCCCGGCCGCAGTGAGGAGGGTGGCGGTGCCGTGGCGGGCGTCGTGCAGCCGTATGACGCGGAGGCCGGCGGACTCGGCGACGCGGGTGAAGGAGCGGTAGAGGTTGCGCGGCTCGACCGGGCGGCCGGTGCGAGTAGCGAAGACGTAGTCCGAGTCCTGCCACCTCTCCCCCGCCTTGGCCCGAGCCGCTGCCTGCCGCATGCGGTGCCAGCGCAGGGGCGCGATGCAGAGTGCGGGCAGCGGGACGGCACGGCGACGGCGGTTCTTCGGGTCGTCGTCGTAGAGGACGCCACGGCGGCGCTGGACCTGGTGGCGGACGTAGAGGACGCGGTTGTCGAGGTCGACGTCAGACCAGCGGAGGCCGACGATCTCACCCCGGCGGAGGCCCATGGCGATGGCGAGGACGAAGGCCGCGTACAACGGGTCCTTGCGCGAGGCCGCGAGGAAGTCGAGCGTCTCGTCCAGGGTCCAGGGGTGCAGCTCGGGCGTGTCCGTACGGGGTGGCTCGACGAGCTTGGCGACGTTGCGTGTGATGAGTTCCTCGCGGGATGCGGAGGACAGCGCCGAGCGCAGAACTCGGTGCGATTCCTTGGCGGTTGCGGCGGTGGTCTCCTTCTCCAGGCGGACGAGGAAGCGGCGGACGTCGGCGACGCCGAGGGATTCGAGGCGCTTGGCGCCGAGGAGGGGTACCAGGTAGAGGCGGACGTGCGTCTCGTACTTGTCGAAGGTACTGAGCTTCCGTCGGGGCTTGATGACGTTGTCCAGCCAGTACGGCAGCCATTCGGAGAGCTTGGCGGACTTGGTGGGCACGGGCACGCCCTGGTCCACCTTGTCGAGCAGTTCGCGCCGCTTGGCGTCGCACTCGGCCCAGGTCTTGCCGTAGGCGAACTTGCGGGCGCGGGTGCCGTCCGGCTGGAGCACGTAGACCGCGCACTGGAAGCGTCCGTCCTTGCGCTTGGTGATGGTGCCGGCGCCGTTCGGGTTGCGCTTGCGCTGCTGGGCCATCAGGCAGCCTCCTCCAACTGGCCGAGGACGAAGTCCCGGACGGCATCGACGGGGATCCGGCGAGCGCCGTCGATCTTGATGGAGACGAGGCGGTGCGACCGTATGAGGTCATAGACCTTGGAGCGCCCGAGCTTGAGCCGGGCCATGACCTCCGGCACGGTCAGGAGTTCGGCGGTGGCGGTAGTCATGCTGCGGCTCCGTCCTCGGTGAGCTTGTCGCGCAGGGCTTCGCGGGCGGTCTCGCGGTTGGTCTGGAGGTCGCGGGCGATGGTGACGGCGAGGGCGGCTTCGCCGGGGGTGTGGCCGTGGCCGGCGTATTGCCAGTCGGTCAGGACGAGGACGGTGTCCGGCTCGCGGTCGTCGAGGCCGAGGGCTGAGGCCTCTTGGGCGGCGCGGTAGTCGGCGCGTTCCTGGCGGAGGGCGCCGAGGGTGGTGGAGTAGACGCGCGACTTGGACGAGAAGTGGCCGCGGAAGCCGAGCATGTGCGCCCAGGCCCAGAGACGTCGGTCCGGGTAGAGGGCGTCCAGGTCGCGGCAGGCGGTGATGAGTCGGCGGGCGTGGTCGGGGACGTGGTGGCGGTCGAGTTCGGCGAGTTCGCCGATGCGGCGGTCGAGGGTGCCGGTGTTCTCGGCGGCTTTGGTGGCGTACTTGGCCACGTAGGAGGCGACGGCCTGTTCGGTGATGTCGGAGCCGTCGCCGAAGGCCTTGACCGGGCGGACGTCGAGTTGCCGACCCCAGCGGAAGGTTCGGGCGGGTTGGTCGGCGGCGGCCGGGAGGGAGACGGACGTGTAGGAGTGCGCGGCGGCGGCGCGGGCCGCGTCGGTGATGAGGCCGACCGTGGCCCAGGCGGGCGGTGGCGTGCCGGGTCCGTCGGGACCGTCGAGGCGGATGACCGCATGGAAGTGGAGGGCGCCGCGCTTCTGGAATTCGGCGACCTTGCCGTACGAGACGCGGAGGTGGTCGGCGAGTTCGCGGCGGGGCAGGCCGGCGCGGGCGGCGAGTTCGCGGCGCAGGCGGGTGGTGAAGCGCTGCCAGAGCTGTCCGGCGTGGTTGTTGAAGAGGACGGCGCCCGCGTAGTCGTAGGTGTTCGGGTCGAGAGCGGTGCCCAGCTCGGAGGCGTCGGGGGTGTGCGACGTACCGCAGCGGCAGGTGCCGCCGTGGTCGGGGCGGTTGTGCACCGGGCCGAAGGATGGAGCGGTGAGGGTGGCGAAGACACGGGGGTGGTCGCGGACGGCGGCGGGGATGTGACGGCGGTCGTCTCCGGCGAGGCCGGCGCGGATCAGGTGGTAGGTGTCGCCCGCGTAGGTCCAGGCGCAGGAGGGGCAGCGAGAGGCGCGGCGGTTGCCGCAAGCGAGGCGGAGACGTCCGCCCGGTTCGATGGCGGTGGAGTAGTGGTGCAGAGTCTCGCCGGTGGTCTTGTCCTTGTGGAGGGTCCAGCCGGTGAGGTGGATCGGGTCGGAGCAGCCGCCGGTGCGGCGGATCTGGTCTTCCCAGCGGGTGTAGTCGGAGGCCGAGGCGACCCGAAGGACGTCCCGGAGGGTGGTCGGGTCGAGCGGCGGCGGGGTGGGCGCGTGCGTCTTCTGTGTCGCAGGTGAGGCCCGGTGGGCCATGCTGGTGGTTCCTTCCGATTGCGAGATCGATCGGTGGGGACGGCTCCCGGGCGGCGGATGCTTGGCGGTATCGAGGCCGCCCGGGGGCCGGTCAGCGGCGCTTGGCGTCGGAGGCGAGCAGGGAGCGCAAAACGACCGCGCAGACGGCGACCGAGGCGCCGGTGATGGCGACCGCCAGGAGCAGCGAGACGAGGACGGCACCGAGGACCAGGACGACGGCCGTGCCGCCGCCGACGAGGGCGAGGGCGGTGCCGGGGGTGAGCTGGACGACCGGGCGGGACGGCGGCGCGGGTACGGCGACGGGTGCCGGCGGGACCGGGGTGGTCGGGATTCCCGGGGTGATCGTGGTCGGGTGGATGACGGCGGGCGGGGTGGTCGGGCCGGTGGGCTGGGGCATGGTCGGGAGCTTGGGCCGGAACATGGGCGGTTCTCCTTTCGCGGCTGGTTACTTGACGGCGGTGTTGATGAGCGGGGCGAACACGCTGTCGGCGAGGAGGTAGCCGCCGAGGAGGAGCACGCAGATCAGCCACCAAGGCGGGCGGATGAGCTTGACGCCGAGGTAGCCGACGGCCAACAGGGCGAACCAGAGCGGAACTTGCATGGACGGTGGCCTCCTAGGCGACGCGGCAGCGATGCGTACGGGCGGCGAGCTGGGCGGCGGTCTGGCTGGAGTAGTCGGCGGACCAGCCGCAGCGGTTGGAGGTGCAGACGGCGGCGTGCGTGGTACGGCCGTTGCGGTCGCGGTGGGTGCCGATCTGCACGGGGCCGATCCGCATCAGGGAGTGGAAGTTGTCGCGGGCGGGCATGTCAGTCGCTCTCCTCTCGGGCGGTCGTCGGGTCGGGAAAGGCGGCGCGGATACCGGCGGCGGTGGCCGGGTCGGGGGTGCGCTTGGCGGCCTCCACGGCGAGCAGGTAGGCGAGGTAGGGCCGATCGGCTGCGGCCATCTCGCGGGCGCCGTCGAGGTAGTCGGCAGCGGTCAGGGCAGCGGGGTCGCGGGTCATCTGCCGTCCTCCTTCCGGTGTCTCTCGCGGGTCAGGTGAGGTGGGCGGCGATGGCGTCGGCGAGGTGGGGCGGGACGCCGAGGCGGGAGCGGAGGGTGTCGGAGTCGATCGGGGATCCGGTGCGGGCGCGGTACTCGTCGGCGACCTTGCGGGCGTGGTCGACGAGGACGGCGGGGACCGGGGGCACCGGTGTCGCGGCGGTCGTGACTTCCGGCACGGGGGCCGAGTCGGGCGCGGGCACGGTTTCCGGTGCGGACTGCTCAGCGCCCGGCGTGTCCGGGACGGGGGCCGGCGGAATCGGCTCCGTCTCCGGCTCGGCAGGCGACGAGTGAGCGAGGAGCGTGCCGCCGAGGAAGGCGAGCGCGGGCCATCCGGCAATGCCGAGGCGGAGCAGGGCGGGCGGGTCGGTCAGGTTGAGGAATCCGGCGGTGGCGACGTTGGCGCCGAGTGAGGCGAACAGCGCGACGACGAACCAGCACCAGGCCAGCTGGGACGGCCCTTCGCTGCGTAGCCGCCGCCAGGCCGCGACCAGGAGCAGGTCGACGCTGACCGGGTAGGCCCAGGCCTTCCAGCCATTCTGTCCGGCAGCAGCAGCCAGGTCGTGCAGGTGGGCGAAGGACAGGGCACCGGCGATGACGGCCTGGACCAGGACCGCGTCGACCCGGATACCGTGACGGGCGCCCATCAGACGTCGCCCGAGTAGTCGGGGCCGCCGTCGGGGTCGTGGTCATCCGGGAACATGCCGGGCGGCGGCTCGGGCAGCGAGACGGCGAGGGACGGGCTGACGGCGTCCACGAAGTCGAGGTCGGCGCCGGCCATGTCGGCGTAGAGGGCGAGTTGGCCGAGCAGGAGCACGGTCCGGGCGAAGTCCTCGCAGTCCGGGCACATGGCGGGTCTCCCTTCATTTGGGCATGGCGGGGTAGGGACGCGGCGCGAAGGCGGTCACGCCGACCGTGCGGAGCGGTGGGAGATCAGGCGGTAGCCGAGGACGCCTTGACCAGCGGCACGGACTCGGCGTCGGAGCCGGGGAGAACGGGCCGGAACGGGGCCAGTTCGGGCAGGTCCGGGGTCCGGCCGGCGTGCCGGTTGCAGATGTTCACGGCCTGGCGGAGCGAGGTGTGCGGGGCGCGGATGCGGTGCCAGCCACCGGAGGAGTCGCCCGCGATGGCGAGCCCCCGCATTTCGGCCGGGATCTGGATGGCGGCGAGGACGGCGTCCGGGGCAATGTCGCCGAAGGCCATGTTGGCGGAGGATTCGTCATTGACGCGGTGAGCGGTACGGCCGGTGAGCTGGGCGCGAAGCATGGTGATGCCCTTGCCGAGTTCGGAGCCGAAGCGCTGCCCGCAGATTTCGAGGTAGATGCCGGCCGCGCGGCCGAGTTGGGCGAGGCGAACCAGAGCGGTGACGATGCGGTCCCGGCGCTTCTCCTCCTCCTTGCTTGCATAGAGGGCGAGTTCGGCGACCTCGTCGACCAGGACCACAACCGGGACCGGGCGCAGTTCGTCGGGCAGGTCCCAGATGTCGGCGGCGATCTCCGCATCCGGCACGTCGGAGGTGATCCGCTGCTGAGCCCGGATGACCTGATAGACGCGCTCCATCCGTGCCACCAGCGCATCGAGCACTTCGGCGGCGGTGTCGGGATCATCGGCCAGCCCGGAGAACCGGCGGGCCAGCGGGAACAGTTCAACCCCCTGCTTGCAGTCGATGCCGACGAGGGCGACGTCCATCGGGGCGAGTCCGGCGACCAGGTTGCGTTGGTAGACGGACTTGCCGGACTCCGTGGCGCCGAGGGTGAGGGCGTGGGGTATCGCCCGGTAGTCGCGGTAGTGCACCGAGCCGTCCTGCCGCAGGGCGACCGGCACCCGCATCGGCCGCGGGTCGGTTTCCGCCGGCATCTGCACCCGCTTGAGCACGTCGTAGCCGGTCATCCGCACTTCGACGACGCCAGAGCGCAGTTCCCGCGAGGTCACGCCGTACATGGAGAACGAGTGCCGGAGCCGGTCCGAGGCGGCGGCGATGTCGAAGGCATCCTGCCCTGGGCGGAGCTTGAGCCGCAGGACCAGACCGGTACGGGTCGGCCGCAGCCGCAGGATGCGCGGCGAACGCGGCTCCGGGATCGGCCGGTTGGTGGCACGGGCCAGAGCGAGCCGCCACCGGGCGGGCGGGACGGTCAGCCCGCACGCATCCATGACCGAGCCGTACCGGACCAGGACCCGCACCACGGCCAGCGTGACCCCGAAGGTCAACCAGTACCAGGCGGGACGCCGCCACCGCAGGAGACCCACGGCGGCGACGACCAGCACCAGAGCGACCGTGAACCCGGTCATGATCAGGCCGCCTTGGACCCTGCGGCAGCAGCGGCGGCGAGCGAGGTCACCGCCACCGCGCGGAACGCGATGCCGTGCCGCTTCTGACCGTTGAAGTCGTTCTCCCACGGCCGGGCGATCAGACCCGTGAGCGCGACCGGCGTACCCATGGCCAGCTCACCGGAGATACCCGGCTCCGGAACGGTGATGGAAAGGATCTCCACCTCCTCGTTCGCCGCGAACATCACGTCCACCGTCATCAGCTTCGCCCCGGTCTCGGTGTCGGTGGCGATCTCGCCGGTACGACGGTCACGCACCTTGACCTGCGGAGACTTGGCGACCATGACAACCGCGCCGGAGGTGTCGACGGGAATCTGACGCACAGAGATCACTCCTCTATAGATGCTGAACTCCACCACTCATGTACATGAGTGACATGAAGAAGAGTGCATCACTCCTATACATGAGTCAACCCGCCGCGAAGAAGAACTCGCGACGGGCTGTGAGAAGTTGAGCGGGCGTCAGTCGTCCGCAGGGATCCGGTACTCGAAAACGAACTGGTCAGCGGCCATGAGCGTGTCGCACACCTCGACCACGAGACCCGCGGCCGTACGAGCCTCCCGGATCAGGTGAACCACCGGCGCACCCGGGCTCAGCGCCAGCTCCGTGGCCTCCGCCTTCGAGGCCGGCCGCGCTTGCAGCGTCTCGACGAACTCCGCGAACTCATGCCCGTGGTCTTCCAGTCGGGCGTAGATGCCACCACCGCCGGGGTTCTCGGCGAACAGCTCGGGGATGTCCTTCACAACATCCCAGGGCAGGTAGGACGTGGCGGTCTCGACCGGCGTGCCATTACGGAAGTACAGGCGCCGGCGAGCCAGCACCTGCGTACCGGCGGGGACGCCCAGCCGCTCGGCGGCATCCTCGGGCGCCTCCATGGGCCCGATGTAGAGGACGCTCACCTTGGCCGTGGCACCGGACTGCGCGGACTCCGCAAGGTAGGCCGCCTGCCCTCCCTGCCGGAGCGAGCGCCGGAAGCGATCGGAGGAGCGGTGCCGCACCGGAGGCCGGTTCTTCACGATCGAACCCTTGCCGTGCCGGGTCTCGACGAGCCCACTCGCCCGCACCTCGACCATGGCCTTACGGATCGTCCCGCCGGACACGCCATAGCGGTCCACCAGCTCGGACTCACTCGGCACCATGTCACCAGGCTTGAGAACCCCCGCCCGGATCTGCTGCACGATCTCGTCCGCGATCTGCACGTACCGAGGCCCGGAACCGACCCCTCCCGCCGCAGTTCCCATAGTCCTTCTCTGCCTCCTATGCTCCTCTACATGAGTCAACCACAGGAAGCGACACCCTCCCCCCTGCACTCCGTGTCCGTAGCCGGAGCAGTGGTGCGCGAGGACGGCCGCCTCCTGGCGATCCGCCGAGCCGACAATGGCACCTGGGAGCTCCCCGGCGGCATCCTCGAACTCAACGAAACCCCCGAAGCCGGCGTCGCCCGCGAGGTCCTGGAGGAGACCGGCATCCACGTCGAGATCGACGAACTCACCGGGGTCTACAAGAACACCACCCGAGGCATCGTCGCCCTGGTCTTCCGCTGCAAGCCATCCGGCGGCACCGAACGCACCTCAAGCGAATCCACCGCCGTCTCCTGGCTCACCCCCGACGAGGTCAGCGACCGCATGTCCGAGGTCTACGCGGTCAGACTCCTCGACGCCCTGGACAGCAACGGCCCCCACGTCCGCAGCCACGACGGCAAGCGCCTCATCCCAGCGGGATAAAACCTTCTCTCCATCATCAAGGCGGCTCGCTCCGCTCCCCGCGCGCGGCCCAGCCCCCGGCCGGGCCTGCGCTCCTGCCTCCGTCCCGCTCCAGCCCGGCCGGCGCCCGTGCCGCACACACCATGCCGTTACAAGATCCGCCGACTGTGAGCAGAAATCTCGATGGTCTGAGGTTGTCCAGTAACAGCACCACGCCGCTTTATCTGCTGCGAGGAAACCCACACGATATCGGGATGTCCAGACGCAGCCAATTGCCTTAGCGCGTCTTCTTGCTTTTGATTTGGGACAAGTTCATAGACATCAGCAACTAGGATTTCCAGCGCTTCTGCCCATTCACTATAGCGGACAGAATCAACCTCCCTCCTGAGATAGTTGTGCATGATGTGAGGAAAATCCGCTTGAGGCAAGATATCGGTCGCGAGCAACTCTTCCTGAAATTCGCGCCACGGAGAGTCTTCACGCCCTTGCCTTGAATCAAACCACTGAAAGAATTGAAATATCTTTTTCCCAGGAACCCGCACCCTCAGATCGCGGTAGCTGACGGAGTCTAGAGGAATAAGGTCATCGTCAGTGACTCCCATAGCAGACAGAGTCGCATTACCTTGCGGTGAGACCTTATGCACCCCTCCCACGGGCTGGAACTGATTCCGGTAGCGAGAACCGCGAATCAAAAGATACTTGCCATCAATATAGATCTTGAACAGGTAAGACGTCGATACTCTAATGGAGCGGTTACGGTACCGGACCGAGTACCATAGGTTTCGAAGATTCCCCCAATTCTGCGCAATCTCGTCAACAACTGGCACAAACAGGCCTACGCTGAGGCCAGCTGTCATATTCACCACTGTTGAGTTTGTGATGAAAAAGCTTGCCACACCAGTTGAGATGGCCAATATTCCGTAAATGACAAGTCGTAGCAAAGGTTCCTCCTAGCGAGGTAGTGGCACCAACGGATCATCGAGTAGATAGCGACTGATCCAAGTCAGTGGTGAATCAGATTGCGCCAGCCTCTCCAAAAGCGGGCGGGAAATTGAATTAGCCTCATACATTGCCACCAAAAGAGACCGCCTCACGTTAACATTCGATTCATTCTCATATTCTCGACGCAGAAGTTGCCCATCAGCGATAGTGCTCACTCTTCCCAGGTATCGTGCCGCGAACTCCCGAGGCAAGTTCGATTTGTGCTTGTTCTGCAATATCGCCCAAGCCATGTCCCGAATTTCAGGTGACTTGACCATTTGGCGTGTGGCTGCCTGGAGAATCCGCTGCTCGAGGCTGTCATACTTGTGATCGGCAACCCGCTGCATTGTTGACACATAGGCCCTGGTGACAGCAGGCAGCCTGTCAGGAAAGCACTGTAGGTACTTAGTCAGTTCGGGCGCCAAGTGATGACTTTCCTTGAGGTGCCGGAGAGTCCATGGAAGCGCGCGGTCATCCTTCAGGTTACCCATTCGATATAGCGCAAATTTCACATCGCGATCTATTTGATCCCCTTCCGTAGCTTCTAGAAATAGCTTATAAAGCCGCTCTTCCGACCCTACCTCTCCGATCTTGATCCCATAATTTATTGCATCCTTTTCAAGGCTCTCCAGTTGGGAGAGTGCACGCGCTTCATCATAAATACTGGTCTTGGTCATCGACATTGAAAGACGCCGCGATCGGAGAATCGCATTTACTTCCAGCAGGGCGTTCCGCAGTGCCTCCATCTCTGTATCGAAGATCATCATGTCATCTGAATAACGAAGATACTTAAAATTCGACCTGTGGACGAACTCATCAACGGGGAGCAGGTAGAGGTTGGCCAGAATTGCAGAAGAGTCGGGGCCCTGCGGAACGCCCCATGCGTGACTGGACGACTGGAACATGCGAAGATACGTAATAAGCCTCTCCGCTATCCCAGGAGAGGCACCAGTCGATTGAATGTCAATCGCCAGAGTGTCGATATCGATGTGCTCGTAAAATGAGACGACATCGGTTCGCGCCAACTGAAAGGGGGTCTTGGAGATCATTTCCACCCCCTTCTTCTGCATCGACACCCAAGAATTCACGGGTGACCAAAAAGACTTTCCGTCCTCCCCCCACCTTGCACTATAAACGCTATCGTGAAGTTGCGACTCAACCAGCTCGGCGATGGAAAAAACCAAGGTGTCGTAAATGAGGCGATCGTGCGCCGAAAGTCGGGCGATGGGGCGGACCGCTACGGCATTTTTCGGTAGGTCCAATACCTCTACATAGTCAGGGCCGACTTTTCCACTCCGAAGCGCGGACACTATATTCTTCCGCACATCGGGCCAAGATGCATTGATGTCTGCCCAATTAATGATGTCCGGTATCTCTGAGCGCCCTCGACCGTAAAATAGACGATTCCAGGCTTCATCAAGGTATTTAAAGAATGGACGGCGGCTCATCGCTTTCTTTTTGTCTCCCCCCAGTCGGTCCCACCCGACGTCTGAGCACGTAGCGTATACAGGAGAGACGTTGAATAACAGCATCAGCAGGATGACCGTCAGCCTCAAGGGTGTACATACGGCTCCGAGCCGCCGCCCCGCTCCGGCCGTCGCGGCTTGCTCTTGGCAACGAGCACCTTGGCAACGTAGCTCAGCTCACCTGTGGTGCAGCGAGGCACACACGCGCCAGCCCAGTTGGCCAACCCGCCGTCGTGGCTGACTGGCGTGGGCTTAAGGCGCAGGCACCAACTCTTCCCCGCATTCGCCGTTCAGGGCGAGCGCATGAAGCTGGCGGACTGGTCTAGGTGGAACGCGGAGCCCGGAGCCGTCGGTGTCCACCCCTGTCGAAGGGCAAGCTGAATGGCCTTGGCAACGACGGATGGCAGTATGGCCTTGGCTTCGCGGCCGAGCCAGTTGCTCGGATGCGGCTGGTTGGTAGTGACCACGAGCGTTGTCCCTGGAGTGTCCGCGTGTTCGACCGCGAACGTGCACGGTGACCAGGTCAGGCCCTGGCAATAGGTCGGCCTGCGTCGCAGCCGCCAGCAGTAGGCCGAACCGACGACAACGATACGCCGTGCGCCCTTCTGACCTAGTGTCATGGCTCCCCCTTCGACACGAAGGATGCTGGCGAGCCCGGCCCGACTATCCATCTCAGTTTCCGGCTCATTCAGCACCATTCATGGCCGTTCAGACGAGAGCGGAGCCAGTAGCCGCTACCTCGACCGGCCGCCCATGAACGCAGGTGAACGGCCCCGTTCGAAGCCCCAAGCTGCACCACCTCAGTTGGAAAGCGTGCGCCTGGTCCCGCGCCAGTCCCGTACTCGGTGCGCGGCCGGCGCTGACAGGTCTCTCCTTAGCCATCGACGAAGCCCGACTGTTGGTTAGGTCCCGGGTCGTACCCGGGGCCGCCCCCAGACAAAGCCGGGGATGCAACTGCTCTACAGAGCTGGACACCTCGGAAGCCGGCCGCGCGTCTGAGACCCTAGCCATGAGCAGTGACAACGGCGCACCGCAAACATGACCCCTGACGACGCGTGGCCCGCACCACAAGCGCACCAGACCGAAAAGGGACCAGCGGGGACCCACGGTGGACGCTGCCCCACCCGAGGAGGCCACGGCAGTGCCGTTCGCCCAGCTAAGCGCCCGAGCTGGCCCCAAATGCTCGCGGCTTCCCACGCTGATGTGCTCCGCTTGGGTCTCGCACTGGTGTCTCTGTCCTCACTGTGACGGGGAGACCGTTCAGCGTGGCGTCGCACCAGCCTCGGCCCTATGGCGGCACTCTGGCGACCCATCAAAGGTCGGCTAAGGAGATAGGTCCGTGACGAGGTTCGACCAAGTGCAGACGTCAAAGCTGCCAACGGGCTACGCCCAGTTGGTGCTGAGTCCTCAACGCCTACTCGGCGCCCCTCTGCCCGAGCTTCTCGCGGAGCTGGACGTCACGCTGGATGAGTCTTCGATCACCGACCCAAGCTTCACGGGTGCTGCCATGGTCACCCGAGACGGTGTGATCCTTTCGATGAGGCCGGGCCAACCGGACTGGGAACGCGACGCCGTTGCACGAGCGCTGTTGGGGCACGTGCTCGACATGCCGTTGTTGCCGTTGCCTGAGCCGTACCGCATGAGTGAGGTCTGAGCCGGTCGGCTGTCTGGGCCGTCCGAGGTCGCTCGACACTGGCCAAGGACGACCAACGACGACCACCAGGCGCACGAACCCGCCGCTCCTGAACAGGGAATACGCAGGCCACCAAGATCCCCGACAAGTCCCGGGCAAGAAGACAGGTCTTGACTCGCCCGTTGAGGCTCTGTCGACCTCAGTATGTGCGCCCCGACAACGCCCCCTACCCGCAAAGCTGTTGGGCTGCCACAATCGCCCGCACGGGACTAGGGGGCTACATGCGGTTCAGCGAGCACTACAACATTCCGACCACACCTGGGGACGATTGGTATGACACCTTCATGCCAGCCGACACCAAGCTCTTTGTCGACCCTTTCCTGATATGGGAACAGACCGAAGGGCACTGGGCAACCGCACACGATCACCTAATCGATTTCTTCGAGATGGTATTCGATCTGGTTAAGCGGTCGAAAGGGAACACCTCCTCTGTCTCATGGCGCCAGGCAAAGAAGCTCCTGCTATTCCCAGAGCCATTTGAATTTTGCCTCGGGGTGGCCGAAGGATCCCCGATGGGTATCGGATCCGGCGCCGGACTGCAGCAAGAAATGCTTGAAGGGGTGAAGGTCGCAACTGGCTTGGGAATGAGCCGGATTGCCCACATGGAGATGCTCAATCTCTTCCAAGGCGGCATGGGTGTAGATCGACTGAGCGACATGACGTGCAACATCCTCAAGAGTTACTTTATCTCCTACACGCAGGAGATATGCCGACGCCACCGCGTACCAATGCAGAAATTCGAGGTGGCCAACGCCTACTGGAGCAAGGACCATTGCCGGTGGGTTACCAAGGAGTGTGACCTCCCCGTCAATCCATTCATCCGCAGACCGCTTCTCCTGACGCCCAGCAAATTCCTCAGAAGGATACCAGTAGCAACGCCGGATGGTTTCTGGACATGGGCGTGGTCGACGATGTCAGACGAGTTGCGTGGAGATCTAACGTTCGACATCGCCCGCAACGTCGAACGTCGGCAGAAGGCCAAGTTGGCACGCGAAAACCCCGACGTGGCCGCTCTATACCTGAAGGACTTGGAGGACCAGCCAAAGCCTCCGTATCCGCTGGATGACGATCCCGACATGCTTGTCCACTGGTACGAGGCCGGTGCCTCGATGGCGGAAAAGTCTCCCCTCACCTTCGTACCTCAGGGCGAGACTGACTTCGAGAGGTTCATTGAAACCACGGTCGAATGTTTTAGACACAGCATTGAGGACCAAGATGGGTGGCAAATCCTTTGGGGCGAAAAGAGCGGCCGCGAAGAGCGTATCTCGCAAGCCCTCTTCCGAAGCTCGGTGATTCACTACTGCCGAGCCAATGATATCGACCTAAGCGGGGAGTCTGATGCCGGGCGGGGTCCGGTTGACTTTAAGTTTTCTCGAGGCTGGTCGGCGCGTGCACTTGTTGAGATTAAGCTCGTTCGGAGTCACAAGTTTTGGGACGGGGTTCTAGCGCAACTCCCTCAATATCAGGTAGCAGAAGAGGTGAAGAGAGGCTTCTACGTAGCCGTTGCCTACACGGATGAGGAACTTAGTCCCCGCGTCCGCGAGAAGGTGGAGAAGGCCGCAAAAATCGCTTCAGACGCCAGCGGAGCGAAGATCACCGCAGTCCTCATCGATGCCCGGAGGAAGGAGTCGGCCTCGAAGGCGCGAAATGCCGACCTCTCTGACCAGCTCCATCGGGATTTGCCTGCCAGAGGCGAGCACGCAGACAGTGCACGCTCCGACGAGGCCGAAGAGTCGTGAACAGAGCATGCGCTGATGAGTGTCTAACTGCGTGACGACGCCGCCGAACAGCCGCGAACGAGCGCGGACGCCCACAGACCATCAGCGCAGCTGAGCGGCACACCAACCCAAGGCAGAGCCCCCACCCAAGTTGCTTCGGGACGAAGAAGTCATTGTCCAACCCCTACCGCCACGCTTCCGCCGTCGCGGCAGACTCTGACGAACGTCACCGAGCAACATGGCTGAGGCCGGTGGGGGTACAGCGAGGCACACGCGCGCCTGCGCGGTCGACTGACCCGACGCCGTGGCTGGCTGTCGGCGGCTGAGGCTCAGGCGGTCGCAGAGAGATTCCTCCCCGCATCGATGCGCGGTGTATCGGCTAGGGCCGGCATAACGCGACGGGGAGGAAAGCCCAGGTTGGTGCTCAGGCTCCCCTCCCCGCCAGGACGACCGTTGTCGTCAAGCGCCCTTTCACCCACTCCTTTTCACTCGCCCTGCAGTTCGCTCACCGCCAGGAGATGGCCGCGGCTCGTCGCGACGCGGAGGACGTCTCGCAGAGCGCCGGTCAGTTCTTTCGCCAGGCGCCGCATGTCGTCCGGGTTCGTGTCCTGGTCGTCGAGGGCTTCGGAGGCTCGTTCCAGCAGCTCGGCCGCCGTGCCGAGTTGGACTGCCTCGATGTTGTCCGCCAGGCGGGACATGGAGCCGTCCGGGTCGTCGGTGCTCAGGTAGCAGGGCTTGCCCTCCGGCCCCGACCATGGCAGAAGCCGCAGTTCGTTCCGTGCCGTCATCCTTGCGTCTGCCTCTCGTCGGTCATGTGGTGGGTGGTGAAGACCGCGTCGACGCGATCCCCTGGGAACGCCAGTAGTGCGGCTTCGACGACTCGACCGGTGGGGTCGGTCGCAACTCGTGTGATCGCGAGGACGGGCGGAGCGGAGCCGATACGGAGGGCCGAAGCTTCGTCCGGCGTCGGCTGACGGGCGCACACCGTCTCCCTCACGGCGGCCGGCGACGGGCCCAGTACGGCGAATCTCGTGACCGTCTCCCGGCAGGTGGACTCGTCGTCGAGGACCCCGGCCGGTACGAGGTCACGCGGGATGTAGATGCGGGCCAGCCCGTGCGGTGCGTCTCCTTCGAGGCTGACGCAGGTGAACTCGGCAAGGGGGCTGCCCGTGGGCACCTTCAGCAAGGTCGTCAGATGCCCGTGAGCCCGCACTGTCGCGCTGCGAATGGTGACGCGTAGGGGCGCAGCGGCGGCGGTCCAGGGGTCCAGCGTGCCCCAACCGCCGACGTACATGATCTTGCGCACGGGGCGGCGGACGAAGTTGCCCTTGCCGTGGATCTTCTCGACGATGCCTTCCCCTTGGAGCACCGCGAGGGCGTTCCTCAGAGTCACCGTGCTGACCTTGTACCGGTCGGCCAGGACGGCTTCGGACGGAAGACGCTCGCCGGGCTGGATGCGACCGGTCGTGATCTGGCGCCGGAGGTCCTCGGCGATGTCGTGGTGGCGAGACGGCACGACTCCGGTCACCGCCTTCTCAGCGTTCGCGCGACGACGAGCCGGGTGCGCCTGTGTATGGTCAGCGACTCGCCTGACTCGAAGACGAGTTGTTTGGCTCCGTGAGGGAGTTGGAAGAGGTCTCTCACCTGGCAGGCGCAGCCACCGAGTTGGATGATGTCGCCGCGCTGCACAGTGGCCGAGGTGACCTCGATGTTGGAGATCAGAACGCCACCGGGGATCCGTTCGCTCACCCTGCCACCTCCGCAGGCGCGGACTGGTCACGCGCCGTGTGGCACAGGCAGTTGCACGCTTCGTAGATCACCGGCAGGTCGACCGACGGCGAAGCAGGGGAGGACTCCGCGCAGGAGGGATGAGTGCCAATGCGGCAGGCGGTCGATCGGTAGAGGGCGGCGGGGGTGTCCGCGATACGAGGCTGTTGGCGAGGAGGCATCAGCAAACCCCCGCGAGTGGCGACCAAGCATCGGTCGGCACATGGGGAGCGACCACCACCGAGCGTGCCCGTACGCGCGCCTCCCAGGCCAGCAGGTACGGGCGGACGAGCGCGGTGTCCTCGCCCCTGAGCGGGTGTCGATGGTCCGAGCCCGCGGAAGGCCGCCCCAGAACGACGGTCGACGCGTCGGCCGACGCGGTAGAGGCGGAAGCGGCCGGCGGCCGAGCTGGCGTTAAGGGGCGGCGGTGCCTGCCCTTCGGGAAGCGTCGCGCTCTGCTGAGGGAGACGGCGCGGCGGATACGGTTGAGCACGCTGTTCAGCTCCTATCGCTGATGGCCCGGTCCCCCGACATCGCCCGTCGTGGGGACCGTTTTGCGTACGACCGCCCACAGGGTGCGGCCGTTCAAGCTGGTGGCGAGGAGCCCGAACCGATCGGCCTCCGCCACCACGTCCAGGACTTCCCGCCATGTCTCGGCGGTGACTGATTCCGGTATCTCCGCTTCCACCAAGGTGTGTCGGGGGTGTTCCTCCACTCGCGTGAGGAGCCCGAGAGCGGACAGCCGGGCGGCGATGGCCGCCGCGCTAACTCCCGAAGCGGGCACAGGGCAGCCTCCGTCACCGGCGATCACTTTGAGTGAAGCTAGTTAACTAGATTAGAGCTAGTGGACTAGATTTTCCATATGCCTGAGCAGCCGCCCTATCTCCGCATCGCCGACGAGCTTCGGCAGCGCATCGCGGAGCACGTATGGGAGCCGGACGACCGTCTGCCCTCCCGCGCCCAGATCGGCCAGGAGTACGGCGTGGGCGAGAACGTCGTCCGCCGGGCGCAGGAGTTGCTGATCTCTCAGGGCGTGCTGGAGGGGCGGGCCGGATCGGGCACGTACGTCGCCGAGCCGCGGCAACGGGTCCGGGTCGTCCGGTCATCCGCCCGCGAGCAGCCCAGCGGATCGCCGTTCCGGGCCGACATGAAGGCCGTGGGCAGGCAGGGGGATTGGGAGAGCCGGACGGACGCCAAGGTACCGGCGCCGACGGAGATCGCGGCGCGACTCGGAATCGCCGAGGGCGAGTTGTGTGTCCGGACGACGTACGAGTTCCTGGCGGACGGCAGGCCAGTGCAGTTGTCGACGAGTTGGGAGCCGTACGACCTCACGGCCGGCACTCTCGTCGTACTGCCCGAAGGTGGGCCCCACGCGGGCGCCGGGGTCGTGAACCGCATGGCGGCGATCGGGGTCGCGGTCAGCCATGCCGTGGAGCAGCCGGAGCCGAGGCAGGCGAGCGCCGAGGAGGCATCGCTACTGGGTATCCAGAAGGCCGCGCTCGTGACGCACATCCGGCGGACGTACTACAGCGACGACGGGCGGCCCGTGGAGACGGCGGACATCGTGGTGCCCGCAGCTCACTGCGAGATCGTCTATGAGATCCCGATCAACCGGTAGCCCTGTCTAGGGTTCTCCGTATGGCCGACGATGCTCCGCCCTGCCCCGAGTGCAACCAGCCCCTGAGGTCGGGCGGCCTGGTGCTCGCCGGGCGGGACGATGACGGCCGACGGACCTGCCGGACGGTGTGGCGGTGCACGGACCGGCATACGTGGTGGCAATGGGCGGACCGGCCGGACGATCCGCTGGAGGTCTGCCCAGTTCCGGAGCTGTTTCGCTGACATCCAACTCTGACATCAACGAGGCCGGACGGCGGCATACAGCAGCGCCCCCGGGCGACCGCCGGACCAGCCGTCGACGGCCCCAGGGGCGGGCGGTGATCGAACTCCTAAAGCGGGTGTCGCAGGTTCGAATCCTGCCGGGGGCACAGCGATGAGGGCCAGCTCAGGAGGGTTTCCTCCTGAGCTGGCCCTGCGTCGTGTTCGGGGGTGTGCCATACGCGTGTCACTAATGCCGCGCGGATGCCACGTCTCCGGGGCGGGAGCCTCTTCCCCGCCCTTCCAGACCATGTCGCCGAGACACGGTGGCGTGTGGCAGCGACAGGTCGAGGACCGCCACCACGCTTTCCGCTTTCCATAGCCGCCTGAAGAAGCTACGGACCTAAGTACGCCGACGAGCACGGAAATGCCCATCAGCTCGTAGGTCGCGGTCGGGCCGACGGGCCGATGTCTGGGCCGTCCGAGGCCGCTCAGCAGTGACCACAGACGACCAACCGGAAACCCCTGACGATCAAGCCCCCTGCCTGTGGAGACCCACGGGTAGGGGGCTCGTTGCTGTGGCTACCGATCAGCGGTCAGGCTGCCGGTCAGGCCATCAGCGATCACCCGACGAGGGAGTCCCACGATCCGGCGATCAGAAGGAGACGGTGAGTCCCACCTGGTGGTACTGGCCGACGGTGTCCAGGACCTCGTCCTTGACCGCGCCGACCTGAGCCGCGAGGTCCGAGCTGCTGATCGCCGTAGGGCCGGCGGTGATACCGACCTGCGGGCTCAGGCCACCGGAGACGGTGTCGAGCTCGGCGTCGGAGATTTCAAGGGTCTGAACCTGGGGAGCGGAGTTCATCATGAAACTGCCCTTCATATGGATGTTCCACAAGGGGGAGCGGCCAAGCTGGGGACAGAAGGTCGGCCGCGACCGCAGCCCGCGCCATCCCTTCCGGGCGCCTTGGCACGATCCCTGCGGCGCGAAGGATCAAATCACGGAGCACGCCCGGCATCCAGTCGGTCCTTGCTCCCAGCAAGGCAGTTGAAACGGTCGGCCACTCATCCGTGCATACATACACACGAATTGAGGGCAGCCTCTCTACAAGTAGTGCTGCACATTGAAACCGGCAGCTGCCGTCACGTCTGCTCCGACCCGGACAACTCCGCATCAACCGAACTCACCTGTGCCGCAGTTGCGCCTTCGCTGTGTAGATCCAGTTGGAGATTCAGTCACGTACGCATCCGCGCGCCCTTCGGCGTGAGGTTCCCTGCCTGCCGCGCTGGTCAGGCCGGGCCCCTGGCCGAGCGAAAACTCCGTGCCAAGATCCGGCGCCGACCGAGGCCCTCACCGGCGTCTCCGCGAGCAGCACGCGTTCCTGGTCCGTCTTGCGTCTCGGCCACCGGGCCCTCGCGAGCCTTCGACTCAGGAGGCTCGGCCAGCAGGATCGTGGCGGCGGTGTCCTCC
The DNA here is from genome assembly GCF_042720695.1 of Streptomyces sp. NPDC058457. Classification (NCBI taxonomy): domain Bacteria; kingdom Bacillati; phylum Actinomycetota; class Actinomycetes; order Kitasatosporales; family Streptomycetaceae; genus Streptomyces; species Streptomyces sp. NPDC058457. The sequence continues at coordinate 45,392 of NZ_JBHXLU010000057.1, read as the reverse complement.
ACACGGATGGTGCACACAGCTCACTCACCATTTGCTCGTCTACACGACCAAGCATGCTGGGGCGTACGAGTTCAGAAGAACGACTGCACGGCCCAAGCAGGACAGCCACGGAGGCTTCCCGAGAACCACCACTGTCAGACCCTTCCGCCATGCTCTGCCCATGCTGATTGCGATGAACGTTCGGGGGCACGTGGTGAAGCGCCCCTCCAAGCCGGCGATAGGCACGATGCTCGCGAACCTGGGACAGGGCGACCACCTGATCCTTGAGCGGCAGGACGAGGACCGGAAGGGCGACTGGTACATCCAGGTGCTGTTCCGCGACAACAACACCTACCAACTGGAGTACCGGGACGGCGTCGCCGCAGAGCACTACCAAACCCTGACCGTCTCCCAGGACAAGGCCCGTCAGGCCCTCCTCGACTGGGCGGCCGACAAGCCGGAATGGCAGGACGGCTTCACGTGGAACAACATCGGCGCGATGTTCGCCGCCCCAGCCGTTGAAGCCACGGATCAGCCCACCGCCTAGCAACGCACTCCCGCCCATCATGCGATCAGGTCGCCGGAAGCTGGTACGCCAGTACGTGGGCATCCGCCGCCATGACCGTGTCGCAGACCTCCACAGCCCGTCCCTCGGTATCGAAGGCAGTCGGGATCAGGTGGATCACGGGCACGCCGACCGCAAGGCAGAGCGTCTTGACCTCGGAGGGTGAGGGCATCCGGGCGCGGATCTCCTCTTCGAAGTGGTCAAGGCGGTGGCCCAGCTCTTCGAGGCGGGCGTGGACACCGCCGGGGCCGGGGGCGGACGAAGACGCCCTTGCCGTGTACGGCGTGGACCAGGCCTTCGCCGAGTCCATCGTCCCTGAGCAGCGAAAACGCAGGTCACCAAGACCTCCGGCAAGACCCGGGGCAGGAAGAAGTAATCTTCGCGATCATGCCTCCCACCTGCACGTACGGCGCGGGCGGGAGGCACGATCGTGTCTCGGGACCTGCCTCCCTGGAGGCTAGGCCCTTGTGAGCTTGCGGTCCGCGGTGCGCCCCGGGGCGTCGTGCAGGTGGTCCGGTCCTCCGCGATGCCGGTCACGCCGGGTGTGACGACTGACGTGCAGGTGGACAATCAGCCAAGTCGGCGTGAACACAGTACGCTCCCTCCCATCCATCGTGCTGCCTGCGGCGGGGGCTCGACCGGCAGGCCTGATTTTCCTGGGGACTACATGCGCTCAATCGCCATAGGTGCCGCTCTGTCCGGCGCCCTGGCACTCGCCGTCGCAAGCGCTCCAACTGCTCAGGCCGACGAGTCGTGGGGCGGCGACACAACGATCACCAGCGCCACGGTCAACGGCGGCAAGCCCATCGTGGTCGGCATCTCCAACAAGGTCACCTTCTCGGCTTCGGTGACCGCCACCGATCCGGACGGCATCGAAACGGCCCGCGTGTTCGTGTGGCACGGCGGTCCCAAGGAAGAAGACACGGACATGACGGTGCCGTTCGGCCGTCCTACGTGCACAGCCGTCGACGCCACGACGAAGACCTGCGTCGTCCCCTTCACCCTCAACCCCCGCGACCTGCAGAAGAACTCTTGGGCCGGGCAGTGGAGGGTCGGCGTCGACGCCTACGACAAGGGCAACGGCGGCATCTCCCTGGATACCTACAAGTACACGAACATCCAGCGCTACTCGAAGCTCAGCGTCAACGCTTCACCGGAGCCGGTCGCCAAGGGCAAGACCATCACCGTCACCGGCAAACTGACCCGCGCCAACTGGGAAACCCACGACTACCGTGCCTACACCGATCAGCCGGTCAAGCTGCAGTTCCGCAAGGCGGGAACGGACACCTACGCGACGGTCAAAACCGTGTACACCAACAGCACCGGCAACCTGAAGACCACCGCGACAGCTGCCGGCGACGGCTACTGGCGCTACTACTTCTCGGGCACCAGCACGACCGCAACGGTCAAGACCGCCGGGGACTACGTGGACGTGCGGTAGACAGAGGTATCACGCACTGATCAGCCCCCCACCAACGGGTTCTCCGGCGAGGGGGGGCTGATGCTGTGCTGGGGCCGTCTCGGGGCCGTCAGCTGCTCGGTCGGGCCGTCACGTCGAAGCGGTTGTCGAAGCAGAACCCCGGGTGATTGAAGCAGAACCCCGGGTGGTTGAAGCGGAACCCTCCGTGGTCGGAGCAGCGCCAGTCGTTGTTGCCGAAGCACCAATTGGTGGGCGCCTGCGCCTGGGTGTGCACGGCAGGGGCTGCTGCGGCCGTGGGGGGGCGGCCGGGAGCGCACCGCGCCCCCCACCCCAAACAACGGCCGCGACGACCGGCCAAGCACCGCGACGCGGGAGTTCGGCGAATTTTAAA
>NZ_JBHXLU010000057.1:0-43027 GCF_042720695.1 Streptomyces sp. NPDC058457 | reverse complement strand
TGGTGTGTTTTGCGACTTATTTGTGTGGTCGGCGGTGTCCGGGGGGGCGTGGTGGGGGCCGGCCGGTCGGGTGGGCGCCGCCGTCGTCGCAGCCGCCACGGCCGTCAGAATGCCGGCAGCGAACGTCGCGCCAAGACGCCTCGCGCGTTGTGCTCGCATGATGGATACGCCCCCTTCCTTCCGTCGTCACGCGCGGCTCTCGGCGGCACGAGAAGGATGGCCGCAGCCGCGGAGCACGCCCCGCATCCAAGATCCCGCTGTGCTGGACCGGCCGATCAGGTGCGCACTCCCAGAGTTCGGCCTTCTTTCAGTACGTCTGAAACGTCCTTTTGGATTGCCTCCAGGCGGACCGCTGCACGTTCACCCCGTGCCAGCCGCGCTCGTGGGAACAGCAGGCGCGGCTGTCGCCGACCCAGTCGCACTCGGCGAGAGACCGAATGCGACGCACGGGACTTCGGAGCGCCGGCGCACTGCCGCACAGTGAGCATCCTCCGGTCGGCTGTGGACGGAGGCCCGGATGCCAGGCCCCTCCGACCAACCAAGATCAGACGTTAGACGTGACACACCCCCCTTTATGGCCGGGACCATCCGCCTGAGCAAGATCGTGCCGACCTGTCGATCAAGGTGCTGATTCAGCACTTCATGACCTTGGGCCGAGGGTTTTCGTGCGTCGTCGTGAGGCTGTCCTGCCGACGGGTTCGCAGCGCCGGGACAGTGATGGCCTTGATGGCAGCGGCGATTGGGATCGCCATCAGCGCGCCGATGAGTCCAAGTAGCGTTCCGCCGATGAGCGCCGCGAGCAGCACGGCGAGGGCCGACATCTGCACCGCGTTGCGCAACACCCTCGGTGCGATGAGGTAGTTCTCCAGCTGCTGGTAGACGACGAAGAACACTGCGACGACGATGGTGTTCGGCCACAGGTCGGTGGTGGCCAGGGCGGCGACGATGCAGACCACGGCGCCAAGTGTCGCGCCGATCATCGGGAGCAGGTCGGTCAGTGCGACGAAGACCGCCAGCGGAACCGCGAACGGCACTTGTAGGGCAGTCAGAGCGACGAACGTGGCGACTCCGGCGATCGCCGAGATGGCGAAATTTCCGATCATGTATGAGCCGACCTTGTCGGCGACGACGGCAACGGCGGCGTCGGCCTTGCGGCGGTGCCGTTGCGGGAAGGCGGCGACCAGCCCCTTCCGTATCCGGGGCAGGTCGAGCATGAAATAGATGGTCAGTACGCCCACGAGCAGGGCCGAGGATACGGCGCCCATCGCTCGCTGCCCATACGTCCAGGCGTTGTGTCCGGCTCGATCGAGCATTGTCCTGGCCCATGCCGTGATGTGCTCCAGCAGGTGGAAGCGGTCGTCCAGCCGGGCGAGGGCCGGTGACTGCCTGCGCAGATGCGCCAGGTAGCCGGGGAAGTCGGAGGTGAGGCCCGTGCCCTGGCTCAGCAGCGGGGGAAGAGACGCCCACAGGAACAGAGCAGTCAGGGCGAGCGTCGTGAGGAAGATGATGGCGACCGCGTGCCCGCGTCGGGCTCCGCGCCCGACCATCCAGCGTACGGGCGGATCCAGGCTGATGGCGAGGAACAGCCCGATGACTGCCTTGATCAGTACCGAACGTACGCTGTACAGCGTCATGGCGGCCACGGCAACCGCCGCGACGCCCCCTGCCGCTGCGACGGCCCAGCCGAACACGGTCAGCCGTGACACCGGCGTCCGGCCGGTCCTTTGATCGCTTTGATCGCCGTCGGCGGGTGCCTCGGATATTCGTCGCCCGTCTGTCTGCATGCGAACCCTCTCAGCCCACGTCGAAACCCCCACGACCCGAACGGCGGGGCAGCGGGCACCTTGCCCGGTTCGTGCCCGGGGGCGGACGTTGTCGCGCTCCTTGCGATATCAGTGGGGAAACTCATCCTCAGCAGCTCGGAGGAGATCGCGCTCGTGGCCAACGACATCTACCCGGCTGAACCAGGCTGACATCCACGGCTGACATCCACGGGGCCGGACGGCGGCAATCAGCGGCACCCTTGGACGACCGCCGGACCAGCCGTCGACGGCCCCAGAGGGGGGCGTAGATCGAACTCCCAAATCGGGAGTCGCAGGTTCGAATCCTGCCGGGGGCACAGAGAAATACCTGGTCAGAGGCCATTCCGTCCGGCGGGCGGGAGGGCCCGGGGCTGCTTCCGGTTCTTCGGGGGCGGCCTGGTCCTCTCCTCGTACCGGCGGCCGAGTCGCAGTTGCCTGTCCGGCCGGGCCGGCCCCATAGGTGATCCGGGTCGCCCCATGCCGTCGACCAGCGTGTGGAGGAGGGCGGGTCAGGATTCGGCGTACCCGCTACCGGGCGTGCCACTCCCTCGCGCTGGCCGCGTAGACCGTGCGGCGGGCGCGGTTGAGGTTGCCGAGGGGGCGGAACTCCGCCGGGGCGTGCCAGGGGTTGAAGGCGAGGGTGTCGACGCGCTCGCGGGTGGCCCGGCCGTTCGGGTCCAGGGTGTTCTGGGCGGGAATCGTCAGGGTGGCCACGGCGAGCCAGGGCGAGTCGCTTTCTTTCCATTCGACCGCCCCGTCCTCGATCGGTGTCAGCCTCTCGCTGACGTACTTCTGGATGTGCAGGGCGAACCGGACCGACGCGTCGCTCAGCCGGGCGGCGAAGTCGGCCTGGAGGCCGTCGGCCGGGTCCGGCGGCGGGGTCGATGCCGGGACGGGACCGTCGTGTGGACTGAGTGGGCCGAGTGGACTGAGGCGGAACCTGACGGGGCCTGTGGCGCCCCACAGGACGGCCCCGCGGCTCCAGTAGGACTCCAGGGCCAGGCCGGGCGAGGGGCGGTTGGCCTGCCTGAGATTACGGAGAACGCGGGCGGTCTCCGAAGGGCCCAACTTGGCCAACATCCGAGGCAGGACCAGGGGTTTGGGACCGGCGCCGATCCTGGCGATCTCCACGAACTGGGTGGCGTCGCGGGCGTGGGAGACCGGGTAGCTGGTCATGAGGAGGTCGTGTTCACCGCCACCGGGGAGGGTCAGCTTCAGTGCCGCGCCGCGGAGGTCGGGGCTGCCGTCGGGCCGAACGGTGCCGCTGGCGTTGGACAGCCGGACGACGGCCGGCAGCCGGGCTCCGGCGGTGAAGTCTCCGGCCCAGAGGTCGGAGGGCAGATCGGTCCGGAACGCGAGTTCGGCGTTGTCCACTCCGACGACGATCTTGGCGTGGAACGTGCGGCGGGAGACCTGCGAGCCGGATTTCCGCTTGTTCGTCCGCTGGACGCCGACGACGACGTCCGCCAGGTCACGGAAGTGGGCCTCTTCGGCCTCCGGTGAGCCGCCGTGATAGATCTCGCGCCAGCCGCCGGGCGTCGCGTCCGGTGCGTCCGGTGCGTCCGGTGCGTCCGGTGCGTCCGGTGGGGAGTCGTGGGTGTCTGTCATGGTGCGTCTTCCTCCGTCGGCGGTGCGGCCGTTCAGACGATCCGGGCGTTGTGCGTGGCGGTGTCGATGACGTCGTCGAGGCGGCCGGCGAGGATCTGCCGTGCCGCGCTGAGTGTGAATCCGGCGGCTGTGCCGGCGGGGACATGGGCGGGGACGGCGAGGGCGTAGGGGTCGACGAGGACGTCGACGACGACCGGGCCGCCGGTGTGGGCCAGCGCGGACGCGAGGCCGTCCGCCACGTCACCGGGGTCTTCGATGCGGATGCCCTTGGCGCCCATGGCCTCTGCGACGGCGGCGAAGTCCGGGTTGGCGAAGTCGGTCCCGAACGGGACGAAGCCGGCTTCCTGTTGCTCGATCTTGACGAAGTCCAGGCCGCTGTTGTTCAGCACGATGTGGACGACGGGCAGTCGGCGCTGTACCTCCGTGAGCAGGTCGCCGAGTGCGAGCATGGTGAACCCGCCGTCGCCGCACAGGGCGATCGTCTGCCGTCCGGGAAAGGCCAGTTGCGCCCCGAACGCGCCGGGCGAGGCGGTGGCCATCGACGCCCACGAGAACGATCCGAGCAGCCGCCGCTTCGGCCCGTACCTGATGTGCCGGGCCGCCCAGATGACGGGGGTGCCGGTGTCGGCGAAGAACAGCGCGTCGTCGGCGGCGAGGTCGCTGAGGACCGTGGCGAGGTACTCCGGCCTGATGGGTTTGATGCGCGGGCCTTTGTCCGTGTAGTGCCGCATCCTGCGGTGGAACCGTTCGGTCTCCTCCACACAGCGGGCGAGGAACCCGCCGTCGGGCTTCGGCTCGACCAGTGGCAGCAGCGCGGCCACGGTGGCCCGTACGTCGCCGGTGACGGCCAGGTCCACCGGTACGCGCCGGCCGAGCCGTTCCGGGTCGTGGTCCACCTGGATGATCCTGGTCCCGCCGTGCGGCAGGAAGCTGCTGAACGGGAAGTCGGTGCCGAGCATCAGCAGCACGTCCGCGTGCTGGAGCGCGTGATGGCAGCCGCCGTAGCCGAGGAGACCGGTCATCCCGACGGCGTTCGCGTTGTCGTGTTCGAGGAACTGCTTGCCCTTGAGGGAGTAGCCGACCGGTGCGCCCAGCTTTCCGGCCAGCGCCGTCACCTCCGCGTGCGCCCCGGCACAGCCCTGGCCGCCGAAGACCGCCACCGTGCCCGCCTCGTTGATCAGCCCGGCCATGGCGGTGAGGTCCTCCGCTCCGGCCGGCGCGCGTACCGGTCGGGGCAGCCGGATCTCGTAGCGGTCCTTCGGCGCGTGCGCCGCCGCGACGTCACCGGGCAGTGCGACGACGGCGGGGCCGCCCCGGGTCACCGCGGCCGTCACCGCGGAGGTCACGACGGTGCGGAGCTGGCCGGGATTGACCAGCCGGCCCACGTAGACCGCCGCGGAGGCGAAGAACCGGTACGGGTTCAGCTCCTCGACGGTCTCGCTGTCCATCAGTCCGGTTTCGGTGTCGCCGGCCAGGACGATGACGGGCACCTTCTCCTTCAGGGCGTCCAGCATGCCGTTGATCAGGTGTGCCACTCCTGGGCCTGCCGTCCCGCACACGGCTACCGGATGCCCCGTCAGTTTCGCCTCCGCGACCGCGGCGAAGACGCCGAACTCCTCGTTGCGCACGTGCACGAAGTCGACCTGGCCATTGCGGCGCATCGCGTCGACCACCGGGTTCAGTGCGTCGCCGACGATGCCGTAGCAGCGTCGTACGCCCGCGCTGACCAGCATCTCCCACAGGCCGTCGGCCACCGTCTTCGACATCTCGGGTGTCGTCTCCGTTCTCAGCCGGTCTCGTCGGATCGGGTCAGCAGGTTTCGCCGGGCGTGGCGTCGAGGACTCCGGCGCGCGGGCTCAGTGCCCAGTCGAGGGCGAAGTCGGCGACGGCCTCCCAGCCGGGCTCGCCGCAGGTGAAGTGGTCGCGGCCGTCGAAGACGGTGTGGGCGGTGACCGCCGTCGAATGCTTCGCGTTCTTCTCGTAGTTCTGCCGCTGGACGACCGGGGGCAGGATGTGGTCGCTGCCGCCGGAGACGAACAGCAGCGGCGCCCGGTCGCCGTCGGCGAAGTCGAAGGTCGTGGCCGCGTGCGGGGTGACGGCCGCGAGGCCGCCCTGGAAGAGGATGCGGGCCGGCGTCGGCACGGCGTAACGGTCGTAGGCCTGCCGGGAGGCGTCCTCGTCCAGGGTGTTGGTGAAGGCGTAGTGGAACTGCTCGGCCGTCAGGGGGACGGCCCGGTGTGCGTTCGCCGGGTTCTTCAGGACCGGCAGGACCGAGCGGAGCTCCGAGAACGGCATCGCGTTCACGCCCTTGACCGCGGCGCCGTCGATCGACACTCCGGCCGCCCCGAGCCCGGCGCCCACCAGGAGCTGGGCGAACGTCCCGCCGAACGAGTGCCCCATGATGATCGGCGGGGAGTCGAGTTTCCCGATGACGGCGGTGAGATGATCCAGTACCTCGCGCACCCCGACACCGGCTATCGCCGAGGCGTCCTCGCGGAGCGCCGCCACCCCGGCCTCCCCCGGCTCGATCCCGGGGTATCCGGGCGTGAGCACGGTGAAGCCCCGCTCCTCGTACCGGGCCGCCCAGTGCTCCCAGGCGAGCGGTGTCATCCACAGGCCGTGGATCAGGACGATGGTGTTCGGTGCGGAAGTCATGCCCGCATCCCTCCCTCGCTACGGCAGCCGTCAGGGCGGACGCCCGGCCGGTTCTGTCCTGCCGCCGTCAGCGTTACACCGCTCGCACTGTGCACGGGGCCAAGGATTCGACCGGCTGTTGTGCACGGCAACAACCCCTGACGGCGGGGAAGTCGAGGATGCCGACCGCGAGCGGTGCCGGGGCGCGTCGTCGTCCGGCACCGGCCGCCCTGAGCCTGTTCCGAGGCCGGGCCGGGCCCCGTCGGTGCACCCGGCGGCCCCCGCCGACTCTCACTCGGGCCGGGCCAGGGTGTCGCCGCCTGTCGTGTCCCTCCAGACGACGGCCAGCCGGGCAAGTTCGCGGTGTGCGTGCCTGTCGAGGTCGAGGCCGGTCAGCTTCTCGATCCGGTTGATGCGGTAGAGCAGGGTGTTGCGGTGGGCCGGGAGCGCTGCCGCTGCCGCGGTCCGGTTGAAGCCGTGCGCGGCCAGGCACCGCAGCGTCTGCGACAACGTCCCGGAGGGGTCCTCGGCGTCCAGTCGGCCGAGGACCCGCCGCACGATGTCCTCGGCCAGCCGGGGGGAGTTCGCGAGCATGAGCTCCGTCAGGAAGTCGTCAGGGCGGATCCGTCCCCGACGTCCGGCCCGGCCCGCCAGGGTGACCAGGTCGTGCAGGTTGCCCACCGCTTCCGCGAGCCCGGCGGCGCCGGTGGCCGACTCGGCGGCGAGGACCAGCGCGCTGTCGGCGAGGAAGCCCGCCCAGTCGAAGCCCGGACCGGTCAGCCCGGCGACGCGGTGCCCCTGTGTGCAGGCGAGTGCGCCCGCAGACCGCAGACGCGCCGCCAGGCCGGCGTGCGCGGCGGCCGAGCCGCCGTCGATCGCGGCGACGAACGGGCAGTGGGGGCCGGCGAGTTCGAAGCCCAGCCGCTCCGCCCGGTCGAGGTCCTCGATGGTCGTCGCCGACCGGGCGCAGATCCGGGCGAACAGCGTCGCCGCCCGGGAGTCGCCGTCGGCGGACGGCAGGTCCCGCTGGTCGGCGAACGCCCGCGTGACGGTCGTCAGGGCGATGTCGAGGAACGCCCACGGCACCTCCAGGTGAGGCGGCGGCCAGGCACCGCCCTCGGGCGGGCCGGCCTCCGTCACGCTGCTCCGCACCGCCCGCGCCGCACCGCAGCAGGCACGGATCGCGTCCTCGGCAGCGAGGCCGTGCCGCGCCGCCTCGCGCGCCGCCTCGTACAGGTCCGACAGCACGTCCCCGCCGGGCTCCTGTCCGCTCAGCAGCCAGTTCCTGAGCAGTTCCAGGCTTCGGCGGATGATGTCCTCCATTGCTCCCGCCTGGGAACCACGGCCAGGTATTCGTCCGGCCGGGGTGTCGCTCAGATCGCGGGCCAACTGCCGTGCCAGCGCCTCGCTGTCGAGGTCGTGGAGTACGCCGCGCAGCCGGCCGGCCGCCGCGAGCCCGACGTCGGCCCGGGGCGTGGCGTACATGGCTGTTACCTTCCAGATGCTCGGTGCGGACCGGTTCTCGCCGGTGCATGGGGGGCCGTCCACGCACGGGCAGCCGGTGGCGACCGACGCACAGGGATGGCCGGTGCGGCAGGTGCGTCCGGGCGGCCGACGACGACCGGTGAGCGGGGTGGCCGCTGCCATGGTCACCGTCGGCACCGGTGGGATCGGTCTCAACGTCATCCAGGGCGCGCGGATCGCGGGCGCGAGACCGCTACAGCAAGTCCGGCGGCGGGAGCAGGAAGTTCCATGCGCTCAGCACCCCGCTGACGAACGCCACGAGCGAGGCGGGCAGCAACAGGTAGAGCCCGGCGGGCCTGCCGGACGCCAGGACGGCTCCGCCGGCCACGAACAGCAGCATGACGACGATGCTGGTGTCACGGCGGTCGAAGAGGCCGGTCAGTCGCTTGTCGGCGGTGACCGGAGCGCGCCTGCGTCGCCCGATGGCCAGCAGGCTCAGGCCCCCGGCCAGCCCGGCGGTCATGAGCTCGGCGCCCAGGGCCCGGTCGGCCTGGCGGGGCACCAGCAGAATCGTCGCCATGACCAGCGGCGCAAGGAACAGCACGAGGGTCTGCGCCGCGATCGCGCGCAGCACCGGGTGCCCGGCGATCCGGTTGGCGTTGAGGGACACCGCGACGAACAACAGGCCGGTGAGGGCACCGCTGGCCCCTCCGGTCATCACGGCGAAGCTTTCCCAGTCAACGGGACCGGCCATGTCCTCGCACTCCCCGTGTAGGCAACTGGAACAGGTCTTTCCGGACAGCTTCCGCGACGCTCGGGCACTGCCCCGGCGGCCACTTCCCGCGGGGGCCGCGCCGGGACCGCGGCCGGTGTCCGGCGCGTGACGGGCTCCGGTGCAGGATCCCCTCCGAACGCGCGTTCTGTCCGCTCCATTCAACGCCCTTCCGCCCTGTGCGGGGGCACGAAGGCCCGGTGGCTTTTTGGGAGTTCGCCCAACGGGAGCGCCGATAGCTTCGCGGCATGAACAAAAGCCCCGTCGCCCGCCTGGGCGGTTCCTGGACCTGGCATCTGCTCTACGGGCTGGTCTCGATCGTCATCGGCGTCATATCCCTGGCGTGGCCCGGTCCGACCCTCGTCGTACTCGCCGTGGTCCTCGGTGCTCAGCTGATCGCCACCGGGGTCTTCCGGCTGGTGGGATCGGCGAGCCTGGGGGAGACCGGTACCGCCCGCACCCTCACCGCGGTCCTCGGCGTGGTGAGCCTGCTGCTCGGGCTGTACGCGATCCGGCACGTCCTGATCACGGTGCTCGCACTGGGCCTACTGCTCGGCGTCTACTGGATCGTGGACGGTTTCACCGCCGTGTTCGCGGCGGTCGACCATCCCGGCCTGCCCGGACGAGCGTGGAACGTCTTCATCGGGCTGCTCGGTGTCCTGGCCGGCCTGACGCTGCTGGTCTGGCCGGGGCTGTCGCTGCTGACGCTGTCCTTCCTGGCCGGGCTTTGGCTGATCATGCTCGGCGCCATGCAGCTCGGCCTGGCCCGCCGGATCCGGGGCATCGCCCGACCGGCCTGACTCCATCCGCCGCGGGGTCGGTCCTCCGCGCGGCCTTCGACTTCGGTCACGGTCCCGGACCGGTTGCGCCACGGCGGTTTCTGCGACCCGGAACCCGCACTGATCAGCGGCCGGCTCACTTCGGCCGATCGGTCTTCCCGGTCGGGTCCCCCGTGGAGAGACGGGACCTAGTCGAAGACGTCCGACCGCCCCGAGGCCGACTGCAGGGCCGGGACGACGGTTTCCCAGGTGACAGCGAGCAGCACGAGGGTGCGGTCCCGCTGGTCCTTGAGCGACAGACCGGTCAGCTTCTCGATCCGGCCCATCCGGTACAGGAGCGTGTTGCGGTGCACCGGCAGCGCGGCCGCTGCCGCCGTGCTGTCGAAGCCGTGGACGGCGAGGCATCGCAGAGTGTCCGCCAGATCCACGGCTTCGGCCCGCTCGAGCGGACCGAAGACCCGCCGGACGATCCGGTCGGAGGCTTCCGGGGAGTCGGCCAGCAGCAGTTCGGGCAGGTAGTCGTCGGCGCGTACCCGGCCCCGGCGTCCGGACCGGGCCGCGATCGCGAGCAACGCGCGCAGGCCGTCGACCGCCGCGCCGAGCCGGTCGCGGGCGACTGGCGGGTCCTGGGCCAGGATCAGCCGCGGGTCTTCGAGAAACGCCGCCCAGCCGAACCCGGGCGGTGTCAGCCCGGCCACCCGGACCCCCTCGGTGAACGCGAGCGCCCCTGCCGTACGCAGCCGCGAGGCGAGATCGGCTTGCCCGGTGACCGTGGCCCCGGCCAGTAGGGCGGCGAAGGGGCGGTACGGTTCCGCCAGCTCGAACCCGAGCCGGGCGGCCCGGTCCCGGTCCTCGATCGTGACCGGCAGCCGCGCGCACAACCGGTCGAACAGGGCCCGGGCGCGCCGGTCACCGGCCGTGGACGGCACGTCCTGCTGGTCGGCGTACGCCCGCGCGAACACGTCCACGACCAGATCGAGGTAGTCCTCCAGACAGCCCCAGACGGTGTCCCACTCCGCGACGAGCACCGCCCGGTCCTCGTCGGTCGCCAGGTCGAGCAGCGCCTCCCAGAACATCCGCGCACCACGTCGGTAGACCAGGATGCTGTCCTCGATCGGCTGGCCGGCGACAGCGCGGACGCGCAGGAACTCATGCAGTTCGGACCGGAGGTAACTGTCCGGCGGGGTCCCGTTGATCATCCAGCGCAGTACGAGGTCGACGTTCCAGCGCACCACGGCCGTACGGTCCACCGGCCACTCGAAGCCGGTGTAGGCCGGCAACCGGCCGAACCCGGCCTCCATCCGGCGCACCACGACGCCGACGTCGAAGCGCTCCAGAACACGCCGCAGTTCACCACCGCCTGCCGCACCCGCACCGGACGGGGGAAGCCCATTCACGGACCCGATCCTTCCACACCCGTGCGCCCGTCCTGGCCCTCGATACCTGAGCGCTCCGGGCCCCGTCGAGCCCCCTGACGCCGTCGAACGACTCCCCAACCAGTTCGTGGTTCACGAAGCCATCGACTCCCCTGCCGACGACCTGGCCGCCGAGCATTTGTCGGGGAAGGGCCCGCCGGCACGGGCTCAGCACCCATGAGGCCGGGAAGCGCCGTGAACACGCGAGAACTACGGAGGAGTGTTTCCCCAGGTCAGACACCTCAACGTCGAAGTTTTTGCAGGTCACAGCCCCGTCCAGGGAAAACTCCTAAAGCGGGTGTCGCAGGTTCGAATCCTGCCGGGGGCACAACAGAACGCCTGTTCAGAGGCCCTTCCGTCCGACGGGTGAAAGGGCCTTTGCGAGGGCCTGATGCGGGCTTCACTGAAGCCTCGCCACCAGGGCTACCACGGGCAGCTGATCCTGAGCAGCGGCGATCTTGAGGAGATGGGCGAGTTGGGACACACGCAGCGGTCCGCCCTGCGGGGCCGTGAAGAGCAACTGCTCGTCTCCCCGCCCCTGGACGTGGGGCTTCAACTCCTCGGCCAGGAACTGGGGGCGGTACGGGCCGACGCTCATGGATCTTGGCGGTGTCGAGGTAGAGCCTGCCGTTGTCCTCGGCGTACGCCTCGCCCCAGCGCAGGCCGATGCAGGCCAGCAACAGGACGAACACCCGTTCGCCGCCCGACGCGTCGGCCAGCGCGTCGACAAGGTCCAGTGGCGTGGTGCCCCACTTGGGGATCACGTGGACGTCGAGAACGCCGCGGTAGCGGGCCCGGGTGGAGCGCCTGAGGTGGATCTGCGCGGCCGGCCAGGGCTCCGCAGCGTCTGCGAACTTCACGCGCGCGGCGGCGGGATCGCGGTAAGAGCCATCGTGGAGGCGGAACTCCATCCGGGTCCGCTCCGCATCGGCATCGACCTTGCGGGTGAAGGTCCTCATCTTCGGCTTGCCATCGGGGTCGTACCAGCGAACGCGGAAGCGCCCTGGCGGCGTACGGCGCACGCTCTCACCGCCTTCGACCTCATGGCGACCGAGCCAGCCATCGACGACGCACGGACCGTACTCGACTGGATCACTCGCACCAGTCGCGCTCGGTTCAAGGCCAGGGACGTCGCCCCCTGCAGACCGGGCGAACCAAGTCCAGGGGCGCCACTCCGCGGTCACTTACCGAGTTCACCCATCGCACATCGCCCTCTGGGCGAACGCCGCAGTGCTTCATGGGCACGAACCGGCGGTCGGGCTCAGGGAGATCACGCGGCGCTGCCTTGCACCGGGCGGCATGGACGGTCGTCCAGAACGATGGTCGTGACCTCGCTGTCATCGGGTCGATTCAGCGTGGCGTTCTCGATAGCCAGGTGAGTTCGTGAGTACACCGCGCTTGCCAGGGCCCACGTCACCATGTCGGTATCGGGCCCGTGATCATCGAGAACTTCCCGGGTAGTGACCAGAACCGCGAGCAGGGAGCGGCCGGAGACGAACGTCTCGATCCGCCCGTCTTCGAGGTCGGTGATTCGGTCCGGCAGGCGAAAGTGCTGGTGCCGGGAGGTCTGCTCAAGCAGGAATGCCCACGTGTCCTTGTGGCAGATCAGTCTTGCTCTGGGATCGCTGGTCGGATGCCGGCCGACGTGGAGGGGCGTGAGCGGGATCAGCATGCCGGGCGGATGGCAGACAGTACGCTGAACCCAGCGGGATCGGGCCCGCAGCACAGCGTCCGGGAGGTGCTTCATGACGGCCGAGATGGTGGCCCCGGCGTGGATGCATGAGCAGATCACGGCGGAAGAGTACGAGTCCTGGTCCGACGAGCAGTGCGCCGGCATCGAGATCGTGGACGGGATGGTCGTCGTGAGTCCGAGCGCGTCCAAGCGGCACAATCGGCTGGCCCGTATTCTGGCGAACGCCCTGGATGCCGCCGCGGGCCCGGAGTGGAACGCCGACACGGACTTCGACGTCCGGCTCCAGGACGTCCCGCTCACCAATCGGCGACCGGACGTCGTCGTGTACCGCGCAGACACGATCGACATCACCCCCACCCGCCCCGAGCACGTGCTACTGGTCGCGGAAGTGGTGTCGCCGGGTTCGGAGACCACCGACCGGATTGTGAAGGTCGACCAGTACGCCAAGGCGGGCATCGGCTTCTACTGGCGGATCGAGCAGGCCGCGACAGGCGTCCCTCTCGTGTACACCTACGTTCTCGACCCCGCGACGAAGACCTACCGGGACGGAGACGTGTTCACCGGCGTCCTCAAGGTAGTGGCCCCGTTCCCGGTGGAGATCGACCTCGGGCAGGTCTGACCTGGCGCTGCTCAGCAGCCGACAGCGCGTGAGCGATGCGTGAGCGGACGTTCCGGCACAGGGCGGCATGAGCCGGATCAAGTGCCGGGGGCACAGAGGAACACCTGGTCACAGCTTCCGTCCATCGGACGGGAGGGCCTTCGTACTCGTAGCACACATATGGCACACATGCGGCTGCGGGCACAGGTGGGGAGCTGTGCGAGATGCCCGCGAAGGACGAGCTGGCCCGGCGCCGGTACGAGAAGCTGGTCGACCGCTTGGAGGGCCTGATGCGGGCTTCACTGAAGCCTCGCCACCAGGGCTACCACGGGCAGCTGATCCTGAGCAGCGGCGATCTTGAGGAGATGGGCGAGTTGGCCGCCGGGGATACTGCTGACGCCGTCGACGCAGAACTCCGAGGCGGCGCGTAGAAGCGAACTACGGTCGGCCGTCACCACCCCAGCTTTACCGAAGAGCCAGTACAGCAGGTCGGAAATCTGTCGAGCCCGCCACCGTAGTGGCTCTACCCTTCCCGCATGGCCCATGCCAAGACCTCGTACGTCTGCCTGCCCTGCCGGGCCTCGTACAAGCAGCCCTACCCCGGCTACCACGACCACGACCGGGTCTGTCCACGCTGCGCCGAACCACTGATCCACGTCGGCTCCGCCTTCGCTGCACCCAAGAGACGGGACACCGCCGCCTGGCGCACCCTCTCCGTACTGCTGCACGCCGGCGTGCGCTTCCACAAGAGCTGCTGCGGCGGCCCCGGCTACCGCCCACGCACCCTCAGCGAGGTGCGCGAACGGATGGCCTACGCCCGGGCCACCGGAGAACCGTTCGCTCAGGCGCTGGTCCGCCGACACCTGCCCTAGCAGCCAGAAAGCAGGGGGCGTTCCGCCGCGCGCCGAAGCGACCCGGGTGTGGCTCTCCTGAAGTGAGCTCGCTGATCGGGCGCGGCGTTCGCGCGGTAATCATTTTCATTTACCGGCCACCTCAATCCCTTGCCTCTCGACGTTCTGGCCGGGATAGTGCCTGCTTGCGCTGTTTTGGGTGATGGTTCGGCCGCCTCCGCCTCGAAGGGCCTCGGATGGACCAGCAGTTCGCGGCCGTGGCCGCTCTTGCACTCTCGTTCCTGGCGCTGCTGATCTCGGCGGCCACCGCGTACCGGCAGCTCACTCTCATGAGGGGCGCGAACATCCTGCCGATAGTCCTGGAAAGCTTCAGCGAGACGAGAACCCAGGAGTGGACCGTCTGCCGGGAGTACATCAACGAGCGTCTCGCGATGGAGCACGATCCGCGTGGCGGGCTCGTCGGTCTTCCGGAGCCGATCAAGCACCAGGTGCGCAAGGTCGCGTTCTTCTTCGACGACCTCGGCAAACTCGTCGCGCACCGGGTCGTCGACGAGGATCTGATCCTCGGCGCGTACGGCGGTTCGGTCCTGGCGATGTGGCGGGCTCTTGCCCCCTACATCGCCGCCCAGCGGGAGATCGACGGTGCCGGGACCGCGGTCTACTTCGAGGATCTTGCAAGACGCGCACACACCCGGACCGGCACCGAAATCCACGCACGTATCGGCCTGCGGCCGTTCCCGGATTAGGTGCCGTCGCTCACTCCGGCGCGCCGGCGTGACTACGGCCTCCTGGCCCGACCGGGGCGGGGGTGGAGGCGTTCGCGCTCTCTGCGGGTGTGGAGGGTCCAGTACTGCGGGAAGTCGCCGCAAGGCTCCTCGCCGAACACACCGTCACCGCAAGCCCTGACCGTCGAGTTGTCGAGGTCCACGACGCCGACGCCTGCCTCGGTGACGAGGCAGCCATGGAAGCCGCGGAGGTACAGGTGGTGGCGGGCAACGGCTACCACCTGTACCTGCTCAGCCTGCAGTCCGGCATCGACGTACGGGTCACCGTCCGCATCTGGGAAACGCCCCCCAAGCCCCCCGCCGAGGCCGAAGGCCACACGCCGATCACTATCGAGTCCGAGACCGGCACCCTCGTCGTGAACCAGCTGACGCTGGGACCGGCCGGCGAGATGACCCTGCCCCGCCCGGGCGTGTACGAGGGCTACGCATGGTGGGCCGGACGCGAAGCGGCCTCCGCCTACTACGACGAGACCTTGACCAGCATCAGCGATGACTGGATCCCCGAGCAGATCCGGCAGTCCTGGAACCAGTGTCCCGCCGACGAACGCTACGTCCTTGACCTGGCCTTCGCCCGGGAGCCCGAACCGGACGACGAGGATGACGACTGACAGCCGCGCTCGCCGTACACCGCACCTCTTCGCGGAGAGACGCGCCATGCCAGGCAACTCTGCTTGACGCAGCCACAGACAGAGACAGCGGCCAGGGTTTCGGTGCCCGCTGTCACTGCCCGAGTTGAGCGGCCAGGAACACGGCCGCCACCGAGGGGCGGACCGCGTACGTTGCTCCTGTGCTCCCTTCAGGGGCCTCCCACCAGTAGAACGGGTAGCGCCGCCCGCTGTTGACGTGTGCCTTGCTCATCCCTGACACCGCACCCGCCACGCGGCGAGCGGGATCGCCCTCGTTCGGCCCGTCCAGGGCCTTGTCCACCAGCTCTGTGCAGTGAATCGCCCGGCCCGGGTTCCTCAGCAAGTAGTCGAGTACCCGCCCGGCCTGCGGCGGGAGTTCGGCCAGGAACACCGCGGCGCGGTCCAAGTCCTCCGGGCCCCATTCCGGGGCACCGTAGTGCCCCTGTTCGCCAGAGTGCTCAGCCCATCGCGGATCAGCCTCGGCCAGATACACCGTCACGTATGCCTCCACGGTCGTTCTTGGGCGCCCCATTCTGCCCGGCCACGAAGACCGCTTGGCGCCGCAGTCCGCCCACGAACTGCGCGCGCTCGTCAGCCAGGGTTTCGCCCGCCTGTGACCGTTCACCGCGATCGGGCCGTCCCGCCCAGCAAACGGCATTGGCTGGTAGAACCATGGAGAGAAGCTTTCATAGGCACACGTAGGACACGGTCTAATGCGGGATGGGTCCTTTGCCGAGCAGAACGCCGCCATCGGCACGTCCGGCGGCGCAACGCCCGCGTTGAACCGGAGACCCTGACGAGCCACTAGAGATCTTTGACTGTGCGGGTTGCTTCGGGTCGTGACGGGATGGTGTGCCGCCGGGTGGCGGTGGGCCGTGAGGATCTGCGCAGCGGGTCCGGCATGGACGAGCACCGTAAGGTCCGGCATGACCGATCGACACCCTGATCTTGATCGGATTGGCTGGGTGGCATGCCAGAGCTGCGAACCGATCGTCTTCTGCTCCGCCGGTGGCGGGAGTCCGACCTCGAACCGTGGGCGGCTATGAACGCCGATCCTGAAGTCCGAGAACACCTGGGGGAACTGCTCACGCGGGAGCAGAGCGATGCCACGGTGGCACTCATGCAGGCCGATTTCGACGAGCGAGGGTTTGGGTGGTGGGCGCTCGAAGCACGGGAGACCGGTGAGTTCATCGGCCGTGCCGGCTTCGCCGAGGTGGGCAAGGACATGCCGTTCACGGGGGTGGACATCGGTTGGCGCTTGATGCGTTCGGCGTGGGGGCAGGGTTACGCCACTGAGGCTGCCCTGGCCTGTCTGGCTTTCGGCTTCGAGGTCCTCGGGCTGCCGGAAGTGGTGGCGTCGACGACCGTCCACAACCTTCGTTCCCAGGCAGTGATGCGGCGGATCGGCATGACCCGGAATCCGGCCGACGACTTCGAGGATCCGAGCGTGCCCGAGGGGCCGCTTCGCCTGTGTGTGCTGTACCGGATCCCCCGCAGGGATGCTCACGGCCTGCAACACGCGGCGGTGGACTGACGGCCGAGGAACGGGCTCGGCGTGAGCAGGTCCGGCTCGCAGCCGCCGATCTGATCGAGGCCGGGGCAAGTGACCGGGAGGTGGCCCGCCGGTTCAGGGTGACCCGGATGTCGGCGAACCGGTGGCGGCGGGCGTTGGCTTCGGGCGGCCGGCAGGCTCTGGTCTCCAAGGGCCCCGGCGGCGCCCGCTGCAAACTCGATGCGGAGCAACTTCGTCACCTGGAAGCCGTGCTGGACGCCGGCCCGGCCGCTTCGGGCTGGTCCGACCAGTGCTGGACGCTGGCCAGGATCACTGAGATCGTGCGCCGCCGGTTCGGCGAGGGCGTGTGGTCGCACCTGTAGAGATCTCTGGCCAACCTCACCAGACACAACCTCGACCAACTCACCGCGCTGGTGAAGACCCGCCTCAACCGGATGCAGTACCGACCCCGCCTCATCGAGGGCCTCATCGCCAGGACCGGACTCGACCTCCAACCGCTGTAACCCCAGCCATTAAAGATCTCTAGAAGGATCGGAAGACTCCTTCAGGGGTGCTCCGGGCAGCTTCCAGGACGTCTGCGAAGTCCAGGTTGGCGATCGCCAGGTTCGCATGGATGTCGTGGACGCCGGCCGGGACAGTACGGACCGCTCCGCCGTAGACATCGAACTCCTCATCGCTTGCGCACTCCTCCCTGGTCAGGACGGCCACTGCCAGCATTGCGTGGTGGCGGGAGAGCATCGTGGCGCGGTCTGCCAGGAAGACGACGCTCAGCTCCTCGTCCGCGGATACGACTGAGATCACCTCGTCGGCCGCGGCCTCGGCCCAGGTTGGATCATCGACGACGTGGACGACAGGCTCGTAGTCGCCATCGCCCCACGGCTGGAGCAACTCGGCGCGGACGGCCTGCCAGGCTGTGTCGTCGCTGTAGTCCGTTCTGATGACCAGCGCAGCGAACGCGTCGCGGCCGCTCACAGCGGGCAGCACCATCGACCTCCGATTTTCGCGGGCGGGTGGATCTCGTGCATCGTTTCAGCTCGCACCGCTGGTCAGTCAGATTTCGCTGAGATCGGTCGGCGGGCCGACTCGTCCACGCTGGTCACCCGGCGGTCGAGGGGCGGTACGCCGTCGACGAGGGCCCGGAGGCTCATCAGGATCCGTGGCACTCGCTGTTGTCGCCGCCGGACCGGCACTGCGACTGCGGTCCGCTGTAGCCGGACTCAGGGGTGGGAGGGTGGTCCTCGCGGTACTGGTTGGCCAGGGCGATTCCCGCGATGAGGACCAGGGCGAGGCCGGCCAGGGTCTGGGCGCACATGGTGACGAATGCCCGGCCCTTGTAGGCCGGCAGCGCTACGGCCAGGACGAGGACTCCCACCACGGCGACGTACACGGCAGGCTTGGTCATACTGACGGTCGAGTTATCGGCTCCGGTGTCGAAGAATGCGTACCCGGCGGCGTCCATGCCCTTGTAATACGCGATGAGGGCTGCCACGGCGTCCACGACGAGCAGCACGATCGCGAGCAGAAGGTCCGCTGCCACGTGCAGACGGTCTTGTTTCTCCCCGCTACGTGGAGGTGTCGTCGTCATGGACCAAGCGTCTGCCAGTGGGCGCGCGGCGTCCTGAGTACGGATACTCAAGCTCCGGGAGCGGTGGAACGGCGTGTGCGCGAGCAACAGGGCTCGAACCTGGCCGTAGACCACGACCACGAGCGCGGGGAATCGTCCGGCGAGCGAGGGACGCCCTCGCACCGTGGGGTTGCGGTGTCGTCGCGGGCCAAGACGTCGGCCGCGAGTTCCGCGAAGCGGCGGGCGGCCGGGGGGCTCCGCGGCGAACCAAAGAGGGGATTTTCCCCAGGTCACAGCCTCGCTCAGGGAAAACCACCAAAGCGGGTGTCGCAGGTTCGAATCCTGCCCGGGGCACTTGGTCGAGTAGGGACAGGGCCCCGGAGCCCGGCCTTCGTGCCGCGGTCGTGCTGGAAGCGAGCGGTTGGCAACGGTCGTTCGGGCTTCGCGGTGGCGGGAAGCCCCGGCTCAGGCGGTACGGCGGTCACGGGTCGGGGGATCGGAGGAGGCGGCGGATTGCCGTGCCTACGGCATGTGCAGCACCTGTTCGCCCCAGATGGTCTTGCCGGTGCGGGTGTACCGGGTGCCCCAGCGCCGCGTGAACTGGGCGACCATGAACAGGCCGCGGCCGCCCTCGTCGAACACTCGGGCCCGGCGCAGATGAGGACTGACGCTGCTTCCGTCGCTGACCTCGCAGATCAGCGTCTCGCCCTTGATGAGCCGCAGCCGGATCGGCCCTCCGGCGTGCCGCATCGCGTTGGTGACCAGCTCGCTCACCACCAGCTGCGTGACGAACGCGGCCTCCGCCAGTCCCCACAGCGCGAGCTGCTCCGTCGCGAGCCGGCGGGCGTCGGCGACGACTGCGGGATTGCCGGGCAGGTCCCAGCTGGCGAGGCGGTCCTCGTCGAACACGCGGGGGCGGGCCAGGAGCAGGGTGACGTCGTCGGCGTGCGGTTCGGGGCACATCCTGTCCAGGACGGTGTCGCACAGGGCGTCGAGCGTGGTGGCCGGGAGGGCCAGGGCGCTGCACAGGTCGGAGAACCCTTCGTCGACGTCGCGGTTCCGGGTGGTGAGGAGACCGTCGGTGAACAGGGCCAGCAGGCCCCCTTCGGGCACGATGACGTCCGCCGCCTCGAACGGCAGACTGCCGAGTCCCAGCGGAGGGCCACAGGGCATGTCGATGACACTGCTGGTGCCGTCCGGGTGGATCAGCACGGGGGCGGGGTGGCCGGCGCGGGCCAGGGAGCAGGTGCCGGAGACCGGGTCGTAGACGGCGTACAGACAGGTGGCGCCGATGTCGCCGGGGATCTCACCGGTGGGCTCGACGACATCATCACCCGCGGTGTGGGTGATGATGTCGTCGAGGTGGGTGAGGAGTTCCTCGGGCGGCAGGTCGATGTCGGCGAGGGTGCGCACGGCGGTACGCAGGCGGCCCATGGTCGCGGAGGCGTTGATGCCGTGGCCGACGACGTCGCCGACCACCAGGCCGACTCGTGCTCCGGGCAGGGGCACCACGTCGAACCAGTCACCGCCGACCTGGGCGCCGCCGCCCGCGGGCAGGTAACGGGCGGCCGTCTCCACAGCGGGGTGCACGGCCGACTCCCGGGGAAGCAGGGCCCGCTGCAGTGCGAGCGCGATGCCGCGCTCCCGTGTGAACCGGCGAGCGTTGTCCAGGCAGATCGCGAGCCGGTCGACGAGGTCCTCGCTGATCGCCGTGCAGTCCGGGCCGAAGGCTTCCTCGTGCGAGGCCGCGTACCTGACGAACAGGACTGCCCCGAGGGAAACGCCCTGCGCACGGATCGGCACGGCGATGATCGAGTGGGGGCCGAACGTCTCCACCAGGGACGCCTGAACGGGATCCTCGGCGAGCCAACCGATGATCTCGGGATCGTCGGTGCTGTGCCGAACGGCCCGGCCCTCGGCCAGACACCGCGCGACCGGCGACGACCGTGGATGGGTGCGCACTTCCGTGGTGCTGATCACCGTGTCGAGCGGGTGTCCGGCGGCCCATTGGTACGCCGCCATGCGCAGGGCAGTGGCACCCCGAGGAAGGACGGGTGCGGGCAGTTCACCGTGGAAGACGGGTTCCAGAAGGTCCACGCTGACGAAGTCGGCGAAGCGAGGGACCGCGAGTTCCGCGAATTCCCGTGCGGTTCCCACGATGTCCAGGCTCGTACCCACGCGGGTCCTGGCCTCGCTGATCAGGGCGATGCGCTCCCTGGAGTCGTACTGCTGGGAGTAGTCGGACGCCGCGACGCACACCGCACGCACCGAGCCGTCCGCATCCTTGAGCGGGAAGACGTCCATGGCCCAGGCGTGCGCCTTGGATTCCCCGGGGAGCCTGACGATGGGCTCCGCCGCTTCCGCTTTCCCGGTCCGGGCCACGCGAAGGACCCGCCGCTCCACCTCCTCGATCGCGTTGCCCTGGAGGATCTCGGTGAGGCGCCGACCGCGGGCCTCCTCCTCGGAAAAGCCCCCCACGCCGAGCATCGGCCGGTTCCCGCGCAACAGGCACGCGTCGAGGTCGCAGATGGCCACGGCAAGCGGCTGCTGCTCGAACGTCCACTGCGGGAGCAAGGCGTCCCGGGGTGTGCCTGCCGTGGCCTCGGGCACGGCCGTCAGCAGGAGCAGGAAGCCGCAGTCCCGATCGGTGTCCTGCAGCGGACACAGGTTCACCTGCGCGTGCAGCGGGAGGCCGTCGCGGTGCCGCAGCGTTCCCTCGGCCGTCAGCAGGTCTTCCAACGGCTTGCCGACGATCTCAGCAGGGGCGTATCCGAGTAGTTCCTGCGCACCACTGCTCCAGCGGGTGATGCAGCCGTCCCGGTCCAGCACGCCCACCGCGGGGGACTCGTCCAGGCGAGCACCGGTGAATTGGCGGGTATTGCGCCTGCCCCAGGTGTGCATGGTGGTCTCTGATCTCTCGTCGCAGGCAGTATCCACAGTGCTCCTGGGATCATGCGATGGCAAGTTCCGGACGAGCTGCGCGGCGCGGGCGGCGTCGAGCGCGAACGGGAACGCGAACGCCGTCGGGACACACCGGCCGGTGACCCTCCGTGGAGGAAGGGTGTTCGCTTCGTAGCATGAGCCAATGATCAGGTCGGTAGAACGGCGCCCCCGGCAGCGGTGTGGGCGGCAGAAGCCGGTGCGCCGTCGCCGTCTGTTCGCCCTCGGTCTGGTCGGGACCGGTGTGGTGGTGGCCGCGGCGTTCGTATTCAGCGGTGGCTCCGAGGACGCGGCCTCGGTCGGCTCCGCCCCGACACCCCTGCGGACGATCGGGACCACGAGGTCCGGTGCACCTGCGCCGCCGCGCCCGGTCGGCACCGTGCGGATCGCCGCCGTGGGAGACATCGTCATGGGCTCGCTGCCGGACGACCTGCCGCCGGATGACGGCGCCTCGTTCTTCGACCCCGTCGAAGACCTGCTCACCGGCGATGTGGTGCTGGGGAACCTGGAGGGCACGCTCACCACCGGCGGTTCCAGCAAGTGCGACTACATCGACGGCCCGAACTGCTTCGCGTTCCACGCCCCGCCGTCCTACGGCCGCCGGCTCAAGGAGGCCGGGTTCACGGTCCTGAACACGGCGAACAACCACATCGACGACTTCGGGGCGGAGGGGCGGCGCGACACGTTCGCTGCGCTGCGCTCGGTGAACCTGCCGTTCACCGGCCGCCTGGGCCAGATCACCGTCCAGCGCGTACGGGGCATCAGGGTCGCGCTGATCGGGTTCGCTCCCGACCGAGGGGCGAACGACCTCACGGACATCCCCGCAGCACAGCGGCTCACCGCCCGCGCCGCGGCGATGGCGGACATCGTGATCGTCACGATGCATGCCGGTGCGGAGGGCTCGGACCGCACCCATGTGGAACCCGGTACCGAGTACTTCGTCGGTGAGGACCGCGGCGACAGCTACCGCTTCAGCCGTGCGGTGATCGACGCCGGCGCCGACCTCGTCGTGGGCAGCGGCCCGCACGTGATGCGGGGGATGGAGTTCTACAAGGGCCGTCTGATCGCCTACAGCCTGGGGAACTTCTCCGGCTACAAGGTGCTCGGCCTCGGCGGCACGCTCTCCACCAGCGGCGTACTGCACGTCACCCTCGGCGCCGACGGCACCTACGTGTCCGGGCGCCTGCACCCGACCCGGATCGTGGAGCCCGGCACGCCGGAGCCCGGCGGCGACGCAATCGACCTCGTCTCCAGCGTGTCCGAGGAGGACTTCGGCTCGCACGCCGCCCACATCTCGGAGGACGGCACGATCCAGCGCCCGTAGCCGACCGGCACTGACCAGGTAAGACAGCATCGAGAGCAGCGTGCGGCAGCTCCGGCCGCCACCCGGCAACGGGCATGCGCCGGGTCCGGGCTTTCGAGATGCGGTCATCGGCTGCTGCTGGCTACGCTCGCTGGGTGGCCGGGTGACGATGCCCCGAGGCCATGGCGCGGCAGCCGCCCCCACCCCTGCCCCCGGAAACGAAGAATTCCGCAGTCCAGACCTCTGCAGTGTTCACGCCTCCACGGGAGGAAGGTCGCGATGAGGTTCACTCGCATGCGCATCCGCACGGCAAACGCCACGGCGGCAGCCCTGGTCGCCGTCCCGCTGGCGCTGATGGGTACGGCGTCGCAGGGCCACCCCGCACAGGACGCGTCTCCCAGCCCGTCCGGCACGTTCGGACCCGGCTGTGCGGGGCTCTCCCAGAAGGTCGGCACGATCAGGGACAAGGTCGTGGAGGCCGCGGCCGCGTATCCGCAACTCAGCCATCTGGTCTCCGCCGCGGTCAGGGCGCATCTGAACGGCACCCTCGACGGGAAGCCCGGCGTCACCGTCTTCGCCCCCGACGACCAGGCCTTCCAGACGGTGACCGTGTCGCAGCTGGCCTCGCTCCTCGCCGACCAGGGGCAGTTGAAGAAGGTGCTGACCTACCACGTCGTGGACCGGCAGATCACCCCGGACGAGCTCTCCCACGGCTCCTTCAAGACAGTGGAAGGCAGCAAACTGACCACGTCGGGCTCGGGCACCGACTTCAAGGTCAACGGCAAGGCGAACGTCGTCTGCGGCAACATCAAGGCCGCGAACGCCACCATCTACGTCATCGACGCGGTTCTCCAGCCGCCGTCCTGACTGCGGAACGCCGAGTTCAGCGGCGGAGCCGGTCGAAACGGAAGGGGGTCAGAGCCTCAGGGCGTCGGCCTGTGAGGACGTACCGGGTGAGCTCGTGGCCGGTGACCGGACCCAGGGTGACGCCGAGCATGCCGTGGCCGGTGGCCGCGTAGGCGTTGGCCCGGCCCGGGACGCGGTCGATGACGGGGAGGCCGTCGGGGAGGAAGGGCCGGCCGCCGACCCAGGGGTCGCGGATCAGGCCGACCAGGTCGTCCGGGTCGTCGAACCAGCGGCCCAGGTAGTGCCGGCTGGCGAGGGCGACGGCGACGACGCGGCGCCAGTCGAGGCGGTTGTTGTTGCCGCTCAGCTCCATCGTGCCGCCGATGCGCGTGGTGGTGCCGATCGGTGAGGCGACGGCGCGGCGCTCGCCGAAGTACAGCGTGTGCCGGGGTGCCGGGTCCAGGTCGACCGAGAAGCTGTAGCCCTTGCCCGACTGAAGGGGCAGCGGATGTCCGAGGCGGCCCAGCAGGGTCGAGGAGCGGGTGCCGGCCGCGATGACGACGGCCGCGCAGGGAATCTCGCCCTGGGTGGTGCGCAGCGCGGTGACCCGGTCCGAGGAGGTGCGGAAGCCGGTTGCCTCCATGTTCTCGTGGATCTTCACCCCTGATGCGGCGAGCGTCTCGCCGAGCGCACGGGCGAACGCCTCCGGGTCGACCACGCCCTCCCCCTCGACGAGGTACGCCGCGCGCACCCCGTCCGACAGCGCCTCGTCCAGCAGTCGCGCCGCGGAACCGGTGACGACGTCGTCGGGGAGCGGATAGCGGTCGTGGGCCATCTCCCGCTGGACGGCGAGGTGGTGGCGGGCCTCGGCCGGGGAGAGGAAGGCGTGCACCATGCCGGGGCGGGTCAGGGTGGTGTCGACCCCGGCCGCACGCAGGCCGTCGAAGAGGCCGAAGGTGTCGCGGTTCAGTTCGGCGATCGCCGCATAGCCGCGCTGGAAGGCGGACGGTGTGCTGCTGCGCCAGAACCGCCACAGCCACCGTGCGAACGCCGGGTCGGGCAGCGGACGCAGGTAGAGGGGCGAGTCCGGGCGGCCCAGTGAGCGCAGGGCGTAGCGCAGGACGCCGGGGGCCGGGACGGGGGTGGAGTGGCTGAGGCAGATCCAGCCCGCGTTGCCACGGGAGGCGCCCGAGGCCAGGCCGCGCCGCTCGACGATCTCCACGGGGACGCCGGCTTCGGCCAGGTAGTAGGCGGTGCAGAGGCCCACCACGCCGCCCCCGACCACCACCACGGGGCCGTCTCCGCCGAGGCCGGGCGTGGTGGTCATGACGCGGATCCGTACGAGGCGAGGAACTCCCGGGTCCGGGGCTGGGCGGGGTTCTCCAGGACGTCCTGCGGCCTGCCCTCCTCCACGATCCGGCCCCGGTCGACGAAGACGACGTGGTCGGACACCTCGCGGGCGAAGGGGAGTTCATGGGTGACCAGCAGCATCGTCATGCCGTCCGCGGCCAGTTCACGCATCACGCTCAGCACCTCTCGGGTGGCCTCCGGGTCGAGGGAGGACGTGGGCTCGTCGAAGAGCAGTACCTCGGGTCTGAGGGCGAGGGCCCGTGCGATGGCGACGCGCTGCTGTTCTCCGCCGGAGAGCGTCTCGGGCTGGGCGAGGGCGCGGTGGGCCACGCCGACCCGGCGCAGCAGCGTGACGGCTCGCTCCAGCGCCTCCTCCTCGGGGACACCGGCCGTGCGCTGGGCCAGTACGACGTTCTCCACGGCGGTGAGGTGCGGGAAGAGGTTGAACCGCTGGAAGACCATGCCGACCGTGCGGCGCAGCCGGGGCAGGTCCCGGCAGACCTTCCGGCCGTCCTGGTGCACCACTTCGCCGGCCACTTCGACCGTGCCCGCGTCAGGGGATTCCAGCAGGTTGACGCACCGCATCAGCGTCGTCTTCCCGCCGCCGCTCTGTCCGATGACGCTCACGATGCTGCCCCGGTCGACCTCCAGGTTCACGTCGTCGAGGACCGTACGGCCGTCGAAGGCCTTGCGGAGCCCTCGTATGCGTACGACCGCCTCAGCGGGGGTCGGCGGCACAGAGGTGTGCGCGGTGGTGACGGGCTCGGTCATACGGCCGCCTCCTTCCGGTCGGTTGCCGTTGCCGCGCCGAGGTCGGCGGTGAGTTCGGCGGCGAGCAGGGCGCGGGCGGCGCGTATCCGGCGCCGTCGCCACGGGGACAGGGGGACGCCGGCCCGTACCTTCCGTTCCAGCAGCAGGAGCAGCTGGGAGAGGGGGTAGCACAGGACGAAGTAGACGGCGGAGATGACCAGGTAGACCTCCAGTGCCCGGAAGGTGGCCGAGGTGATGAGCCGCCCCTCCGACATCAGCTCGGCGGCCGAGATGGTGACGAGCAGCGAGGTGGACTTCAGCAGGTCGACGAGCATGGTGTTGGTGCCGGCCAGGGCCGACCGGACGGCCTGTGGCAGGACGACGTGGCCGAAGATGCCCGCCCGGCCCAGGCCCAGCGCCTCGCCCGCCTCCGTCTGTCCGGCGTGCACCCCGCTGATCGCGGAGCGGAAGATCTCGGAGAGGTAGGCGGCGTAGAAGACGATGAGGCTCAGGCATCCGGCGGTGAACACGTCCAGCCGGATTCCGGCCGAGGCGAGGCCGAAGTAGGCGAGGAAGATGATGGCCAGGAGGGGGATGTTCTTGAACACCTCGGTGTAGACGGCGGCGAGGGCCCGGGCGGGCCACACCCTGCTCAGCCGGAGCAGCGCCACCGCCAGGCCGAGGAGCACCGCGCCGGCGAAGCTGACCACGGTGTAGGACAGGGTGCGGCCGAGTGCGGCGGTCAGGTCGGGGCGGTAGTCGGACCAGGGGACTTGGAAGAAACCGGACATGTCATCCCCTCACTGGCCGACGGAGCCGATGGCGCCGACGGTCGGCGGGGTCCAGTCCGCGGGCCGGTCGACGCCCCGGCGCGCGGCTGCCATGTCGGCCGAGGGCTTGAGGAACTGCTCGGGATCGCCGCCGTACTTCTTGATGAGCTTCGCCAGCTCGCCGTTCTTGTACATGGCGTCGATCTGCGCGGAGATCGCCTTTTCCAGCTTCGACTCCTGCTTCGGGAGGTAGAAGCCGGTCTGGTACGGCTGGAAGTAGGAATAGGCGGGCTTCGCCTTGACCTGCGCGGCGGTGGGCGGGGTCAGGTACTCGGTGCTGATCTTGAGGTCCGGGCGCTGTTTCTGGGCCGCGATGATGAGCAGCGGGTCGAGGAAGCCGACGTCGATGCGGCCCGCGCCGAGGTCGTCGAAGACACCGTTGGCGTCCGGGTAGGCGTGCAGCTTGGCGCCGGGTACGGCCTGGATCGACTTGACCCAGACGTAGCCCTCGACCGTGCCGAGGTTCAGGTTCTCCAGGTCGCCGACCGTCTTGTAGGTCTTGCCGTCGCGGACGGCCATCGCCGGGGGCGAGTAGTAGGGCGGGTCGGTGAAGAGGCCCTGCTTCTGCCGGTCGGCGGACCAGGCGACCCCGCCGATGGTGATGTCCACCCGGCGGGACTGGACCCCGGCGAGCATGCCGGCGAAGTCCGTCACCTGCGGTTTGATCTCCAGGCCGAGCTTCTTGGCCGCGTAGGCGAGGATGTCGCCGTCCAGGCCGACGATCTTGCCGCCCTGGACGGTGGTGTACGGCGCGTACGGTTCGACGGCGACCTTGATGACGCCGGGCGTGAGGGTGCCCAGCGCGGCGGTCTTCGCGGAGACGTTCTTCGGGGCGTCGTCACCGCCCGAGCCGCAGGCGGCGACGGAGGAAAGCAGGAGGAATGTTGACAAAGAGGCGGCGATGGAGCGCACACGGATCATCGGCATGAGCCTTCCGTTCCGGCTGAGGGAGCCCGCCGTTCACCGCGCTGTGCCCCCGGCGGGGATGTGATTGGGGCCATACGCTAAGGAGCGGCCCGTCGTACGTCACCGGTCACTTCGTACACAGTTGTGGCTGGAATCGTCCCCTTCCCTGTACGGTGCGTCCAAGCCAGGGCCGCCCCGCGACGGGAGGAACGCCCGTGCTGAGCCCGTCGCTCGCG
This sequence comes from Streptomyces sp. NPDC058457, assembly GCF_042720695.1. Classification (NCBI taxonomy): domain Bacteria; kingdom Bacillati; phylum Actinomycetota; class Actinomycetes; order Kitasatosporales; family Streptomycetaceae; genus Streptomyces; species Streptomyces sp. NPDC058457. The sequence continues at coordinate 15,762 of NZ_JBHXLU010000057.1, read as the reverse complement.
CAGGAGATCGCCGGGGACACCTCCGCCGTCATCGGCTTCAACGTGCTGATCACCGATGCGGAGGGCATGGTCATCGGCAGCGGCGACAGCAGCCGTGTCGGCACCTTCCACGAGGCGTCCGTGCAGGTCGTCCGCACCCAGGAGGCCGCCACGCACAACGCGTCCCAGGCTCAGCAGCTGCGCGGCGTACGCCCCGGCATGACCCTGCCGCTGATCGCGGGCGGGCAGGCGGTGGGGACGGTCGGGATCACCGGGACGCCGACCCAGGTCCGGCGTTTCGGGCTGCTGGTGAAGCGGCAGACGGAGATCCTGCTGCGGGAGTCCGTGATGCTGCGCTCCCGGCTGCTGGCCGAGCGCGCGGGCGAGAAGCTGCTGGCCGACATCGCCGCCTACGATCCCGAGGTCGTCGAGGGCGACTTCCTCGTCTTCCGGGCCGCCGAACTCGGCTTCGACCTGCGGCTGCGGCGGGTCGCGGTGGCGTTCGAGGTGACCGTGCCGGCCGCGGCCGCGCACCGCCAAGGGGCCCCCACCCTGGCACTGGTCCGTTCCGAGCTGCTCCGCACCGTCGGCGAGGTCTTCGCCGACCCCCAGGACATCATCGCCGCCACGGCCCCCGGCTGGATCGGCGTCCTGCACCGGCTGCCGGCCGCAGGCTCCACGGAGTCCCTGGCCGCCGACTGCCGCCGCATCACCGACGTCATCGCCGCCCGGGAGGGGCTGGCCGCCCGTGCGGGCATCGGCGAGCCGGCCACCTCCGTCGGCGGACTGCACGACTCCTACCAGGACGCGTGCGAGGCGCTTCGCCTCGGTAGCCGCGTGGCCGGTGGCTCCGCCGTCCACCTCATCACCGATCTGCGGGTCCACCAGGTGCTGACCGCGGTGGGTCAGTCCGCCCGCAACCGGCTGGTCGACCTCACCACCGGGGACCTGCGCACCCAGCCGGACTGGCCGGCGCTCCGCGACACGATCACCGCCTGGTGCGAGAGCGGGTTCAACCTCGTCAGGGCCTCCGAGGCCCTGCACGTCCACCGCAACACCGTCGTCTACCGGATGAACAAGATCGAGCAGATCACCGGCCGCCCGCTGCGCGAACACCGGACCACCATGGCGCTCTACCTCGCCTGTCTGGCGGACCAGTTGGGCGGCGGCACCGACTCCGCCGTGCGACGGCGTCGCGGGGGGCGTTGAACGACGCCGACGAAGACGCCCGGCGGCCCGGGGAGACAGGCGAGCGTGCGCCATGCGTGAGCGGACTGTCCACCAGCATCGGTGAACGCTCAGCCGTCGACGTCTCGTCGGTCACCCCACCGCACGGAACGCATTCGGCACACTCGGGGACGGGAAACCCTGCGGACACGTGAGAACCACGGAGCGGTGGTTTCCCGGGCCCGGCACCACACAGCCGACGTTTCCGCAGGTCAAGGGAGCGCCCAGAGGTGGCTCACGGCCTCGCCCCGGGTTTCCTGCACGACGTGCGTGTACGCGTCCATGGTGATGCCGACCTGGGAGTGCCCGAGGACCTCCCGCACGACGCGGGGCGCGACTCCTGCCGCTGCGAGGAGGGTGCGGAGCGGCTCGGGGCGCGCCCGTCACGGGCGCGCCCTCGCGTGCCTGCGGTGACGACTACCGGACCAGGATGATCACGAAGCTTCCGTTGTCGAATCGGTGGTTGAAGCAGGATCCCGAGTGGTTGAAGCAGAACCCGGGGTGATCGAAGCGGAACCCGCCGTGGTCGAAGCGGAACCCGCCGTGATCGAAGCGGAACCCGCCGTGGTCGAAGCAGCGCCAATCGTCGTGGCCGAAGCACCAGTTGGCAGGCACCTGGGTGTGCACGGCAGGGGCTGCTGCGGCCGTGCCGGCTGCGCCGATCGCTGCGCCGCCGGCCAGCAGAATGCCGGCAGCGGACGCCGCGACGAAACGCCTCGCCCGTTGTGCTCGCATGATGGATACGCCCCCTTCCTTCCGTCGTCTCGCGCGGCTCTCGGCGGCACGAGAAGGGTGGCCGCAGCCGCGGAGCACGCCCCGCATCCGAGATCCCGATGTACGGGAACCAGCCGGCCAGGTGCGTACTCCCTGGATGCGCCCTATTTCCAATACGTCCGAGGAGCCCATTCGGATTGCCCCTCGGCGGACCTTGCGCCGGGTGGTTCCGGACGAAGCGGACGTGGGTCCAAAGGTCACGTTGGTGCACATCCCCAGCCCTGGCCGGGCGTCGCCCGGGCCGTCGCGCCACGACCCCACGGTGATCGGCGTAGGGAGCGTCCGCCGGTCGGCTGTGGAGGGAGGCCCGGATGCCGGGCTCGATGGCTGCCGCACCTGCAGGTGGCTCTCAGTGCAGTTGCTCGGCCAGTCCGACGATGATGCCCTCCGGGCCGCGGAGGTAGCAGAGCAGGTAGCTGTCCTCGAACCGGGCGATCTCGCCGACGAGTTCGGCGCCGTGCGGGCGCAGGCGGGCAACGGTGTCCTCGATGTCGTCGACGGCGAACATGACGCGGTGCGTGCCCAGAATGTTGTGCGGCCGGTTGCGCGGCCCGGCGCTGATCACCGCGGGGCTGCGGTACTTCGCCAGTTCGAGCCGGCCGTGACCGTCCGGGGTCCGGACCATCGCGATGTCACAGCGGACGCCGTCGAGTCCGGTGCACTGGTCGGCGACGAGGCCCTCGACCTCCGCCCTGCCCTCCAGCTCCATACCGAGTTCCACGAAGAACGCGATGGCGGCATCCATGTCCTCGACGACGATGCCGACGTTGTCCATCCGCTGAATCGCCATGCCGGTTTCTCCTTCTTCCTCGTACGGCCGGTGGTGGCCGCTGATGCCCCTGGGACGGAACCGATGGCACGTTCTCGACACCCGCAGACCGCCGAACTCCGAAAAATCTGGAGCGCGCCTCGAACTGGCCCTTCGCCGTGATCACGGCCGCGCCGAACGTGCGCCAGCAGTGCCAGCGGTGCCGCTACGGTGCCACATCCCCAGGCTCCGAGAGGGTGAGGGCGCCGTCGGCGAGCGCCGGTGGAGTTGTGCCGTGCGTAGGGTGCTCCCGTCCCGTCCCGTCCCGTCCGCCATCGAGGGACACATTCGTGCCCGCCGAAGCGGTGCTGATCGTGGACGGCGTGTAGTTCAGGCTCGTCTGGTCCGACAGCTCGGCTGTCTCGATGACCGGGCCGGACTCGTCCCCGTGGATCTCGTAAGTGATCTCGTACGACGGTGTGGGGGTCGGTGTCTCCGTGGCGCCGCCCGTCGGCCCGTCGGCCTGGCGGCCGCGGCCGGCTTGCTGTCGTGACCGGAGTGGACGACGACGATTCCGGTACCGACGACCGCCGCGATGACGGCGGCTGCTGAAGCCGCGACGATCAGGTTGATGCGGGACTTCGTCACCGGTGGTGTCGGGCTGTACGACGGCATCGGCGGTGGGCCGGCGTCGGTCATGGTTCCCCCAGGGGCAGTTGGTCGGTTGGAGGGTGGGCGGCCGGGGATCCGGGGCCGCTCCTACTGCCAGCCGCCGGTGAGGTCGCTGCTGAGCTGGGCGTCGCAGATGTTGTAGCCGCCCGACGCGTGCCCGGACTTCGTTTGCCCGTCCACGGTCACGCTGCAGTTGATGTCCCCCGAACCCTGCAGCTGGGCGTTGAGCGTGTAGTACATCGCCCCCTTCTCGAGGGGCAGGGTGGCCTCGAACCTGCCGTCCTTGAACGCGCCCTTGCGGGTGTCGCTGTCGGAGCCGTAGTTGATGTCGAGGCTGCCGAGCGCTTCGGTCGGGGCGGTCCCCCAGACTTTGAAGACGACGGTCTTCGGGGCGCCGGCCTTCTTGTCGCCGGCCTTCTCGCTGTCGTCCTTGGCGCCGGCGGCCGCCTTGTTGCCGGTCGTGGTGGTGGACGTGGACTTCGAGGTGCTGCTGCTGGAGTCGTTCGAACCGCTGCCGCCGACGGACGCGGCGGCGATGCCGAGGACGACGGCCACGCCGACGAGGCCGAGACAGCCGAGGCCGACGACCTTCCCTGCACCGGGTCCCTTTTTCGGCGGCTGCGGCTGGAACGGCGGCTGCCCGTAAGGCTGTTGGCCGTAAGAGGCCTGGCCGTAGGGCTGCTGCGGGCCGGCCCGTCCGGACTGGTGCGGCTGATGGTTGCTCATGAGTCCCCCTGAGGTGTCTCCTGCCGGAAGCGATATGTGTGACATGTGGAGATGGCGTGCGGTTGCCGCCAACCGGAGGGATTCACCCAATCGTGGCAAAACCGCCAGGCGTGCACGGGTGGGAGGACTCGGGGCGGCCACGCACGACCGGGGCGCCTCTGCCTGAGCAGCCGATCCATGGGGCCCGGCCGACTCGCCGGCATGCGTTACAACCGGCGATCGGAGCCCTCTCGTGGCCGACTGCACCTCGTTGAAGCCGCGCGCCGCGTCGTAGATGTCGGCCTCGATGACGACCACGAAGAGGCTCGTCACGGTGTCGGTCGTGTAGGCAAGGTGACTGTCGTCGCCCTCGGGCTCAGCTGCGATCCTGTCGCCGAGCCGCTCCCCGCCCGGGCCGCGATCACCGCTGTCGCCCGCTTCGGCGTCCCGCAGCGCGGGTTCAGCCCACATGAGGACGGGAGGGCCCGGCTCGGGAGGAGTTTTCTCCCGAGCCGGGCCTCAGTCGGGTGCGGGCCTCATTCGACGTGCGTACGCCGCCTCGGCTCCTGCACGCCTCCGGCTCAGGTGACCGTAAGGGTGACCGGTCCGCCGGGCGTCGGCTGGCTGCCGCTGCCGGGCAGGCCGTAGCTCACGGTCTTGTAGGCCTGGTCCTGGAGCCGGAAACCGATGGCGTACTGGCCGGGTGCGGTGCCCTGCGGCAGCGTGAAGTACTCGTCGATCGGGCCCGAGAAGGTGGTGGGCACGCCACCGGACTGGATCGAGGCGGCGTGCCCGGAGGCGTCCACCAGGTACAGGTCGAGGCCGTTCACCCCGGCGGTGGAGGCGGACACGTCGATCGTCAGCTTGATCCATGTCTGGGTGTCCCCGGCCGCGATCGTGTCCGGGGTGACCGTGACCGTGTCCACCGTGGGCAACACGGTGTCGGGGATGTTGGTGAGCGTGGCATCGATGTCAGGGGCGCCCAGCGACGAACCGTAGACGGCCTGGTCGCCGTGACCGTCGGTGATGATCACACCGGTGAGCTGACAGCTGAACGTGCGCGGCAGCCCGCGCACCGGCACGGTGATCGTGCCGTCGTCCTGCACGGTCGGGGTGGTGGACAGCTGGGTGCACTCGTTGGCGTTGTTCCCCCAGCTCGTCAGCTGAACGGAGCTGACCCCGCCCACGGCGCCGGACGGCCGCAGCGAGAGCTGTGCGGTCGGGACGGGCGAGTGCCAGCTGTCGATCTGGCTCGGCGTGAACGCGAAGCCGGTCGCCGACAGCACGCTGTCGGAGGTCACGTGCACCGCGGCCTCGGACAGCCCGGTGTAGGCATGGGTGACTCCGGCGTTGCTGGTCAGGTCCACCTCGGTGACCTTCCAGTCGCCCTCGGGCAGGCCGGCCGGCAGCGACACGGTCACGGCGCAGTCGAGCACCTGCCGTTGCATCCAGTCGATGTAGCCGCAGCCCTGGTAGCCCTCGCTCCAGTCCCAGCCGATGGCGAACGATCCACGGGCGGTACGGCCGTCCGGACCGGTGGCCACGACCGTTCCGCCGTACACACCGGACTTGGTCTCCTGGCTGTCCAGCTGGTACCGCAGCGCGGCGCCTTGGCCGGGGGCTTCGTAGACGGTGGCCTGCGCACCTTGCGCCAGAGCGATCTGATCGAGGCTCGGGGAGCCCTGGTCCGCCGTGGTCGTGGCGGTGAAGGTGCGTGGGAACGCGGACAGTTCGGGCGCGGTCCAGTCGATCGAGTCCCCGGCGCCGTCGGCACCCCGGATCTCCGAGACCGCCCAGGTCGTCTTCTTCGTGGCGCCGTACTGCGGGACGGCGACGGTCCATGTGTACGTGGCCGAGGCGGGCGTGGCTCCGGAGCCGACGGTGACGCCGCCGGACGGCGAACCCTGGGAGTCGTAGTCGACGGCGAGTTCGGTGCCGATGTAGGCGCCGGTCTTCGGATTCATCCGGCGCAGGTGGATGTCGCCCCCGAAGCCGGAGGCGCTCGGGTTGGACGAGGTCATCGTCCAGTCGAGTTCGATGGTGGCCGACCCCGAGGTGGCATCGACCGACTTGGCGCTGAACGACAGTGCCGAAACGCCCATCGCCGACGCGGTGCCCGGGGCCGTCGCGTGGTGCTCTGCCCTTGCGGGCGCCGCGACCCCGGGAGCCGCACCCAGCAGGCACGCGACCCCGGCGGCGGTCATCGACGCCAGCAGACGTCTGAGTCCGATCACTCTCTTCTCCTCTCCAGATGCTGATGTGCGAGGTCACTAGACATCAACTCCCCTGCTCCGGCAACGGAGTTATAGAACGCCAGGGTTATCGACCGGCGGCGTTATCGACCGGCGGCGGGGTTCTCCGGCGCACGGTCGAGGAACGGGCCGGTGAGCACCGGTACCCGGATGCAGGCGGATGGCGCCGCCGGGAGGCGATGGCCGGATCCGGTGATGGCGTGGCGGCGGGCGGGGAGTTGATTCATGTCTGGGGCGTGGGCGGCGGGGCGGGCGGCCCGAAGGGGTTCACAGCGGGCCGGAAGCGGTTCGGAAGCAGCTCGGTTCTGGCCACGGAAGCGGTGGCGCTGGTCGCATCGGAGGCGTCAACCGCCTTGTCGTGCCCCGCTGTTCACCGTCGGCCCAGGACAGGTCCGGCACCGTACGGGCCTGCCGCCGGGCCGGCCGGAGCGGAGCGCGGTGCACTGCCGTGACCGCTGGAGAACCCATGACCGACCCAGGGCTGACGCCGCCCGCCGAGCGTCCCGACCCGCCGTCCACCCACCGTGCGCCGCCCTCCTACCGCGCCCCGGGGCTGATACCGCCGGGCGGCCCCGCCCGCACCTGGGGGCTGGTGGTCATCGCCACGCCCCTGCTGCTCGTCCTGCTCCTGGCCCTGATCGGCGGCCTGGCCGGCGGCTCCGGATCGTCCGGGTCGTCCGACGCGTTCGGGTCGTCCGGTTCCGGCTCCGGCCTGTACGGCTCGGGCACCTCGGGGTCGGACGGCGGCGGCACCGGCGGCCAGCCGACCTACGCGGATCCGACCACGGCGTCCGCATGGCCGTACGGCGACACCAGTACACCGACGGACGTCTACGGCACCCCCGAGACGGCCACGACCACGGCCGACGGGTTCGGCTACCCGTCGGAGACCGCCGCCGACACCCCGAGTGCGAGCGCGAGCAGCGGGCCGGGTGGTGTCGTCACCGCCTACTTCGCGGCGATCTCCGCCCGCGACTACCAGACCGCCTGGGCCCTCGGCGGCAAGAACCTCGACTCCAGCTACGACAGCTTCGTCTCGGGTTACTCCACCACCGAGCAGGACACCATCGCCATCGTCTCCGTGACCGGCACCAAGGTGCGGCTGACCATCGAGGCCCTGCAGACGGACGGCACGACGCACTCGTACGACGCCACCTACACCGTCCAGGACGGCGTGATCACCAGCGGCACGGCCACCCAGACCGGCTGACACCCACCGGGGCGTGCCCGCAGGGGTGCGTCCGCACGAGCGGAGCGCTGAACCACCATGGCCACACAGGTACTCGACCCCAGTCCTCCCGGCCCGGCACCGCAGGAGCCGCCGGAACACCGCGCGTACGCGCGCACCAGAGCCACCCGGCTGCTGTCCGCCGGCGCCTACCTCCATCCCGGCTACCGGCGCGCCGTCATCCGGGAACTGCTCCGCAGGCGGTGGCGGGTCGTCGCGCCCTCCTACGGCTACGACGCCGTGTCGGTCCTCGCCCACGCCCTCGCCGCGCGCCGGCTGCGCCGCATCCAGTGGGCGGTCGCGGCCGGCGTGGACGTCCTGATCCTGGTGCTGCTGGGCAACGGGGTGCTCAACGCGTTCCTCGGCGTCGTCCTGCTGTGCTGGGTGCCGTGGGCGGCGGCCTATCTGCGCCGGATCGTCACCCTGCACGTCCTGATGACCCGGGTGCGGGAGAGCGGCCCGGACGGCGGCTTCGACGGCGCCTGCCCGGCGCACCCCAGGCTGACCGACGCACTCGCCCGGAAGATCGACCACGAGCAGGCAGGCCGCAGCGGACTGGTCTTCTACGGCGGCTACCGGCCCTTCGTCGGCGCGGGCCTGCCGCTGCGCGACTGGTCCAACGCGCAGTTGCTGCTCGGCGCCCCGAAGACCCGGATCATGGCGCGCAAGAGCACGGACGGCACCCCGCCCGACCTCGACACCGTCGAGCGCAGGCGGGTCGTCCCGTTCACCGTGGACGAGATCACCAGCGAGGTCGCCGCCCGGCTGCGGGCCGATCTGCGCGACGAGCCCCGCCCCGACGAGCGGATCGAGGGGCTGACCGTCGAGCAGCGCCGCTACACCACCGCGATCCGCACCAACGACCGCACCACCGGCGCCGGCTGGTCCGAACTGCCCGGCGCGGACGACCTGCCCGGCATCCACTGGCGGGAGGACTACGACGCGGCCCGCGAGTACCTGTGCGTGCGCGTCGGGTCGTGGGACGAGGAGCTGGTGACCTCGATCTTCGTCGGGTTCGACATCAAGGGCGACACGCTGCACACCGAGTTCTACACCTATGTGCTCGGGCCGCTCGTGGCGGACTTCCACCTCGCGGACCAGTTGCCCGCCGCCGTGGACGGGCGGCTGGCGGTGCGGGTGGCGTGGGACATGTTCACGGCCATGGTGCGCTGGTGGGTGACGCTGTGGATGTGGCCGCTGCTGCTGGTCCCGGAGCGGTTCCTGCCGACGTGGGTGGCCCAGTGGATGCGGCCCTGGCGGGTCAGCAGGGCCAGGCGGGCCGCGGTCGCGCTGCTGCTCTCGGACCGGACGACGGACACCAGCGAGTTCCGGATCGGCCGTTACGTCAACCGCTGGCGCAACTGCGGTGCGCTGGCGAGCGTCCGGGAACTGGCCACCAGCGAGACGTACCACCACTTCTTCCAGCAGTCCGACGCGGTGAAGTACATGCAGATCGTCGAGCGCCGACTGCTCGAGAACATCGGTGCGTTCCTCCACGAGCACGACGTGGACCTCGCCGAGCACAACCGCGCGCAGACCAACATCCTGCTGGGCGACAACAGCCAGAACTTCTTCGGCGGCGAGCAGAGCAACTTCGGCTACAACTACCAGCCGTCAAGCGGCGGTTCATCAGGAAAAGCGGGGACGTGACCATGAGCCAGGGAAACACCGGCGGCGACAACAGCCAGAACTTCTTCGGCGGCGAGCAGCGCGACTTCGGGTACAACGTCCACAACACCCCGCAGCCGGACGGGCGGTCCGCCGAACAGGAGGCCGAGCAGGAGGCGGCCCGCGCGGCACAGGCCCGCGCGGACTACGGCCGCAGCCGCAGCGTCTTCGTCGTGCACGGCCGCGACGAGGAGGTCCGCACGGCGATGTTCGGGCTGCTGCGCCGGCTCGACCTGCGCCCGCTGGAGTGGGAGCGGCTGGTGCGGAGCACCGGGGGGACCGCGCCGTTCCTCGGCGAGGTCATCGAGACGGCGCTGTCGCAGGCGCAGGCGGCGCTGGTGCTGCTCACCCCGGACGACGTCGCCAAGCTCCATCCGCACCTGCTGGGCGACCGGGAGCACCCCTACGAGACCCAGTTGACCGGCCAGCCCCGCCAGAACGTGCTGATCGAACTCGGCATGGCGCTGATGGCCTACCCGGAGCGGACGATCATCGTGGAGGTCGGCCAGGTGCGGCCCGCCGCGGACCTCGCGGGGCGCAACGTGATCCAGTTCGACGGCTCCGAGACCGCCGTCTCGAAGATCGTCGAACGGCTCAAGGGGGCCGAGTGCGATCTCGACGACACCCGGCCGGACTGGCGTGACACCTCGTACTTCAGGAATCTGGCGGCCTACCGGCGGCTGGCCTGACGGACGGCACAGGCAGGGGGGCGGGGGCCGCGGGCCGCCCGCCCCCCTGCCTGTGTGCTATCGCTCCGGGCCCGACGCCAAAGCGTCCAGGAACGCGGCCAGTTCGCGCATGTCGATGCCCTCCAGTTCCTCGGGCCGTACGACCAGGTGCAGTTCGCGGCAGATCGCGCTCTCCCGGGAGCGGGCCACGAAGGACATCAGGATCAGCCGGAGCAGGCTGTCCCGGTCGAGGTGGCCGAGCCGCGCAAGACCGGAACCGACCAACGGCATGGCCACCCGCTCCAGTTGGGCGTGCGCGCGCAGCGCGTCCCACAGTCCGCCCAGGCCCCGCCACAGGTCCTCCACGCCGGAGGAGGCCACGTAGTCGTTGCCGATCCGGCTGTAGGCCACGCCGAACACCAGCCGGGGCCGGGCGCCCAGCACCGCCACCGTGCCGACCGGGTAGCGGTCGAGCTTGCCGAGCGGCTTGTCCGCCCGCTCCTCCCGCGCGACGGGCCGGGCGGAGGCGAGCGCCGCGCCCAACTCCGCGTCCAGGCGGTCCGCGTCGCCGCCGTAGCGGCGGTCCAGCAGCTGCGCCTGCACGCTGTCGCCGTTGATGACCCGGCCGCCGGCCGACAGGGTGTCGAAGGTGTCGCAGAACCCGACGACGAGATGGGCCGGCTGGTCGAACACGTCGCCCGTCTCGACGACCACCGTCATGTCGGGCCGCCGGAAGACCTGCCGTACCCGGGCCGCCGGACGGGACCGCAGCAGCCCCCAGCCCAGGCAGGCCCCCACCGACAGCCCGACGACCGCGCCGGAGGCGCCGTACGGCACGAACGGGCCCACGACCTGGGACACGGCGGACAACCCGCCGAACGCCACCATCGTGTCGCGTACGAAGACCTGCCGGGCCCGCCGCGTGCCCCGTGGCAGACGCAGACGCAGACGCGGATGCGGGTGGAGGTGGCGGCGCGGGGGGCGTGGCCGGATCGCGTCCGGGGGCCGTATCGGGCTCATCGGGTCCAGCCCGCCGGAATCACCCGAACTCATTGATTCCCCAAGGCATCATGATAATCTTTCAGTCACTATGGCTGACGCAGAGTGACGCACAACCGCCGGGGGGCGACGCGGATGGCCGGTGCAAGAGCGCGTATCCGGGTGAAGGTCCTGGGCCCGGTCCAGCTCGAGGTCGACGGGGTTCCGGTCCGGCTGACCCCGCTGACGGTACGGCTGCTGGTCCGCCTGGTGGCGGCCGAGGGCGAGGCGGTGCCGGTACGGCAGCTGCGCCGCGACGTATGGGGACTCGCGGACGAGCCGCGCCACCTGGACCAGCGCAACCGCAACGAGGTGCAGAAACGGGTCCTGGAGCTGCGGCGGGCGCTGGCCCCCGGCCAGGACAGCGCGGGAACGCAGGTCCTGCGCACCGAGCAGCAGGTCACCGTGCAGGGCCCGGAGACCGCCTACCGTCTGGTGCTGCGGCCCGAGGAACTGGACAGCGCGCGGTTCACCGCGATCGTCGGCGACGCCCTGCTCGCACCGCCGGCCACCGCCGCGCACCGGCTGGCCGAGGCGCTGTCCCTGGTGCACGGCCGGCCGCTGGCCGAGGTCAACGGCGAGGGGTTCGCGGTGCCCTTCGTACGCCGCCTGACCACCCTTCAGGACTCCGCCCGACGCGAACTGGTCCGCGTGCAGACCGACCTGGGACGGCCCGAACTCGCCCTGCCGGTCGCCGAACTGATCGCCCACGAGCGTCCCGACGACGCCGAGGCCGCGCGTGTCCTCGACGCGCTGCGCGCCGAGCTGCGCGCCCGGCACGGGGCCGAACTGCTGCGGCACCGGGTGCCGTTGCCCGGCCAGCGGGCGGATGTGGTGCTGGTCCGCGGCGACTTGTTCGACCAGATGGACTGCAACCTGGTGATCGGGTTCTCCGACACCTTCGACACGGAGACCGCGGAAGACCTGGTGATCAGCCGGGAGAGCCTGCAGAGCCAGCTCGTCGACCGGCTGTTCGCCGGGCGGCGGCGTCTGCTGGACGACCGGCTGCGGGCGGGGCTGCGCTCGGTGAAGGCGGCGGGCACCGAGACCGTGCGGACCAAGCCGCTGGGCCGACGGGTCCGTTACCCGGTGGGCACGACCGTGATGGTGCCGGTCGAGGGCCGCCGGGTGTTCGCCACGGCCTACTCGCGGCTCGGCAACGATCTGGTGGCCAGGTCCAACCACCTCGACCTGCGGCTGAGTCTGGAGAACCTGTGGGCCTCGGTGGCGGTGCACGGCCTGTTCAAGCCGGTCGCCGTCCCGCTGATCGGCTCCGGCCTCGCCCGTGTCACCGACCTGGACCGGGGACAGCTGGCCGCGCTGATCGTGGACTCGTTCATCGACGCCTGCCGCCGCTACCCGGCCCTGACCCCCGAACTCCGGATCGTCATCCTGCCCCAGGAGCTGGCCCGGACCGACCTGGCCCCGGTGGAGCAGCGGTTCGAGGACCTGGTGCTCGGGCTGCGCGCGGCGGACTGACGGCGAAGGCGGGACCGGGCGGAGGCCCGGGCGTGTCCCCCGGGCCGGCGGGCTGCTCCACATCTCCAGACTCCCCCTTGGCGGCATCGTCCCGCCGGCCACGCCTCGCGCCGCTTCGCCCGGCCCCACCGCTGTCCACGAGACCACCCCGGACGCTTCCGCCGGTACCCGCCAACCGCTTCCGATCCGATTCCGGGACGCCCCCGCCGGCGGTCCCGCCGCACCTGCCGCACCCGCCGGCGCGCGGCGCGCTCAGTGACGGACCATGGTGCAGGTGACCGTGGCCTTCCCGTCGGCCGTGTTGACGACGAACCTGCTTCCGCTGAGGCCGCCGATGTCGAACCGCCCCGTCCGGTCCGTGGCGACGGTGCCCGAGGCGGAACCGGAGTAGGTCACCTTCGCACCGCCGGGGAACCCCACACCCCAGAGGTGGTACCTGCCGTCGGACTCCGTTTCGACATGGCACGCCGCGCGGGACGGAGCGTGCGGCGTGCCAGCGGGAGCTGCGGCGGCAGCGGCGTGTGCGGTCATCGTGGGGCCCGCCGCGAGCGCGGGGGCGGCAAGGAGGGCGAACGCTGCGAGACGACGTGTTCGGTTCATCATTCAACCTGCTTCGGATGCCGTTGATGCGACCGGTGGGACGTGACGGACGTGACGGACGTGATGACTCCGCCGCGTCGCGCACATGCCGCCCCACAGGAGCGATCCATCCCGCCCACCATGCGGGCAACTGTGCGTGGCCTGACAGCATTTACACCGTATCGTCCTTCATGTCGCGCGGCATCCCACCGGCCAGGACAGCGGCTTCGCCTGCTCCGTCCCGCCGGGGCGGACAGCCGGTGGCGCAGGACGGTCCCCCCTGACCGTTGGGTCCCGCACGGAACGGGTCTATCGTCGGAATCATCGGGCCAGAACGAGGAGGACGGCCGGTGATGCCGCAGGACGAGGCCGTGATCGGCTGCACGGGGAAGGTGCTCATCGGAACCCGCGGTGCCACAGGCCCCGGCGAAGTCCTGGTGCGGGTCAGAGGCGGCTCGGAGACGTTCCTCGCCTGGTCGGAGGAGCCCCTGCCGGTCGGCGCGACGGTGCTCGTGATCGAATCACGGGGATGCCGCGAGGTCGGCGTCATCGAGTGGGTGGATCCATTGGACGCGCTCGGCGACAGTGCCGAGGCCAGCTGAGGAGAAACAGGAATGTTCGGATACCGCGTACCCGCTCCCGACGAGGCGATGTTGATCTCGGGGGGCAGGCGGGGACTGGGGGGCGCGCCGTTCCGAGTGGTCACGGGGCACGGGAAGTTCGTGCTGCCGGTCTTCCGGAAGGTCCGGTTCCTCACCCTGTCCATGTGTGAGTCCGAGGTCACCGAGACCTGCGTGACCAAGCAGGGCATCGCGTTGCACGTCCGCGCGGTCATCGCCTTCAAGGTCGGCAACGACCACGAGAGCATCATCAACGCCGGTCAGCGCTTCCTCTCCGACCAGGAGCAGATGTCGGTGCTCACCGGGCGGATCTTCGCCGGTCACCTGCGGGCCATCATCGGCTCGATGACGGTCGAGGAGATCGTCACCGAGCGGCAGAAGCTCGCCGCGGAGGTGCTGGACACCTCGAAGACGGAGATGGCGAAGATCGGGCTGATCGTCGACTCGCTGCAGATCCAGTCCATCGACGACGGCGACACCGGCTACATCGACGCGATGTCCGCCCCGCACAAGGCGGCCATCCAGCGCCAGGCGCAGATCGCCCAGGCCCAGGCCACCCAGGCCTCGGTCGAGGCGGAGCAGGTGGCGGCCCGCAACCAGGCCGAGTACGCCCGGCAGACCGCGATCGTCAGGGCCGAGTACTCGGCCGAGGTGGACCGCGCCCAGGCGCAGGCCGCGCAGGCCGGACCGCTGGCGCAGGCGCACGCCCAGCAGGAGGTGCTCGCCGCCCAGACGGAGCTGGCCCAGCGCCAGGCCAAGCTGCGCCAGGAGCAGCTGGTCGCCGAGATCGTGCGGCCCGCCGAGGCCGAGGCCGAGCGGGTCAGGATCCTCGCGGCCGCCGAGGCGGAGCGGATGAAGATCCAGGCGGAGGCGGCCGCGTCCTACGACCGGGTCGCGCTCGACCGGATGCTGATCGACCAGCTGCCGCAGATCGTCAAGGAGGCCGCGGGCGGTCTCGCGGGCGCCAACGTCAACGTCCTCAACGGCGCGGACGGCCTCGGCGAGCTCGCCGCCGGCCTGGTGTCCCAGGGCCTGACGATCCTCGACTCGGTCCGCCAGAACCTTGGCGGCCAGGACTCCGACGGGCAGCGCCCCGACGGCCGCCGCTCCGGGGAGAGCGAGGGCGGCGGCCTGCTCCAGCTGCCCACCAGCAAGGGACGGAAGTCGGACGACGGTCCGGTGGACGTCGACTAGGCGCTCCGCTGGAAGGGCCGCGGCATCCGTGAGTGCCGCGACAGGCCGTCGTGCGACTGCGGCGCCGTCGTGGCTGGTCGCGCCCACGCGGCGGTAGCCGCATATCGGATACGGCCCCGCGCCCCTTCGGAGCGCTGCCGGACCGACCGGCCCAGCGCGTTCGCCCTTGTGGGGGCGGGCGCGCTGGTCGTCGTTCAGGGGGGCGGTTGTGACTGAGCGCGACAGTTGGCCACTCTGAGCGTCACAGTTGGCCACGTCAGTACCTTCGATTCAGCGTCGTAGCCCACACCGCGGGGAGGGGCCTGGGGCGGAGCGCTACGAGCCTGCGCCCCAGCCTGTCACTGGACGCGGTCACCGCCAGTCTGTCCACGCCCTGCAGCTCTGGCCAGGTCGAGGGACACATGACTTCCTCAAGCGCATGGGTTTCGGCCGGGCCAATTTCGGCCTCTTGCTTAGGGCTTGCCGGGAATCAACCCGTCGGTTTGATCTTGGTGTTGTCGGGGTCGAGGAACCTGGCGACGTCTCCCCGTGTGCGGAAACGGGCTGTTGAGGCGGGGAGATGAACACCCTGGGCTTCCAGGAGCGGGCGGACGTCTTTCACTGCGCGGCTGATGGTCATGGCGGTGGTGTTGAAGAGCTGGCCCAGGAGGTCCATGGTCGCGTGTTTTCGCAGGTGGAGCACGGTGACCAGGACCCGGTCCGCTGAGGTGAGCTTGGCTTTGGCGCCTGCACCAGGGGCCACGAGGCGAGTGGTGCACCCAGTGGCCAGGTGCCCGCGGGCCGTTCGTGTGACTGAGCGCCCTACTTGGCCCGTTTGGCCAACCACGTTGCTCAGCAGCACAGGGCGTCGGGCCTATGGTGCTGACAGGGCTGTGTGCTCGGCTTTCTGCAGCCAGTCGGTGTACCAGCGGGCGAACCTCACGGGCGTACC